>JAGRIK010000126.1 GCA_020443325.1 Halioglobus sp.
ATAACGACTCCCACGCTGTGCTTATAGCCAATTCGCCTCCGGGCAGCTAATTCACAACCGACTGCAGACCAATCTCGCATTTCTGGGCATCTTTCCCCCCCTAAATGTTTTACTGAGCGGCAAAAGTCCGTATCATTGCCCGGCTTGCTACAAACACCCCCAAGGAAGAAAACATGGTCATCATTCGCACGACATTCGGCGAAATAAAACTCGAACTGGACGCCGAAAAAGCGCCAAAAACTGTCGCCAATTTCATCAACTATGCCCGTGATGGCTTCTACGACGGCACCATTTTCCATCGCGTGATCAACAATTTTATGATCCAGGGTGGCGGCTTCGACACGGAAATGAACCAGAAAGTCAGCGGAGACCCGATAGAGAACGAAGCTGACAACGGGCTGAAAAATGATTTTGGCACAATTGCGATGGCGAGGACCTCAGACCCGCACTCTGCGACTGCACAGTTTTTCATCAACGTGAAAGACAATGATTTCCTCAATCACAGCGGCAAGAACATGCAGGGCTGGGGTTACACGGTATTCGGGAAGGTCACGGAGGGCACCGAGGTGCTGGACAAGATACGCGCGGTACCGACCTCCAGCAGCAAGGGCCACCAGGACGTGCCTTCTGATCCGGTCATTATCGAATCGATAGTCGTCGTTGAAGACTAGTTTTCAACGGCTCCACCGCAGTAACTGCCCCGCTAACACCCGCCTATCTGGTTGATTCGAGCCGGCGCTGAGACAGTGATACTCACTGCGAGCGCCTGGCGCACACACCGCCTCGCAACCATCCTCAATTCTTTCTAGGTTTATTTATTATTATGTATATCAATTAGTTAGGATAAGATCCTAACCTAATTTATTACTGGCGCTTTCATCAGCCACGCACTCATGGCCGCACGGGAACGCCGCTGTGGAACCTGAACTCAGAATCTGGCTCCTCAACCAATCGCCGCTCATACTCCAGCAATACCGGCAATCGCGCCGCGACCTCCTCTTTCGAGCCCACGGTCTCTGCCAACCTGAGATAGTCGATAAAGTGGCGGGACTCGGACTTCAACAGCGAGCGGTAGAAATCGGCCAGTTCAGCATCCAGTTCCGGCGCCAGGGCGGCGAAGCGCTCGCAGGAGCGGGCCTCTATAATAGCCCCCACCAGCAGGGTATCGACCAGCTTGGCGGGATCCTGCTTTCTCACCTGTTCTCGCAGCGCACCCGCATAGCGCGAGGCGGTAATCTGGCGATAATCGATCGACCGCGCCCGCATTATCGCGATCACCTGCTCAAAGTGACGCAATTCTTCCCGCGCCAGCCGTGAGAGTTTGGTCAGCAGCGTGTAGTGATCGACATAGCGATACATCAGGTTCAACGCAGTTGACGCGGCCTTTTTCTCGCAATTGGCGTGATCGATCAACAGTGTCTCCGGGTTCTCCAGCGCCCATTCGACCCAGGCGCGTGGCGTGGGGCACAACAGGAAGGACTGCACCGCAGCGAGATCGTGTGGGGATGTCATCGCGAGTTTTCCCGAAACAGGTCGGGCGTGAGCATATAGCGCTCGTAGTGCGCCTCCGACAGAATATAAAACTCCTGGTCTATTTGCTCGCGCAGCGCCAGGAGCGGCATCTCGCGGTAGCGCAGGTCCACCTCAAACCCGAATTCCCGCGTGTCGCTTATCTGCCCTGCCCCCGCCTTGAGTAAACTGAAGACCCAGCAGTATTCGTCGTGGTGCGCGACATAGCGCACCTGCTGCACCCCAAGCTGCCACTTCAGGAGCGCAGCATCGACGACGCGCAGTTTGTTACTCACACATTGGGAAAGGAAGCCGGACAGGCGTGAATCAACGGCCTGTTTCTGGGCGATGGTGTAACTGTTCCAGTCGATGACCTCGTGACTGAAACGCTTGCAGCCACGACAGACGCTATCTCCGATACCGGTCGAACAGACTCCGATACAAGGGGTTTTAACAGCGCGTTCGAGCATTGCGAGAGGGGTTTCCGGTGCCTTGGGGTTCGTCGGGAGTGTACGATATCACCTGGGTGAATGCGAGGTATAAGCACTTGATTCGTTTATCTTAAATACACTCTACGCTATAATCCGCGCCTGCTTTCATCTCTTCCGAACACGCGTCCCGGCCTTTCCCGGGACGATACAGGCAATGCAAAGGAGCTCTATTGTGCTAGAAGCATATCGCATCCACGCGGCTGAACGGGCCGCCCAGAATATCCCCCCGAAACCGCTAAAGGCTGAGCAAGTCGCGGAGCTAGTGGAACTGCTGAAGAACCCGCCTGCGGGTGAGGAAGCGTTCCTGCTTGACCTGATCAGCAACCGCGTGCCCCCGGGCGTGGATGAAGCGGCCTATGTCAAAGCCGGTTTCCTGTCGGCCATTGTCAATGGCGAGGCCACCTGCCCCTTGATTGACAAACTCAGCGCCATACAGTTGCTCGGCAACATGCACGGCGGCTACAACATCGAAACACTGGTGAGCCAACTGACTGACGCTGAACTCGGCGCTGCGGCGGCCATGGAACTCAAGCATACGCTGCTGGTCTTCGAGGCGTTCCACGATGTGGCTGAACTGGCAAAATCGGGCAACGAAAACGCCCGCAGTGTGATGCAGTCCTGGGCCGATGGGGAATGGTTTACCAGTCAGCCCGCAGTGCCCGAATCGATCAAGGTCTCCGTCTTCAAGGTCACCGGCGAAACCAATACAGACGATCTCTCCCCCGCTCCCGATGCCTGGTCCCGCCCGGATATTCCGCTGCACGCTCTGGCCATGTACAAAATGACACGGGATGGCCTGGAGCCGCAGGAACACGGCGTTACCGGCCCCATGCAGCAGATCAAGACGCTGCAGGATAAAGGCCTGCCGGTTGCACTGGTCGGCGATGTGGTCGGCACCGGTTCCTCGCGCAAGTCCGCGACGAATTCCGTCCTGTGGTACTTCGGCGAGGAGATGGACGGCGTACCGAACAAGAAAAGCGGCGGTATTTGTATCGGCGGCAATGTGGCACCGATTTTTTACAACACCATGGAAGACGCGGGAGCGCTGGTCTTCGAAGCCCCAGTCGAGAAACTGGGCATGGGCGACGTTATCGAAATCCGGCCCTACGACGGCAAGATTCTGTCTGAGTCCGGCGAAGTACTGAGCGAGTTCACGCTGAAATCCGATGTCCTGCTGGACGAAGTTCGCGCCGGCGGCCGCATTAACCTGATTATTGGCCGCGGCCTGACCACCCGGGCTCGCGAGGCACTGGGCCTGCCCGCATCGGACCTGTTCCGCAAACCCGAACAACCTGGCGACACGGGCAAGGGCTTTACGCTCGCGCAGAAAATGGTGGGCAAGGCCTGCGGTACCGACGGTATTCGTCCCGGCACCTACTGCGAACCGAGAATGACCACCGTGGGGTCGCAGGACACCACCGGCCCGATGACCCGGGATGAACTGAAGGACCTGGCCTGTCTCGGCTTCTCCGCCGACCTGACCATGCAGTCGTTCTGCCACACCGCCGCCTACCCCAAACCGGTCGACATCGAAACCCAGCACTCGCTGCCCGATTTCATCATGACGCGCGGCGGCGTCTCATTGCGCCCGGGCGATGGCATCATTCACTCCTGGCTGAACCGCATGTTGCTGCCCGACACCGTCGGCACCGGCGGCGACTCGCACACACGGTTCCCGATGGGCATCTCCTTCCCTGCCGGGTCTGGTCTCGTCGCCTTCGCTGCCGCCACCGGCGTCATGCCGCTGGATATGCCCGAGTCGGTGCTGGTGCGCTTCAAGGGTAAAATGCAGCCCGGCATTACCCTGCGCGACCTGGTGCATGCCATACCCTACTACGCGATTCAGCAGGGCCTGCTGACCGTCGACAAGAAGGGCAAGAAAAATATCTTCTCTGGCCGAATCCTTGAAATTGAAGGCCTCGGAGACCTCACCGTTGAACAGGCGTTTGAGTTGTCCGACGCATCAGCAGAGCGCTCTGCGGCGGGCTGTACCATCGCACTCGACGAGGATACCGTCGCCGAGTACCTGCGTTCCAACATCGTGCTGCTGCGCACCATGATCGCCGAGGGCTACGGTGATCGGCGAACCCTTGAGCGGCGCGCCCGCAAAATGGAAGAGTGGCTGGCAGCGCCCAGCCTGATGAAGGCCGATGCAGATGCCGAGTACAAAGCCGTCATCGAGATCGACCTCGCACAGGTCAAAGAGCCCATCGTCTGTGCGCCCAACGATCCCGACGATGCACGATTGTTGTCTGACGTAGCGGGCGACAAAGTGGACGAGGTCTTTATCGGTAGCTGCATGACCAACATCGGCCATTTCCGCGCGGCGGGCAAACTCCTGGAACAGCACAAGGGCACGATCTCAACCCGCATGTGGGTTGTTCCCCCCACCCGGATGGATGAGCACCAGCTGATGGAGGAAGGCTACTACAACATCTTCGGCGCAGCCGGTGCGCGTACGGAGATGCCGGGCTGCTCTTTGTGTATGGGCAACCAGGCGCGCGTTGCGGCCAACTCGACGGTGCTATCAACCTCTACCCGCAATTTCCCCAACCGCCTCGGCGATGGTGCGAACGTCTACCTGACATCTGCGGAACTGGCGTCGGTCGGCGCGATTCTTGGCAAACTGCCGACACCGGCCGAGTACATGAAGTACGCTGAGAACATCGATTCCATGTCTGCCGACATCTATCGGTATCTCAACTTTGACCGCATTGCGGAGTTCCAAAAGAGTGCTGAGGAAGGTGCCAGGATTGCGGCGGTTGAGATCCAGGAAATCCGCGCCTGATTTCGCTGACCGCCGACCGCCGACGAACCTGACATCTTGGATTGTTTTCTCCTTGAATAGCAGCGAGATGAGTTTTTCGTAGCGCTGTCGGGGGGGTGGTCGTGGGCGACGGGCTCGCACCCCAGTAGGCGTTTCAGTCGCTCCACGTGATTCGCTTGGTGAAA
>JAGRIK010000127.1 GCA_020443325.1 Halioglobus sp.
ATCATGGCAATCGAGTAGCGGGATAACACCACGACCAGCGGCAGCAGTGCATAGATGCCCAGCAGCAGTATGGCCTGCACCATCGGCAATGATTGCAGCACGGCGGTCATGGTGACAGAAAACAGGGCCGAGGCGGTGACCACACCACCGGTCGCCAGGCCGCCTTTGACGATATTCCCTGCCGTATTAAACAAGCCCGAGCCAGAGGCACTATTGGCGATCAGTTCGTTGCTCGACCAGGAAGGCGGCGCATTGGTAAGCACGGTTTTGGCGACAGCGTCATTTTGCTGTTCACTGGCCAGCGCCGGTGCGATAGCGACCACCAGGCCGGAGAAGCCGGCAGAGGTCGCGTCCGCCTCGTTGATCAGCTTTTCCCGCAGGCCGATGGCTCCATCCTCCCACCACGGTTTGCAGTAGGGTTTGCCCCAGGCGGGCGGGGTCGCGGGATCGTATTCGGTATCCCTGACCGCGTTGTAAGCCCAGCCGGTGATTTGATTGGCCGGGCGCAAGGTGTCGTAGAAGCCCGTGGTATCCCGGTAAACGTGGGAGCCCATCCAGTCCGGGTCATCGGAACCGTAGGTGGCAAGAATGGCGCTGATCGCCGGGGTATCGGGCCGCTCGGCCTGATATTTGGAGCGCGCTGGTACATAGCACTGGCTGAAGAAATCGCTCACCTCCTGCCGAAGGCGCGGGTCGGCGATGGTGGCCAAATGTGCTTGCTGCTCGAAGGTGCGCATATCCGCCACCGTTGGCAGGCCTTCGACAATGGCGTGATTCAGGCCGGAGCTGAGGGCGATCACGCCGTACCACCAGACGGGAACATTGACGGTTGCGGCGGAACCGGTAAAGCCCGTCGTGCCATAGGTGCTCTGGGGAGCCGCCACTGTTGCTGTCGCAGGTGTTGGATTTAGCAAGGTCGGTGGTGGCGAGTAGGACAGGGTTGCCGCATTGAGCGGTGTCAGGGCAGCGGGTTGCCCAGCGAGCACGACTACCAATAGCGCAATAAACAGCTCGATTTCCATGCGCCGTAGCGACAGGCCGCTGGCATGGCCGACTTCACCGCCCTGCGCCGGTTCACGCCAGTTATCGATCAGGATCCCCAGGAACGGCAGATAGACGATACCGGTACTGACCAGCACGTCCCACAGTATGCCGTAGAAGGCCCACCCAAACAGCGAAGTGAAAAGCTCCAGGTAACTGTCGACGCTCATCAGCCGTTCGTCCCTGTTATGAGGTCGAGGAACTTCACAACCATCCCCTGCCCCAGCACCAACTCAAGCAAGATCAGCCAGGTAAACGCTCGCCACCGCATTCCATGCAGGTGCTCCGCCTGGACGGCGCTCAACTTGCTGGCAGCAGCAAAACGCAGAACAGCATAGTGCCAACTGAATGCCACCAGCGCGATAACCGTCCAGCGGCATAGCGTTAGTGTTATTCGCCAGCTGTCGAGATTCTGTTGGATGGACTGCACAGAGTCGGTCTGCAACCGAACCATGAGCAGATAACCCACTCCCGCCGTTAACAACGCGGCCGCGGCGGTGCACAGCAGAAAGCCTTTGCTTCTTGCGCGGATATTACTGCACACGGCCGCCTCGCAATGGGTTGGGGTCGAGTGTCGGTACCTCTGGTACCGTCAGTGAACTCTGCCGTTTAGCCGCCGCGCGCTGGAGCAGGGTAGCAACGGTGTCGGAGACCACTTCTTTACGCACACGGGTTTCAAATAGCAGGTTTTCGATCTCTTTATCGAGCTCGGCGATGGAGTTGTCGGCGTGTTCGCGGGCCACCTCGGTGGCATAGACTTCCGGCACCTGTCGCCCGGACAACAGCAAGCGCCGGGCATACAGTGCTTTTTCGACCGTGCGGGCGGTGCTGATTTCAGAGACCAGGCGGCCCATGATCAGGTTCTGCTCAGAGGCCGGCATCTCACGGATCGCTTCGATGACCTGACGGGTGATGGCCACACCGGGCGCGGTGATCTGATCGAGATTGGCCAGAGTCGGTGGTGTCGCGCCGCTGACCAGATTCTGAATTTCGGTGGTGACAGTGGCGGACTCCTGATAGAGCTTGGGCAGCAGCCCGGTGCCGGGAATGCTGTCCTTGCGGCAGGTGTCGCAGGCGGTGACGATATTCTCCCCCA
>JAGRIK010000128.1 GCA_020443325.1 Halioglobus sp.
GAGATGCCCAGCACCGTGTACCCGCCGCCGTCGAACGACCCGCGGGCGGAGGTGAAGTCGCAGGCCTGGGTGGTGCAGCCGGGGGTCATCGCGGCCGGCAGCGGGGCTTTCCCTACATACTCCGCCAGCTGCCCGGGCCCAACAATTCCCTGGGGCGACTGAAGGTCATGTTCCCCAACGAGCACATGGTTTACCTGCACGACACGCCCAACCGGGACCTGTTCAGCCGCAGCGAGCGCACATTCAGTTCGGGTTGCATAAGGGTGGAAGAGATCATGGAACTTGCTGAGTTATTGCTGGATGACCCGGCCTGGGACCAGGCGGCAATCGCCAGTGTCATCGACGAGAAGAAAACCCGACGCGTCTCGCTGCGTCAATCCGTACCCATATACCTGGTGTACTGGACAGTCGAGGTACAGGACGACGGATCTGTCGATTTCAAAAGCGACCCCTACCAGCGCGATGAGCCACTGCTCAGGGCGCTGGAACAGCCCCTCAGGCCCGATCCGGCGCGTATCGGGCGACACCAACCCACACCCTGACGACCCGGGTGTGCTGGCACATCACCTTACCGTATAGCCACGCCCTTCGAGACACGCTGCAATCGCTCGCTGGTAGTCGCTGGACCTGGCGGCGTCCGGCTCGCCTGCAACCGGATCAAAACCCGACTTTTCCACCGCCCAGAGGTAGCACTCGTAGCGATCCCGGCCCTGTTGTTCAGTGCTCTGTTCCTTGTTGGGATAGACATAAATCTCTGCAGTCGAGGCCGCCCCGGTGGCCGCAATCGCGGCTTCTGCACCCGGCGGCTTCTCAACAACCACGTAGCCAGTTCGCTCCTCATTCCAGGCATAGAACGTGTAGTTGGCAAAGAAGAACTGTCCCGCACCAATACTGAAACTCACATACCCCGGCGCCAGAACACTCACCTGCGCACCAATAGGTGCCCGCACCACAACATACGCACCCGCAGGCCCCGGGGCATAGAAACTACCGTTATGATAACGGTAGTCCTGCCGCCCGACCTTGATTGTCCGGGATCCAGGCGGTAAAGCCCTGACGTGGTCACCAATCGCTGGATAATGCCCGGGCGCCCTGGGGGGGCCGGCGGCGTCCGCCGGGAACGCGAACAGCGCGAGCATAAGAACAAACCCCAGTGCTACCAGCGTCGCAGCGGTATCGCCACTGCAAACAGGTTTAATTTTCATGCTCGCCACCCGGGCGGCCTCCCTCGGGCGCACAAACCAACTCCTCCTCACCCTTTGGTGAGGCGATGCATGAGCCGGTGACCTCGCCTCGCGGGCTGGTAAAGGTACACGCTGCACCTTCCGTTTGGTCAACGCACACCTCCAGCGCTTCTGGCGGCGGTCCGCGCCGTTCGCCCGACTGCTGCGCAGGCTGGGCGTTGGCGACAGTGTATGAAAGGTAACTCACGATAATGAATACTCTCGTGATACCGCGGATAAGTTGTCTGGTGTTCATCGCAATCTCCTTGTTTGTAAGTGGAACAGTTGCATTCTGGACACTAAGCAAGGAGTGGGTGCGTAGGAAATGTGAAGAATTGTTAGCGTTGGTCAGCGTGGGGAAACGTTCACTATTCGAATTTGTAGCCGACGCCGTAGATGGAGTGGACCTGTCCAACTTCATCGCCTGATTGTGACAGCTTCCTGCGCAGATTCTTCACATGGGTATCGATTGTTCGATCGCTGACAACGCGATCATCGGTATAGGCGATATCCATCAATTGATCGCGCGAGAAAACACGCCCCGGTTGCGACACCATGCCATGCAGCAGCTTGAACTCGACTGGCGTCAACTCAATGCGTTGCCCCTGCACACTGCATTCGTACTTTTGTGGATCAAGCGTGACACCGCGGTAGCTCAGCCCGGTCTCCGCTGTGGCCACTGTCTGCTGTTGCCGCAAGCGTCGCTGGATCGTGCGCACGCGAGCGACGACTTCACGCGGACTGAAGGGCTTACAAACATAGTCGTCGGCGCCGAGTTCCAGCCCGATAAGGCGGTCGATCTCATCGACTTTGGCGGTTAGCATCATAATCGGTAAAGTTGAGAACTGGCGCACTTCCCTGCAGATCGTCAGGCCATCCTTTCCGGGAAGCATCAGGTCGAGGATAACGAAACCCGGTTCACGCTCACGGATCATCTCCACGGCGTGCACGCCATCGTTCAACACGGTCACACGAAACCCTTCTCGCTCCAAGTAATCCAACAGCAACTGGGCGATCTTGGGTTCATCCTCCACCACCAGAATATCCTGAAAATTCACTCGCCATCTCTCCCTGCCAGTGGCAATTCGATACGAATACCCAGGCCGCCCAGTGCAGAAGGTGCTGCCACGATACTACCGCCATGTGCGGTAGCGATATTTCTGCAGATAGCGAGACCCAGGCCCGCTCCACCGGTGCGGCGGCTGCGAGACGCCTCCCCGCGAAACAGCGGATCAAATAGCGCCTCGCAATCGCTATCCCTGACGGTGGGGGGAGTGTCGTCGATCGAGACGACAGCCATCGTCGCCGTGCGTGACAGGCCGACGTTTATCTTCCCTGGGGCATCGGTATATGCCAACGAGTTTTCGAGCAAATTGAGTAGCAATTGCTCTATACGGTTGATATCTGCGGTCACCGCCATCCCAGACCTGGAAGCGTCGACTTCCGGCAGCTGGAGAGACAGGTCTATGCCCTGTGCTGCAGCTCGATCGCGCATCCGGTCGATTGCTTGTTGCAGGCAGTCCGCGATATTGACGGTGGCAAACTGGTACCGTAATCCGCCGACATCGGATATCGACAACTGGTACAGATCATCGATCAGGTGACTCAGGCGCTGCACTTCCTGGTCCAGAGAATCCAGCTGTCTCGCGTTAAATTCCCTCACCCCATCCTTCAACGCCTCTATCTCGCCGGCAAGCACTGTCAGTGGCGTACGCAACTCATGGGAGATGTCTGCCAACAGGCGCTTGCGCGATGACTGGTTCGCTTCCAGCGTGGAACCGAGCCGGTCCAGATCCTTGGTCAATTGGCCCAGTTCGTCTCCCCTGCTCTCGTTCATCCTGTGAGCGTAGTCGCCGCTGGACAGTCTGGCCACACTGTCGATCATACGCCGGATCGGCGCCAACAAACCGCGGGCGAGCACCAGGGAGACAGCGATGGCAAGAACCAGGCTTGATACGCCAAGCAGCCAACTCGTTCGCAGCTGCTGCCTGGAAAATTCCGTTTCCAGGGGCGATGTAATCTGGCGGCGCGGGGCACTGCGCAACTCCCCGACAGCCTGGCCATCGACCATTATGGGCACGCGAATCGTCTTCGTATCGCCAGTGCCAACGCGCTCGCCCACCACCAGGCTACCCGTCACATCATAGAGTGCTGTCGGGGGAGCACCCGGACCCTGTGGCCGTGGCCCTCGTGCGGGTGGCGGGGGAGCCTCGCCAACGCGATCAGCAGGGGGCGGACCGCCAAAGGGTTCGCGCGGCGTAGAACGATAGACCAGCCCCGCAAAGCGTTGCTCAGTCACACTGCTCCAGCTATTGCCCGCCGCCTCATACGCGGCTGCCAGATCGTTCTGAACCTGCTCAAGGCGTGTCTGCTCAAGCGCATTAACATAATCCAGAAAACCCTGCTCAAAACTCCAGCGCGCCAGGCCCAGCGTCGCAATTAACACCAGTAATGTCAGGCCAACAAATGCTGCAATCAACTTCTGGGCGATAGAAAGTGTCAAATCCTTACTCCGGAGCACCGCTCATTCATTCGGTTATACCTCGGCGGCGCATGGCGTCGCGATTAGAGACTGCTGGAAAACAACAACGATGCCGGGGCTGCCGGTGTGAGTTCAAAAATGTCTCTGCGGCGATCATAGGAGCGAGTGGCGGCAATTTCCAGACTCTGCTCGGTAACACCCTTGCCGTACAAGCCTATTTCAATACGCAGTGGGCTGGCGATATCGTTCAACGAAAACCGGCCCATAATCGTCAGTTGCGAAATCGACTCTTCGCTCGTGTCGTGCTGCGCAACGGGAGAAAGCAGGACTTCCCGCAGGGCCAGCGTTCCTTCGGCGTCGCTCAGGATTACATTCTCCCTGATGGCTGAAACAATAGCGGCGCGATGGTTGTTGAACTCTATCATTGAAACCTTGCCATCGTTGTCGTCATCAATCCCCTGGAACGCCGAAGCGGGAAGTGACAGCACCATGAAGACGCCGTCATTCACAATATTCAGAGTCCCGTGCTGCGCCGCCATCAGGTGGGCATAGGCCAATGACACCGGCATCAGGTTCAGGGTGACCAGAACCAGGGATACAGGCAAGTATCGATGTAAAAAGCGCATACCATTCACTCCTTATGATTCCATCACGATTTGTACGTAGGTTGTGTTTCAACTGGCGTCTAAAGCAGGCCTTTGACGCAGCGCTGAAAGTAGGGGTAGGTGTCGGTGGCGTAGTAATGATAGATGCCCTCGGGAAACTCCGGTGTTACGCCAAAGCGGCCGTTACACTCGTCCAGATCACCCGAGCCCTCAACGTATTCATAATCCTGGGCAAACGTACCCAGTGGAAACGTAGCCGTCGACGGCCTGCTATCGCTCACCTCGGCGACATACCGATAGCTGCCAGTCATGGCCCTTATCCCGGAGCTGGCATCGTCCGCGATACTGTAGCCATATCGGGCGTAGATGGGAAACCCATCTGCGGCCCAGCCGATGAGCGTCATCGTGGAGCTGTCCCCGCCCCGTTTGGCAACAAAACCCTCGGGCATCCCGTGATAGTGGTAGGCGCCACCAGGTTGGACGTGCGCGTTGTTCGCATCAGTTCCAAAGTCAAAGGAACTTTGACCCAGCGCTTCGATATTCCAGCTGCCTACGCTGCCACCCAGGCTGCAGACCAGTCCGGAATCGTCACAGCTGCCACCAGTACCGGCATCGATCTTGATGCCATTGAGTACGTAACCTATTGCGCCGCGCGGACCGCCCAGCGGTGTAGCTAACGTGCTCTCAACCGGTTCAAGGGTGTAGCTGGCCGACACAATCTGTTCGGCGATCGTGTTGGGATTGCCCGGATTGGGGAATGTTCCCACCTCGTGATCGGGAATTCCGTTGGCCGCGAGCTCACGCGTGGTGCCCGTGCAGGTCCACTCGGACTCACTGGTATAGGTAAGCGAGGCCTGGCTGTTATAGGTCGTATCACTGTAATCACAGAATATACCATCGGTTGTACCTGATGCCCCGGTGGTACCCGTCGATTGATCGCTGCTGCTCGCTGCATCGGAAGAGAACGACGCGTCCGAGCCAGAGCCACCGCCGCAAGCGGCCAGCAGGGCTATCGCCATTACAATAATGCTAAGGGTCAAAATGTGCATGATCACTCTCCAAGCGAGTCTGGTAGTCTTATCGCCATTAAACAGGGAGAATGTGCAGAAACTATGGAGCCAGTGTGGTGTAAAGTGGAATAATTCCAGAGATCACCGATTGTTGACCGGCCGCAGAAGGAAGATTGCAATAACGATATCCAGCGGCGAGCCCGGTAGTCTTCAGTTTGATCATCAGTCGCAGTGCGACAGAATGCGGAGAATATTATGACTCGATTCGTGAATCCCGGGCTGCACATCGTGGCTTTACTGATCCTGCTTGGCGCCACCGTTACCAGCGCCGATGAACAGCGCCCGAATGTCATCGTCATCGTGGCTGACGACCTCGGCTGGAATGACGTCGGGTTTCACGGCGGTGACATCGATACGCCCTCTCTGGATCGCCTCGCGGCAGAGGGTATGGAACTCAATCGCTTCTATACCACACCGATCTGTACGCCGACCCGCGCGGCCCTGATGACCGGTCGCGACCCCATCCGTCTCGGCGTCGCCTACGGTGTGATATTCCCCTGGGATACCAACGGGATTCACCCCGATGAACACTTCCTGCCCGAGACCTTCCTGGCCGCGGGGTACCAGACCGCGATGGTTGGCAAGTGGCACCTGGGCCACGCCCAGATGACGTATCACCCCAACAACAGGGGCTTCGAACATTTCTACGGCCACCTGCATACCGAGGTCGGCTTCTACCCGCCCTTCGCAAATCAGGGCGGCAAGGACTTCCAACGCAACGGCGTTTCCATCGACGACCAGGGCTACGAATCGTTCCTGCTGGCCGATGAGGTGTCGCGCTTTATCCGCCAGCGCGACAAGCAAAAGCCGTTCTTTATCTATATGCCCTTCATCGCACCCCACACCCCACTGGATGCACCACAGGAGCTTCAGGAAAAGTACAAGGATATCAATACCGATCTCGCGCCCGCCCGTGCCAAACAGACCGATGATACGCGGCGCATGTCCAAACTCCTGATGCAGGACAGCGCCAGGCCCATGTACGCGGCGGTAGTCGACGGGATGGATCAGGCCATCGGCAAGGTACTCGACACCCTGGACAAGGAGGCGCTGACCGACAACACCATCGTGCTGTTCTTCAGCGATAACGGCGGCGCAGCCTATTCTGTCGGTGGCGCCGACAATGCGCCGTTGCGCGGCGGCAAGGGTGAGACATTCGAGGGCGGCATTCGCGTGGTGTCGATTATGCGCTGGCCAGGACACATCCCGGCGGGTGAGAAAATGACAGAAATCATGACGGCGATGGATGTGTTCCCAACGCTGGCGGAGGCAGCAGGCATCCCACCCCAGAATAAACGCCGGTTCGACGGTATCAGCATGTGGCCGGCGATTGCCAGTGGCACCGCAATGCCGCGCGACGAGCTGGTGTATTTCGCGTCGGAGACACCGATCTACGGCCATTTCAATCTCACGGCCTTTAACGACGAGTGGAAGCTGGTGCAGGAGATCGAGCAGGATCAGCTGGAGACTACCGTGACAAACTATTTATTCAGGATTCAGGATGACCCGTTTGAGTACAACAACCTCGCCCAGGCCTATCCGGATGTGGTGCAAAAACTCGCCGGGATGATTCACGAGTGGCGTTCGCTCTACCCCATCAATGGCACACGCAGCCAACTGGTGCCCCCGCCTGGCTGGCGCGCACCGAAGGACTGGGCGACCTATCCCATTCCGCTGGCAGACCTGCAGGATGAACCGGCGCCGGGCATGCCACCGGACAAGCAGATTGAGAGGATACTGGACTTTCAACACGGCGACAGGGGTCGGCTAACCTATGACTGTACGCCGAAGTGGTGGCTCGGCGGCCTGTGCCTCACGGAGAACGATACTCCCTGATTCGGGCGAGCACAGCCGCAGTTCGAATATCAGACGAGCGCTACAACATGAGCAGCCCGCCAGTGAAGCGGGCTAGCCCTGTATATAGATGTATCCTCCTACGAGACCGGTAATCAACACATAGCTCGCCGGGAATAACACACGGCACAGCCTGTCCACGCGATCCCCCTGCACCTGGCGGCTGCTGTTGTCGAGTGCAGCGACCCGCAGGTTTATCACAATACTGGCGCACATCATCAGGAAGCTGATAATCATGAATGACATCAGCACGGTGATGTACGAGATCTTCGGCAGGCTTTCACTGGACATGATCTGGTACGCAACCACCGTCAGGATACCGATAAAGGATATATCCATGCGATCCCCCAGCGAGGAGCGCTCCATCCAGAATACCGACCACGACATCATTACAAATACCATCACGGGGAGCGCGACAAGCCTCAACGTGTACCAGTAGTTGCGCTCGATATCGACCTGCACTTTAAACGCCTTCACATGAACGTCGCTACCGTCGAGATAAACGGGCATGTATTCCACCACAGATGTCGATAGTTGGGGCTCGCGCCACTGCGGCACCTTAACCTCGTGGTGATCGTCTTTCCAGATGCCCGTGTTGCGGTCATCAGCGCGCAAGCTGACCTGGTCCTTGTTAAGCCCCAACACTTCAAAAATCGCGACCAGTTGCTGTCGATCAAACGGATAGCGCGCCAGCTTCAGGTACGACTTTGCAATAGCGTCTATTTCTTCCGTGTAATAGACGTCACCGTCCGGTGTAATTCGCAACATCACACCCTCGCGGTCAAACCGGCCCGCTTCATTGGCCAGGATAATCTGCGGCCACCACCCACTGAACACTTCGTTGAACTGGAAACTTCCCTGGTAATAGAGCTCATCGTAGCCCGTTTCCGCCGGATCAAACGCCAGTCTCGAATCTTTCCAGTGCATGCTCAACACACCTTCAAAATCGAAGGTCTCGTCCTCCTCGTAAATGGCGTTGATGTTGCTGAGAAGAAAACCGATATCGACGACGATTGGGCCCTCGCCCAGCGGGGGGCCCGCGACGTTGGTACTCGCCTGCGCGCCAAACCCGAGCGAACAGAAAATTGCCATGAGTAGAAACCGGATGTAACGCGGCATAAGCAGTGATGTCCCTGTTGTGTTTCTTCGCGGCACTTCAGTCTTCACCTGGTAGTTCCAGCCGCGCAAAAGCGAATAGCACGCCATACGCTCGTGAAGTAGCTGCTGTCCGGTGCTGATTATTGGTCTTTCTACACCGGGATGCTATCGTTATGGTTTCACAATAAGCAGAAAATAACCATGCGCACCGTTGTACTCCTCACCCTTTTGCTGCCTTTCCTGGCCGCCTGCAGCGACACCGGCAATCAGGAATATAGTGCGAGCGCAGCGCCGTCGCTGGCGTTTCTCTCCTATCCGGTTACGCCCCAACCAAGGGGAGGACTCTGCAGCGACACCGTCGATGTGAATGCGCCCATCATTGTAAATGGTTTCGGATTTAATGATTCCAATACCCGCAACCAGCCCTCGCTGATCGACTCAAGTAATGTCGACACCCTGACGCTGAATTTTCACTACGCACAGGCGTCCGTGACTGAAAAGCGAGGGGCACCTGCGGTGACCGCACAGGTTATATTCCTGACGAGTGGCAACCAGTTGCTCGCCATCAACAGGCTATCGGGTTGTCGCTACTGGCGTTTTACCACGCCGGGTAGCGGCGTGAATTTCCGCTCCGCCTCCATACTGTTTGTGGCCGGCGATGACGTATCGCCCGCGGTGCTCTACGTCGCGGATTTCAACGGTATTGTCTACGCCGTGAATGCGGCGAACGGCGAGCCCATCTGGCAGAAGTTTGTGGGCACCATCCCCTATCTCCACTTTGTAACCGGGGGCATGCAGCACCATGCCGGCAAGCTTTTTGTTCCCGTCTCCAGCAAGGAAGTGCTCGCCACGGCGCTCCTGCCGGGCGCGTGTTGCATAAGCCACGGCATGCTGGTTGCGCTGGAGGCGCGCACCGGGGAGGTTTTATGGCAGTTCCACACGACGAAGGATGCAAGCGAGGTCGTGTTAGCGGGTGAGCGAATTGGGCCCAATGGTGCACCGGTATGGGCGACGCCCACCCTGGATGTCAGGCGCAATGCAATTTATATCGGCACCGGACAGAACTACACTGAACCGGCGACAAACACATCCGACGCCATCATCTCGCTCGATATGGACAGCGGTGCAGTGAACTGGATATTCCAGGCGAGAGAGAATGACACATGGAACGGGAACTGCGGGATTATAAACTCCCTGCGTTGCTCCAATCCTCCGGGCCATGACTTCGATTTCGGCGCCGCCCCGATACTGCTCGATGACGGTGACACCCTGATCGCCGGGGACAAGGGTGGCGTGGTGTACTCAATCCAGGCCGATACCGGCACCCTCAACTGGTCCAACAAAGTGAGTAAAGGTTCTGCGCTGGGCGGCATCCACTGGGGTATGGCGGTAGACGAGCAGCGCGTGTATGCCGCGGCGACAGACTTCAGTATCGACAAGGCATCGGGCGGCCTGGCGGACCTGATCCCGGGTGCCAGGCCCGGCATCTATGCCCTCGACCTCGAGAGCGGGGCCATCGACTGGGAGATTCATCCCACGCGCACGTTTGAGGGATTGACGACATCCGAGTTGTATTCCGCCGCGCTTGCCATCAGCAATGACCTGCTGTTTGCCGGTTCACTGGATGGCACAGTCAGGGCATTTTCTACGCGCGACGGCACTGAAAAATGGTCTATCGACACCGCTGTTGCCTTTACTGATATCAACGGCGAACCTGGCAATGGCGGCACCATCGATTCCGTCGGGGTCGTGATTGCCGGGGATGGCCTGCTGGTTAACTCAGGTTACAGCACGTTTCAGGGCGTCGATGGCCGCTATCAGGCCGGACCCGGCAACGCGCTGTTCGTCCTGCGGTTGCCGCAGTGAGACGCTAGCTGCGTGTGTTGAAAATCCTTGATCTGATAGCTCGGCTTGTTTTCGTAGGGCTGTCGGGGGGTTGGTCGTGGGCGACGGGCTCGCACCCCAGTAGGCGTTTCAGTCGCTCCACGTGATTCGCTTGGTGAAACGCCTACTGGGGTACGAGCCCTGCATCCCAATGCTACGGCACGATGTGTGATGAACGTTAGATTGTCCGGTGCATGAATGGAGCGTTTTTTTTGATCTAGTCGAATGGTGTGTACTGAGGTTGCGGATAGAAAATGTGTTTCTCACCAAGCGAATTACGTGGAGCGACTGAGAAACACATTTTCTATCCGTAACCGCCCTACAAAGCCAGTTCCCAGAAAGCGGAAATCCCTCAGTTTTCATCCCGGTCAGTTTTCCCCCGGTCTTGCACTCGCTTGAGACTTCTTCAACACGCTGCCTGTACGGCACAGATATCGACGTGATCCGAAAGGCGTTGGCTCTTTCCTGTTATGTCGATCGTGACTAGTGCTGGTGGTGCAAAGGCTGCGACTGTCCAGCGTCATCGTTGTGTCCGCTGTGCCCGCTGTGCGAGGCAGTGATGTAGAGTGTCCATACGCCTGAGCCGATAAGCAGCAGCGCAATCACAACTTTCAATCCACGGCGCCGCAGTAACGCCTGCAATCGCGCCGCGCCCAGGCTGGTCGAGAGCATTGCGGGCAGTGTGCCCAGGCCAAACAGCAGCATCATCAGTGCCGAGGTTGCAGCACTCTGCGCCGTGGCCGCCCAGGCGAGACTGCTGTAAATCAGGCCGCAGGGCATCAGGCCCCAGCATAGCCCCAGCGCAAAGCCCTGCGGCCACCGCCGCAGTGGCAGCCAGTTGGAGGAGAGACGCTGAACCGGTTGCCACAGCTTTGCGCCGCCGCGTTCCAGTAGTGCCATGCCGCGCCACCAGTTGGCGATGTAGAGCCCCATGCCTATCAACAGCACACCTGCGAGATAGCGCAGAGCGATCGTCCAGGCGGCGATATCGACGCTCGCCGCTGCGAGACCGAGCAAAGCGCCCAGTGTGGTATAGCTCGCTATCCGGCCCGAGTGATAGGCAAGGGTGATCGCGGGCGAGCGCGCTCCCCCGAGGTTGAGCGCTGCGGCGATGCCGCCGCACATACCGAGGCAATGGCCTGCGCCGGACAGTCCCAGCAGAAATGCGGTACTGGCCTGTGTCGCGTCAATCATCGCTGTTGGGAATCGCTGGTTTGTCCCGGGTGTCCGGGTCGGGCTTTGCAGGTTCTTCGTCAGCCAGAATTCGCCAGGCTTCCTTGTCCAGGTCCTCGTACTGGCCGCTGCTGATCGCCCACAGCAGGAGTTTGATCGCGATCACGCAGAACAACAGTGCGATGGGTATCAACAGGTAGAGGCTTTCCATGGTGTCCTTTGGTTCAGTCGCATCGAATTGCCCACCACCAGCAACGAGCTCAGGGACATGCCGATGGCGGCGGCCCACGGGGGCACAAAACCGAGTGCGGCCAGCGGGATGGCACAGAGATTGTACCCCAATGCCCAGGCGAGGTTCTGCCTTACTACCCTGCGGCACTGTCGCGCTTTGCGCAGGGTTTCAACAATCTTTTCGAGATTGCCGTCGACGATCACGAAGTCGGCCTGGCTGCGCGCGAGGTCGGTCGCACCACTGACAGCGAACGAGGCATCGGCGACCCCCAGTACGGGAGCATCATTGAGTCCGTCTCCCACCATGGCGACCACTGCGCCGTCTCGCTGCAGTTGTTGCACATAGGCCATCTTCTGCTGTGGCGACTGGTTGCGATTGACTGTCTCGATCCCGAGGTTGCGGGCGAGCAGGGGGCCCTGCATGGAGCTGTCACCGGTAAGTAACTCAATTTGCAGGCCCATGCCGCGCGCGGCGTCTACGACACCTCTGGACTCCTGTCGTTCGCTGTCGTTGAGACCAATCCAGGCGAGTGGCGCGCCTTCCTGGCACAGACCAATCCAGTAGAGAGTTGCGTCCGGAGCCTCCGGAAAATCCGGTACAAGGTCCTGGCAGAACTGCCGGCTACCCATGCGGTAACGCTTGGTATCAAATAGTCCCTCAAGCCCGGCGCCAACATGGTAGGAGACCTGCTCAAAACCGCTGGCCTGTGCGATGGTACTGAAAGCCCGTGCCACAGGGTGTGTCGAGTAGCGCTGCAATGCAGCGGCAGTGGCAAGAACAGTGGCGCGATCCATGTCGCCCAGGGGGCGCACCTGGGAGATTGTCAGGTCACCTTCCGTCAGGGTCCCGGTTTTGTCGAACAACAGGTGTGTACACCCCGACAGCGACTCCAGTGCATTCTCAGTGCGGACAATGACACCGCGAGCCCGCAGGGCGCTGGCGGCATTGGTGAGGGCTGCGGGCGTGGCCAGGGCCAGCGCACAGGGGCAGCTGATCACCAGAACCGAGAGTGCGATCCAGAAGGCCTGCTCGGGCGCAATCTGCCACCATGCCAGGGCAGTCGCTGTAGTCACCAGCAGTATGCCCGCAATAAACCAGGAGGCGATACGATCTGCCAGTATCGTCAATCGCGGCTTGCTGACCTGCGCCATTTCCACGGAGCGCTGCAACGCGGCAAGCCGGCTGTCCTTGTAGTCGACCAGCACCAGTGCTTGCAGTGCGGCATCGACGTTAACCGTGCCGGCGTAGATGGTATCCCCGGGCGCCACGCCACGCGGCAGGTGTTCGCCATTGAAGGTGTCCTCCTTAACGGCGCTGCTACCCTCCAGAACTTTCGCGTCGACTGGAACAGACTCCCCGGCCTTGACCAGGATAGTGTCCTGCGGCTGTAACTGCATACGGGCAACCGTGACCCATTGGTCGTTGCGGCGCACCGTCGCAGCGCTGGGCAAACTGCTCTGTGCATCTGCCCAGGTAAACAGTTGACGCTGCTGGGAGCGCCGCTCCAGAAAGCGGGCCAGCAGCAGCAAAAAAGTAAACATGACGACGGAGTCGAAGTACACCTGTCCGGTGCCGCTCATGGTAGCCCACGCACTGGCGGCAAACGCCAGGCCAATCGCCAGGGATACGGGCAGGTCCATAACCAGTGCGCCCCGCCTGAGGTGGCGCCATGCAGAGCTGAAAAAGGGGCGCGCTGAATAGAACACAACAAAGGCCGCAACCGGGAGGCTCACCCAGCGCAGCAGCGCCTGGTACTGCAATTCGATACCTTGTATTTCGCCGGCATGCAGAGCAATCGCAAACATGCCTACTTGCATCATGCCCAGCCCCGCGACCGCCAGCCGACGCAAATCAGAGCGATATTGTTCCTGGGCTTGTTGTCGCGCTGTGTTGGTGTGGTAGGGGCGTGGCCGGTAGCCGAGCTTGTCGATGTGGGCGAAGATCTGGCTCATCTGTTGCTGAGCCGGATCAAACCGGATATCGAGCCGGGTCTGTTGCAGGTTCACCAGTGCTCGGGATACGCCGGGCAAGCTTGCCAGTGAGTGCTCGATCAGCCAGGTGCAGGCTGCACAACTCACACCGCCGAGGAGCAGGCTGGCGTCGACCGTGCCGTCACTTTGGGTGACGGAGAAGGTGGCTGCCAGTACCGGATCATCGTAAACCCGGTACTGTTCGATATCCGACGGATCAGGGGAGGGCGGACGCTCGTTGTAGTTTGTACGCTGGCGGTAGAAGCTCTCGAGGCCACTGCCGGCTATCAGGCTGGCTACAGCGCAACAGCCCGGGCAGCACATAGCGCGCGGTTCACCGTCGATGACCACACTGAGGTCCAGGTCGGGCGCGACGTATTCGCCGCAGTGGAAACACGTGGTGGAAGCTTCGAGAGTGCGGGCCTCAGCCGGGGGCGGCATTGTCGATGTCGGCAGCTTGTATTTCGCCATCCAGGCGCCAGTCATCGCGCTGTAGACCCTGCAGTGTCCAGTGCCAGTGCAGCGAGACCTGGCGCTCCAGAGACCCGCGGTAAGACCCTGGTGCGATCTGCACCAGAGGCACCGTAAAGTCACGGTCCGCCTCAAGCGGGTGGGACAGCAGCAAATTCAGGGCAGAATCCCCGACCGGCCCTGACAGCTCAGCGGTGACGATATTGCCGTTAAAGCGCAATTGCACTGACAAGCCCATTTCCTGCGCGCGCTGTTTCTTTGCCAGTTGCTGGTTGATGGCCAGACCGTCCTTGTAGTAGTCGTCGACGACAAGGTCATCGGCGTGGTCATGTGCGATATAGGCTGTCAGCAATCCCGCCACCACCACTGCCGCGGGTAAGGCCATCAGGAACCAGGGCCAGAACTGTCGATACCAGGGCTTCGTATCCCGGCCGGGAATGGGCTTGTTCATAGCGGTTTCACAAAACGCGAGACGGTTTGGGTGCGCAGGCCCGGTGAATCCGTCGCCTCGACGGTAAATGTGATTTCACTGCTGGGGACTGTCAGCAGCGTCGGTTCTGCGCGCACCCGCAAACTGATGGCGCGAACTTCACCGCCATCCAGCGTGTGCACAGCGTCGCCGATGAGGGTTGCGCCCTCAATACCTGAAATGGCTATTGTAAACTCGTGCATTTCACGATCCATGTTCACCAGTTGCAGTGTGTAGATATTGTCGATTGCACCGGTATCTGTGGTGATAAACAACTGGTTGCGATCGCGGATGGCAGTCAGTTCCAGCGGCGTCCGGTTGAGCATTGTATAGGAGAATACACCAATCATGACGGCCAGCACCGTCGCGTAGCCAATGATGCGTGGACGCAGCCAGTGAGTTTTTTCACCCTGTAGCTCGCGTTCGCTGGTATAGCGAATGAGACCCCGGGGATAGCTCATCTTGTCCATCACTGAGTTGCAGGCATCCACGCACAGCGCGCAGCCGATACACTCGTACTGCAAGCCGTGACGAATATCGATCCCCGTAGGGCAGACCTGTACACACAGCTCACAATTTATACAATCACCCAGGTTAAGTTCCTCGCGACTGGCATCGCGCTTGCGCGAGCCACGCGGTTCACCCCTGCCACTGTCGTAGGAGACGATCAGCGTGTCGTGATCGAACATCACAGACTGGAAACGCGCGTACGGGCACATATATTTGCATACTTGCTCCCGCATCCAGCCGGCATTGATATAGGTAGCCAGGGTAAAGAATAAAATCCAGTAGGGAGGCCAGGTGTCGAGATTCAGGCTCACCATGCTGCCCAGCAACTCCCTGATGGGGTAAAAATACCCGACGAACGTAAACCCCGTGACAAACGCAACAAATAACCAGGAGATATGCTTGGCTGACTTCCTGGCTATTTTACCGGCAGACCACGGCGCCTGGTCCAGTTTGACGCGCTGGTTACGGCTGCCTTCCGTTTTTTGTTCCAGCCACATGAATATACTGGTCCAGACCGTTTGCGGGCAGGTGTAGCCACACCATATGCGACCCGCAAACGTAGTGACGGCAAACAGTGCAAACGCTGCAATAATCAACAGAAACGCGAGCATCGGAAAATCCTGCGGCCAGAAGGTTAGCCCCAGAATGTCGAATTTGCGGGCGGGCAAGTCGAACAGCACCGCTTGACGCCCGTCCCAGTACAGCCAGGGCAGCAGCAGATAGCCCAGGAGCAACGGCCAGCCTGAAAACAGGCGGACGCGCTGGAAGAAGCCTTCGATTTTGCGGGTATAGATTTTCTCGCGGCGCTGATACAGGTCGATCTCGCCAACTTCTGCTGGCGCGATCTCTTGCAGATCAATCCGGTTCGGCTCAGTCATGGTCCCTTTCACATTGCGGTGCGGCGCAGACCGCAACCTGGCTGCGGACCTGCGCGCTTATGGCGTGTTGGAAGCCTACCCCTGTGTCACTGGCTCAGGCCGTAAACATAGGCGGCGAGGATGTGAATTTTATCCTCACTGAGGGTGTCAGCGTGGGCAGGCATCACGCCATTACGTCCTGCCCGCACGCTATGGCTGATTTGTTCTGCACTGCCACCGTAGAGCCAGATGCCATTCTTCAAATTGGGCGCGCCCAGTGCGACATTGCCCTCTGCCCCTGCACCGTGACAGGCGACACAATAGGTCTGGAACACCTGTTCACCGGCTTTCGCCTGTGTCGCGTCCGTTTCGCGTCCGTTGATTGAGAGGATGTAGGCCGTTACGTCAGCTACGCCCTGTTCACCGATAACGCTTCCCCACGCCGGCATAGCACCTTGCCTGCCTGCGGTGATGCTGGCTTTGATCTGTGCGGGGTTGCCACCGTATAACCAGTCGTCATCTGCCAGGTTGGGGAAGCCATAGCTGCCGCGCGCGTCGCCGCCGTGGCATTGCGCGCAGTTGTTGGAGAACATACGCATGCCCATCTTGCGCACGGCGGGATCGCTGGCGATTTCTTCAATGGGCAGCGCCAGGTAGCGGTCGCGCACAGCGCGATATTGGTCATCGGCGGCGGCCACCTCTTTGTCGTATTGCCCTATCTGTGTCCAGCCGATCAGCCCGGGGTAGTTGCCCATGCCGGGATAGATGATCAGGTAGCCAATACCCCAGACGATGGTCAGCACAAACATATAGAACCACCAGGCGGGCAGGGGGTTGTCGTACTCCTCGATGCCGTCGGCTACGTGCCCCGTCGTGCGCTCGGTCTGTCGTTGTTCGCGCTTGCGATTTCCCAGCAAAATCCAGGTGATACCCACAATGGTGATGGTGGTGAGCACAATGATCCATAGGCTCCAGAAACTAGTCATTCTTTTGTTCCTCCCGCAGCGTGCGCTGGTTTAACTCCTCATCTGCGAATGGCAGGTTAGCCGCGTCATCAAAGGACTTCTTACGATTTTTGCTGTACGCCCAAAAGCACAAACCGATGAATGCAAACATCAGGAATGCGGTGCTCAGGCCTCTCAGGTCATTAATATCCATACCAGGGTTTCCGCGCTAGCGTCTTGATTTGAGCAGCGTGCCAAGCTGCTGAAGATAGGCAACGAGCGCATCTATTTCAGTTTTGCCGGCGACTGCGGCAGATGCACCGGCGATGTCATCCTCTGTGTAGGGAACACCGACCTTGTGCAGGGCGGCCATCTTTTTGGGCGTCATCTCTGCGTCAATCTCACTGTCGAACAACCATTTGAATGCCGGCATATTGGACTCAGGTACCACATCGCGCGGGTTGTACATGTGAGCGCGATGCCAGTCGTCGCTGTAGCGGCCTCCCACCCGCGCCAGGTCGGGCCCGGTGCGTTTTGAGCCCCACAGGAAGGGATGGTCGTACACGAATTCACCGGCTACCGAATAATGCCCGTAGCGCTCGGTCTCCGCGCGCAGGGGGCGAATCATCTGCGAGTGACAGTTATTACAACCCTCGCGGATATAGATATCACGCCCTTCCAGCTCCAGTGCGGGCAGTGGCTTCAAGCCCGCGATCGGCTCGTGGGTTTCCTTGGCGAACATCAGTGGTACCAGTTCCACGAGGGTGCCAAAGCTCAGCGCTACCAGCGTCAGGACAATCATCAGGCCGACGTTTTTTTCAATTGCTTCGTGCTTCATGATCTGCTCCTTACGCCGCGTTCGCTGTCGCGGGCACAGCCAGGGGTTCGACCCCCCGCCGACTTGTCATATAAACGTTGTAGGCCATCACCAGCATACCGCTGAAGAAAATTGCGCCACCCAGGAAGCGCACCACATAGCCGGGATAGCTGGCGGCCACTGATTCCACGAAGCTGTAGGTCAGGGTGCCATCCTGGTTATATGCCCGCCACATGAGGCCCTGCAGGATACCGTTCACCCACATCGAGACGATGTAGAGCACGGTGCCGATCGTGGCCATCCAAAAGTGGGTATTGATCAGCCCGATGCTGTACATGCGCTGTTTGGCGAACAGGATGGGTATCAGGTGGTAGATGGCCCCGATGGAAATCATTGCGACCCAGCCCAGGGCGCCGGAGTGCACGTGGCCGATGGTCCAGTCCGTGTAGTGCGACAGGGCATTGACGGTGCGAATCGACATCATGGGGCCTTCGAATGTCGACATGCCGTAGAAGGACAGGCTGACGACCAGGAACCGCAAAATCGGGTCCGAGCGCAGTTTGTCCCACGCGCCGGACAGCGTCATCATGCCGTTGATCATGCCGCCCCACGAGGGTGCTAACAGGATGATCGAC
Source organism: Halioglobus sp. (assembly GCA_020443325.1). Taxonomy (GTDB): domain Bacteria; phylum Pseudomonadota; class Gammaproteobacteria; order Pseudomonadales; family Halieaceae; genus Marimicrobium. Next base: position 18,295 of record JAGRIK010000128.1, read on the forward strand.
ATTACCATGCCGAGACTTTGTGCCCAGTTGGGCAGGGCGGTGTAATGCAGGTGGTGTGGCCCGGCCCAGATATAGACGGCGACCAGCGCCCAGAAATGGACGATGCTCAGGCGATAGGAATACACCGGGCGATCGGCCTGCTTGGGCACGAAGTAGTACATCATCCCCAGGAACCCGGCCGTCAGGAAAAAGCCCACGGCATTGTGCCCATACCACCACTGGACCATCGCATCCACAGTGCCGGCATAGACAGAGTAGGATTTGGTCATGGCGACCGGGATTTCCATGCTGTTGATGATGTGCAGGACTGCAACGGCGAGAATATAAGCTCCCAGGAACCAGTTCGCCACGTAGATATGCGGGGTTTTGCGTTTCACAATCGTCCCGAAGAAGACGACAGCGTAGGCTACCCAGACCACCGTGATCAGAATATCGATGGGCCATTCCAGCTCCGCGTATTCCTTGCTTGTCGTGATGCCCAGCGGCAGCGTGATGGCGGCCGAGACAATCACCAGTTGCCAGCCCCAGAACGTAAAAGCAGCCAGTTTGTCCGACAGCAGTCGCGCCTGGCACGTGCGCTGGACAATGTAATAAGACGTCGCAAACAGGGCGGAACCGCCGAAAGCGAAAATCACAGCGTTGGTGTGCAGCGGACGCAGGCGTCCGAAGTGCAGCCAGGGCAGGTCGAAGTTCAGGGCCGGCCACGCCAGTTGTGCGGCAATCAGTACACCCACCAGCATGCCGACGATACCCCAGACCACCGTCATAACGGCGAACTGGCGCACCACCTTGTAGTTGTAAGTGGGGTGTTCCAGTGCAGTATTGAGCTCGCTCATGGTTCTATTCCAGTTAATAAATATGCAGGGTTGTAGCCGCTATACCCGTGGTGCGGACTTAATCGGTAAATGCCGGTGCTGCGCCGAAGTCCCAGAGGATGACGGAGCCGACCATCAAACAGATCAGGATGACCATCGCGATGGCCAGTACCGCACTGGAGAACAGGAAACCGCGTTCTTCCGGGATATTCATCACGATGGGAATGCCCAGGTACATCAGGTAGACCGACCAGCTGACGGCAACCACGCCGATCAGCATATCCAGCCACAGGATGGGGTAGAAGCCGACCAGTCCGGCGAGGAACAGCGGGGTGGCGGTAAGCCCGATGATAACGATGCCCCTCGTTGTGCTGGACGCCGTGCCATAGGTTGCCGCCATCCAGTGGACAAAGTAGCCAATGACGGCGACACAGGCGAGCATGGTCATGTAGAAGAGGATACAAATCTGGCGCGCACTCTCATTGGTCAGCCGTATGGTTTCCCCGTGATCACCGACGGTCCAGCCAATTTCGGTGGTGCCGTAGTACCAGGCCACCGCGGGAAGAATGGCCAACACGCAAGGGTAGAGGAGCAGTGTACGCAGCGTACTCTCTTCCATCGCCGCGATGGTTCGCCAGTGTGTGCTGGGCCTGACCAGTAGGCCAAAGGTATGCTGAATCATTAGGTACGGTTCTCCCGGATTTGAGTGATTGTCCGGCAACAATGCCGTTCTGCAGTATCGAGTGTCATCGGTCTTGGGTTGGGCTAAAGGCTTCCGCTGTTTGTAGCCATACTCATCCGGCAATATTGGCGATGGTTCGCACGCCCTGGACATCGAGTATTTCGATTTCCTTGTTGTCGACCCGGATCACTTCCATTTTTTGCATGCGGCTGAATACGCGGCTCACCGTTTCCACGGTCAGGCCAAGGTAGTTCCCTATATCGACACGGGACATCGGCAGCCTGAAGTGGGTGCCGCTGAGCTTACGTCGTGCGTTGCGATTGGAGATGCTGAGCAACAGCGCTGCAACTCGCTCATCAGCCGAGTTCTTGCTCAGCAGGGTGATCAATACCTGGTCTTCGGTAATCCTCTGGCTCATCAGCTGGAAAAAATGGTGTTGCAGGTTTGGCAACAGCGAACTCAGCTTGGAAAGCGAGGCGAACGGGATTTCGCATACCGCAGCAGTCTCCATGGTTTTTGCGGAGGAGGCGTGGGTATTCTTGCTGATGCCATCCATCCCGAGTATTTCGCCCGGGAAATAAAACCCCGTAACCTGCTCGCGGCCATCATCAGTTGTCTTGTAGGCCTTGAGCGAGCCGGAACGCACGGCATAGACCGATTGAAAGTTATCGCCCTCACGGTACAGGTGCTGTCCTTTCTGCAGCGGTTTGCTGCGTTGGATGATATCGTCCAACTGGTCGATATCCTCGCTTTCCAGTGTCAGTGGAAGGCAGATACTATTGAGGCGACAGTTGCTGCAATTAACCCGGTAATCGTGCTGGCAGGGTTTAAATTCTTCCTGTGCAGATGTTGATATATTGGCCGTCATCATGACTTTCCCTGCTAAGAGTGGGGACAAGTATAGTGGATTTTCAATGATGTCTAAACGGGGCATAGGTTAAATTGTTGCGGAAAAGAATTTCAGGGGGGTAACGGCAGCAGGGTTGCCCAGATAGGCGTCAAACAGCATACAGATATTGCGAAGAAAGGGCCTGCCCCGCTCATTGACCTGGATATCCTCGGCACCTACCTGCAGCAGGCCATCAGCTTCCATGCTGTGCATCATGTCGATTTCCCTATGAAACCGGGCGTGAAAGTCGATGCCGAAACGGCGGTTGAACTCTGTGATATCCAGCCTGAGGTCACAAATCAGGTTCATGATGATATAGCGCCGCAGTTTGTCTTCCCGGCTGATCTTGCAACCGCGGTGTGCGGCGGGCTTGCCCCCGTCAATAAGTGCATAGTAACTGGCCAGGTCGCGGTCATTCTGGATGTAGAAATCGCCCAGCTGACTGATCGCGGAAACCCCCAGGCCCAGTAAATCCTCGGCCATATCGAGAGAATAGCCCTGGAAGTTGCGCTGCAGGCGTCCCTCCTGTTGGGCCACGGCGAGTTCGTCGTCGGGCAGCACATAGTGATCCATACCGATATGCCGGTATCCCGCTTCCTGCAGCCGCTTGCTGATAATGTACTGCAGCAGCAATTTCTCCTGGGGATCCGGCAGAGTCAGGCGATCGATCGCACGCTGGCTGCTGAAGCGCCCGGGCATATGCGCATAGTTGTAGCAGGCGATACGGTCCGGTTTAAGGCCGATCACCTTGCGCAGGGTGTCCTCTATGGTGTGTCTGTCCTGGTGCGGCAAACCGTAGATCAGGTCAAAGCTGAGTGAGCGAAAGTCGTTGATGCGTATACTCTCGACCAGCGGCGCGACCTGCTGGTAGGGCTGAATGCGATTGATTGCTTTTTGCACCAGGGGGTCGAAATCCTGGATACCGAGGCTGATGCGGTTGAATCCGAGGCCCTTAAGCAGGGCGATGGTATCGGAATCCGTGACTCGCGGGTCGACTTCTATGGAGTATTCCCGGTAGCCCCTGTCCAGCAGGCGAAAATGGCTGGCCAGCATGTGCATGAGTTCGGTGATTTCGGCGCTGTCGAGGTAGTTGGGAGTCCCGCCACCCCAGTGCATCTGGGTCACCGGCCGACTGCCGCCCACCAACTCGGCTTGCCGGGCTACCTCCTTTCCAAGCCGGCGCAGGTAGTCGCGGGCAGCGTGTTTCTCGCGAGTGACGACCTTGTTACACCCGCAGTAGTAGCAGATGTCGTGGCAGAACGGGAGGTGGATATACAGGGACAGGGGGGCGGTTTTCTTGTCCTCGCTCTGTCGCAGCCAGTTGTAGTACTCATCCCGCGGAAAGTCCTCGCGAAATTGCGGAGCGGTCGGGTATGAGGTATAGCGGGGACCCTGGCAACTGTATTTGGTCGCGAGCGCGCAATCAGCCAGAAATTCAGGTGTCGCCGAATCCAGGTAGCTTGCATCCGGGGGTAATTGCGCCATATCAAATTCAATCTGTCGTATCTTGGGGCAACGATAACAAGGAGCCGAAATGGTTTCGTTGATTCAGGTCAAAGCTGCAGTTTGCCTCTTGCCCCGGGCTGGCTGGAGTTGTTAATCGCAGAGACCCGTTATAGACTCCCCCGATCACGCCTTACATCGGGAGTGAAGCTCAATTATGTCCAGCCTGATCCGGAAACTGAGGTTGTACTCCGACCACATTGTCAGCAGGGACAGGTACCTGTCGCGCCTGAATAGCAGGGTTCTATTCTTCAAGGGGAAGGCTCCTCAAGTCTCCAAACGAGTTATCGATGGGAGCCCGCCCACTCAGCCTGCAAATGTTTTTCGCATTCCTGAAATAGCCGCGTCCGATTTTACCTTTGAATTCCTGAAACAATCGATGCAGGAGACTGGCTGTGTCATCGTTCGCAATTTCTTTGACGAGAAGGATGTCGCTGCGATGGCATCCTACGTCGATTATTCATTTAACGTTCAAGGCGAGGGCGTCCTGAACCGGTATTTGTTGAAAGAATGTGATCTCGAGCCTGTCCTGAAGGAAACAAGCCAGAATATCAAGGAGAAGAGAAAGCTCAACCCCACGTATTCCAACTCCGTGAAAAACGGCGCAAAACTGGCGCGATTCATCGGCCACAGTGAGTCAATGCTGACTGTCAGGACGCCCAATATCGCTGAAAAATTGCTCGAATTATTCGAGCAGAAAGGGTTGAAAGCGTTGCTGAAAAACTACTTTGGCAGCGATCCCTGCGTATCAGTGAAAAAATGGAATCTTAGAAAATCCAGTCCTCCCCCCGCCCCGATTGATTTTCACCAGGATGGCGCCTTCATGGGTGATGAAATCGCCAGTTTGAATTGTTGGATACCGCTCTCTGACTGCGGCGCCAGTTGCGATGTTCACGGTATTGATATCGTCCCGATACGATTGAAAAAATTGTTCGCGGGACGTTCCGGGGTTCTGGACTGGACGGTGGCAGCCAACGCCATTGTCGACGAATATTCCGAAAACGCGATTGTGACCCCAACGTTCAGGAAGGGTGACTTGATCTTCTTTGATCACCTTGTGCTTCACAGGACACAGTTTCTCCCCAACCCTGCACAAAACCGGTACGCGATCGAGACGTGGTTTTTTGACTCCGTCAACTTTCCCAAGAATCAAATCCCCCTAAAGTGGTGAATGCCATCCCAGCCCGGGCATATTCCACGGGTGCTTGAATCCGGGTTCTGCAGCACGCGGAGCGACATCAACCCAGTGACGCTACGCTTTTCAGCACCAACCTTACCAACTCGGCCTGTCGCGACACACCGGTTTTGGCGAAAATGGATTTCAGTTGGGCCCTTGCGGTGTGCTGTGAAATTGTCTGGGCGCTGGAGACTTGTGCGAGGCTGAGGCCGCGGGCGAGCAGGGTGGCCAGGTTTGCCTCGGCGGGCGTCAAATCAAACAGCTCCCCGAGGATCTGGCCCGAGGTCGACTCCTGTAAGTCCGGGTCGCTGATGAAAACGGCGGCAGAGGGGCTCGACTGGCCCTCACTCCACTGCGAGGCCGGCACCGGCCGGATAACAAGCCCCAGGTCAGATCGCCCGGCCGAACGCGGCACCCGTAATGCCCGCACCAGCGACGTTTCTCCCTGTAGTTGCGCCCTGATGATGGTGGCCAGTGCCTGTTGCAATTCCTTGTTGATGTCCCTGCCTTCAATATGCAGGCGGCCCTCGCGCAGGCTGAGTCCTTCGCCCTGGTCAAGCAGTGCCTGGCCGACAGCGTTGGTGGTGAGCAAGCGGCCCCGTTCATCGAGGATGATAGTGGCGACCGACAGTTGATTGACCGCGCCGGCATACAGGTCCCTCTCCGAGGTCATGCGATTGAGCTTGGCGTATATCTCTATAGACAATCGCAAGTGCGGGGTGAGCAGGTCGAGCAACGCGCGTTCCCGCGTTCTGAACCGCGCCTCGCTGGCGCGCCGCGAAAAACGCAGTCGGGCCAACATGCCTCCGGGCTCGACGGTATCCACGCCCAGGATCCTGAACAGGTCAATGGGCTTGAGGTAGTAGAGGTAGTAATCGGAGTTCAACAACTCTTTGTCCGGCAGTATGTCCTCCAGCGCAATGACCTTGTCCGGCGGCAGGTTGACAAAAGGGTCCAGCGAGAAAAACTGTTCCCGGTACGCGCTGGCTTCCCAGTCGTTGGGATCCGCCAGGCTGGCGTCATTGATGTCGCGCGACGGATCGGGGCGCACGCTGTTGAGTATTACGCCCTGGTCATCCGCAGTGGGGGGGCGCAACACCAGCGAGACCACCTGCGCGTCCAGCGCCTCGCGCAGTGCGGGCAGGGCGCTTTGCCAGGGTTGTTGTTCCAGGGCGCCGCGATAGATCAACTCGATGAGATGACTGAAGTCCCTGTCGATCCGGCTGGACGGCTTCACTGGCAGGCCAGCTTATTTCTCGAGGTTCGACAGGTCGGCCGTGACATGGGCCAGTGGCTTGGGCCTGCCTATGCCCCAGCCCTGGAGATAATCGACGCCCAACTCTTCGAGTTTGACAATGATTTCATCATTCTCGACAGATTCTGCGATGGTTTCCTGCCCGAGGAAATGTGCCAGGTCATTGATGGAGCGCGCCATCGCGTAGTCGTTGCGGTTGGTGTGAATGCCGGTGATGAAACTGCCGTCGATCTTCACATAGTCAACGGGCAACTCGCGCAGGTAGTTGTGACTGGCGGGCCCGGTACCGAAATCATCGATCGAGAACTTACAGCCGATATTCCTGAAGGCGCGCACGAAATCCGATGCCTTGATCAGGTTTGATATGGTGCCGGTCTCGGTGATTTCGAAACACAGGCGGCTGGTGCCCACGCCGAACTCAGATATCTGCTCCAACAGGTACTCCATGAAGCTGTCGTCGGTGACACTGGCGCCGGACAGGTTGATGGCCAGGTTGGGAACGACTTTCTGTTCGTCCATCAGCTGGCTGATCCAGGTAAACGCCTCGCGCACGACCCAGCGATCCACCAGCGTCATAAAGCCGTAGCGCTCGGCCGACTGGATAAACTCTTCGGGGGAAGCGACGGATCCGTCCTTGTTGAGCAGCCCCAGTAGCAACTCGTAATGCAGTGTGGAACTGCTGCGGTCGCTGATGGCTGTTTGCACAATGGGCTGTGCCCGCAGGATAAACCGTTCGGACGCCAGGGCGCTCTCGAGGTCCTGCCGGCTCTGGGTCTTTTGCAGTTTGTAGTCATTGATGCGGCTTTGCTCTTCCTCAAATGTGACAACCCGGTTGCGACCCTGTTGCTTGGCGTGTCGCATAGCCGATTGCGCGTCTTCGAGGACTTCCTCGACGGAGGGGCTGTGTTCAAGAATGGCCGCCACGCCGATAGAGACAGTAAAGCTGACGTTCTCACCTTCGATATCCATTGAACTGGCTTCGATATCGCTGCGTATTTTCTCCGCGATCTGCGCGGCCTGCTCCATGGTGCGATCAATCAGCAGGACTGCAAATTCATCCGCTTCCATTCTTGCCGAGGAGGCTTTTTTGCCGTGCAGCTGCGCCAGCAGCCTGGCAAACTCCAGCAGTACCTGGTCGCCGCTGATGCGGTCGTATACCTCGTTGACCAACTTGAACTGGTCGATGTTCAGGTAGAGGATCGCGTGCTGGGAAATCTTCGACTGGCTGTGACGCAGGGCGCGTTGCATCTGGCCCATGAAGGCATTGCGATTGATGAGCTTCGTCAGCGTATCGTGATTCCTGGCGAAGCTGAGCGATTTTTGTACGTGCTCCAGCGCGTGATACATACTCTGGTCGACAACGGATAGGTCATCTGTCGGCGCCGGTGGCTGCGCGCCCCGACTCAATTGCCTGGCCAACTGTATTGCACTGAGATCCCCAACTTTTTGTCCTCTCTCATTAACGAAAATATACCTGTCACGCGTCGGGCTGATCCAGGCGAGCTGCATACGTTTTTTGTTGTTGTTTTTATCGCGATACGTCAGCCAGTTCCCGTTGTCCAGCTGTTCTACACGTTTGACCCAGCGGCGCAGGCGGGGCAGGTCGTCAATTTTTGCGCGCACCTCGGCGGGTTCCGGGCCGAGATTCATCTGCTCCGGATTAACGGGCGCGGATTCGATCCCGGTGTTCCCCGCCAGAATGTTGCGCAGCGTCTCCAGTACCTCCTCGTGCCCGACGTTGGTGGGTAGTGCACTGGAAATTTGCTGGTTGATCAGGTCGATAAACGGTTCTGCCTCGAGACTGCGTTGTACCTGCATGTCATCGCCAACATCACTGTGCGTCTGTTCGTCCAGCCAGAGGCTCAATACATCCAGGGTTCGCACCTGTTCCGCCCAGGCAGCGCTGTCCGGTCCATCCCTGACGTGCGTCAGAACCAGCAGGTCACGCCACCCCTTGTTGATGAGATCCTGCAGCACTTTCGGCGCAGTGGGTGGCTGCACCCTCTCGCTGATAACTTTTGCTACCGCACGCCGCGCCTCCGCCAGTTTTTGTTGGCCCTCCTGCGTGCGCACGACCCGCTCTACATTGCGCGAGAGCGCGCGCTCCTGCTGGGCGGTCAGAACGTTGATTTTCTCCAGCGCCGTACTGAAAACGGAGTCGTCATTTTCATAATCTGTGAGGATGTCATCGACGATTTCCTTTATTCGGGCTTCCAGCGCTTTGTTGGGGAAGTTGGCGGAGGAGGCCAGGCGCGACAGTTTATTGACGACGTTCCGCGCGGTGTTGGTGTGGTCGACGAAAAACTGGGGATCCAGCAGCGCCAGCTTGGCCAGCGGAATCTGCAGATTACTCAGTGCCGGCCTCACCTCCGTCCCGACATCCAGCCTGGACTTGATCGTCCCGAACAGGTTGTCGACCATATCCAGTTGATTGAGGCTTTCCGCCGTCAGGCCGCTGCTGTTTTGCAGGCCGCCTATTTCGTCCTTGTTACTGGCCAGGTAGGCGCGTAGGGAATCACTTTGTTGCACGGCTTCCCGCGCCTCTGAGCTGCGCTGCAGCGCACTCAATGCCTTGGCTATGGACTGGGCGTCGGCCAGGCGACTCTGGTCCAGATCGGTGCTTGCGACCGTCGCGCCGTCCCAGGTGCCACTCATCGCGGTGCCTTTGGCCAGCACCCGGCCTTCCGCCAGACCCTCGGATTCGCGTTTGAAGTTGAGTGCGTCCACCACCGATCTGTAGAGATCGGCAGGGTTAACATTGCTGAATGCGCCGCCCAGTTGTTCCCCGAGCTGTCTCTCGGTCTCATTCAGCTCGGCGATGGCTGATGTCAGCGGTTTGATCGCGGCGCGCTGCGCGTTCCGTTGTGCTTCGGATAAATATTGCGGCTGTGGCTCAGCGAGCGGCTGCGGTTCTGTTGGGCCGGGGGCTTTGTGCGTGCGCGGTAAGGATTCCGGCCTGGTGTCCAGGGGCTGGTGCTTGAGCAGCGTGCCCTTTTTCTCTATCTCAGCTTCGATGTCGGGCAGTACCTGGTGTTCCGCGAGCATCGTATTCAATGGCTGATAGTAGTCAGCCATCTGCGGGATGAAGTGCTTGGAAAAGAAGTCGTAGATCACCGGCAGCACGCTGTGGGGGACGTCCTCGTCCAGCAGGGCGCGCTGGAACGCCCGGCAAATCTGTCGAATATGGATCGGCGACCGGACTTCGTTGGGATCCAGGTCGACCAGTGTCGCCAGGCGCAGCGTCAGTGCTTCCAGCGCAATTTTATGCAGACTCTCGCCAAGCAATACCATGCGGTCTATCGCGAGGAAGTCCTCATACTGTTGCTGGTCTATCAGGTCCAGTTCGTCAGCGCTGCCTATCTGGTAGCGCCAAAGGTGGTCTTCTGTGTGGTCTGGCGTGAAATCGCGAAAATAGTTTGCTACCTGCCGTGTCACGCGGTCGATCACGCTGTCCGATCTGCGACGCAGGAAACTGGCCGCCTCGAAGTGGAAGTTTTTCTCTCCCTCGCGCGGCCTGCTGCGCGAGGCGCACTCGTGCAGGTAGGTTGTCAGTTCAACGAAAAAGGGCGTCAGGGCTTTTTGTAGTTCGGACAGGCTTTGTTTTTCCACGTTGTCCAGCAGCACGGCGTACTCAGCGGTGGCCGCGATGGTCTTCGACGGCGCATCGCGCGTTGCGAATGTAGCGATCGGGGGAGGTGGGGCCGAACTGGCAGGGGTCTTGATGGTGGCCTGGCCATTGGTGGCAGGAGAGGCGTCATCAGCAGAAGCATCGGACGCGGCCGATTCCGCGTCTGCAATCGCTTTCAGGTACAGCGTGGCGAGATCCGCATTGGATGCATCAAATTCCAGGGTGATACTGTCGTGGTAAAGCCTGGCGATTTTGACTTTTGCATCCCCGGGGGGGTGTCGCACGACGTCAGTATCGCTGATGGACAATGTGACCACCGCGTCTACAGGCAGATTAAACAGGGCCTCAGAACCGGCGGCATCCAGAACCGTGTCAAGTTGCAGGCGACCGTCCAGCGAAGACGACAGCTGGCCGCACAGTTGCACCCGTTCATCCAGTGCAAGTGTAGCGGCGAGTTTTGCAGGTTGTTCCTGGTCGTTAGGCATTGGATCTCGAGTTCTGCACTGTGATGGCTTTTATCGTGAGATGGGCCGAAGTATACCTTGATCTGGTGGCGTCACAACAACCCCTGAATGGGTGGTCAGCCCGCATGGCCCCTGATGCAGCATGGAATTTCCGAGTGTCCAAGCCTGTATCTACGAGCCGCTGTTGGCGGCGTCCAGGAAGGCGGGCTTTTCACCCCCGCCGTGGACGGCGAAACTGGTACCACTCACATAGGAGGCCAGCGGTGATGCCAGGAACAGGCAGGCATTGCCGATATCAGCAGGTACGGCCATCCGCCCGAGAGGGATAGTGGCCCCCACGGCGGCAATGCCGTCCTTGTCGCCATAATGCAGATGCGCTTGCTCTGTTTCGGTCAGCCCGACGACCAGCGCGTTGACACGCACCCTGGGCGCCCATTCGACCGCCAGGGATGTTCCCAGGTTTACGAGGCCCGCCTTGGCGGCACCGTAGGCGGCGGTACCCGGAGAGGGGCGAATAGTGCTGACACTCGCGATATTGATGATGCAGCCGCCCTCATCCTGCTGTTGCATCACGCGGTTGGCCACCTGGCTGAAGTTCAGGGGCGCGATTAAATTGAGCCGAATAATGGCCTCGGAAAACCGTGGTGACGCAGTCGCGGCGTCGGCGAAGGGTGCGCCGCCCGCATTGTTCACCAGTACGTCGAGTCGGCCGTACTGTTGCACGGCAAAGTCCACACAGGCCTCAACCTGCTCGTAGTCACGGACATCGCAGGTGGTAAACAGCGCCTCGCGCCCCATGCTCTGTGGCAGTGAGTCCGGTTGTGACCTGCCACAGATGACCACGTTGGCGCCGGCCGCCAGGAAACTCTCAGTAATTCCCCGTCCCACGCCCTTACCCCCGCCAGTGACGATTACGACCTTGCCGCTAAAGTCCAGCGTGTTGTCCATACGATTGCTCCTGCTATTGATTCGGGGTAGGCCTCGGGGGTCGCCGCGCTTGAGATCGGCCCGCGATTTACATAATATGCACCGGCTGCGCGTATCCTAACTGAATTCCCATTGACTGGAAATTTTCAGCGGGTGTTAAAACCCGGACACGTGCGCAATTCATAAGCGGTTGCAAATGCTGTACTGGCCGGCAGCTGCGCCTCACTGGGAATACAAGCTATGACTACTGAAAGTTTGCCCGTGCTCGCCATTCTGGGCGGCACCGGGGATTTGGGAACGGGTCTGGCCCGCCGCTGGGCACAGGCGGGATACCAGGTCATCATCGGCTCGCGCACACAGGAGAAGGCAGAGGCCGCTGTAGCGGACCTGCGCGAGGTCATGGCTGAGCGCGGCGTCGCTGAAATCAGTGTGCGTGCGATGGAAAACCTGGCTGCGGCAGAGGCTGCCGATATCGTTACACTCACCGTGCCCTTTAGTCATCAGGCAAGTACGCTGGAGCTGGTCAAACCGGCCCTCGCGGGCAAGATCCTGATCGACGTGACTGTGCCCCTGGTGCCGCCAAAGGTTGCGCGTGTGCAATTGCCCGCGCAGGGCAGCGCTGGCCAGATCGCCCAGGACCTGCTGGGGGAAGGCGTTGATGTGGTCTCGGCATTCCAGAATGTCGCCGCCGCGCACCTGCAGGAAGGTCACGGGTTGGAGTGTGACGTGCTGGTCTGCGGCAACAAGAAGGCGGCGCGTGACGAAGTAATCAAACTGGTGGAAGCGGCGGGTATGCGAGGGTTTCACGCCGGGATGATCAACAATGCTGCCGCAGCGGAAGCCCTGACCTCGGTGTTGATCACTATTAACAAGCAGTACGGTTGCCACGCCGGTATCAAAATCAGCGGGTTGGACTAGGTAAACAGACCCCACGCTTAAGATGACAACCCGGCTGGAACTGATTCCCCTCCTGCGCTTTCCGCTGGTAGAGCCCGGCGATGATCTCGTACAACTGATTTTCCACGCCCTCGGCGACAATGGCCTGTCGCTGGAGGCGGGCGATGTGTTGGTCATCGCGCAGAAAATCGTGTCCAAGGCCGAGAATCGTTATGTGCGGTTGGCGGACGTAAGCGTCAGCGAGGAAGCTGCGGCTCTGGCGACCAGGGCGGACAAGGATCCGCGCCAGGTACAGTTGATCCTGCAGGAGAGCAGGGAAGTGCTGCGTGTCCGGCCCGGTGTCATTATCGTGGAGCATCGCAACGGGTATGTGCATGCCAATGCGGGAATCGACAAATCCAATATTGTCACCGATCCCGCCAATCCCCGGGTACTGTTGCTACCCGCAGACCCGGACGCCTCCGCCAGAGCGTTGCGCAGTGGGCTTGCCGAGTGCACCGGTATCGCGCCACAGGTGATTATCAACGACAGCATGGGTAGAGCCTGGCGCAATGGCACGGTGGGACTGGCCATTGGCACGGCGGGACTGGATCCGCTCTATAACCAGATTGGCAGCGTGGATATGTTCGGCAACGTGCTGGAGGTGACGGAACCTGCCGTGGCGGATGAACTGGCCGCCGGCGCCTCCCTGGTGATGGGGCAGGCTGCCGAGGCCTGTCCGGTTGTCCTCGCCCGGGGCGCACGCCTGAAAGCCGCCGATGTGGGGTCGGGCGGTTTACTGCGCGATAGATCACTCGACCTGTTTCGCTGATGGCTGCCGCTGAATCCCCTGTGCTCGCACTTTCCGGTGGTGTCGGTGGCGCGAAACTCGCGCTGGGCCTGGCCGATGAGTTGCCTCCCGGAAAGCTGCATGTTGTCGTCAATACCGGCGATGACTTCAGTCACCTCGGCCTGCATATCAGTCCGGATATCGACACACTCATCTACACGCTTTCGGGCAACGCGAATACGACGCAGGGCTGGGGCCTGGAAGGCGAGACCTGGAATGCGATGGATGCGCTGCAGCGCCTGGAGGGTGAAACATGGTTTCGCCTCGGGGACAGGGATCTGGCCACCCATTTATGGCGCACCGACCGGCTTGCGCAGGGGGACAGCCTGCCGCAGGTCACAGAGAAGCTGGCCAGGCAGTTGGGCATTACCAGCCATATCCACCCAATGTGCACCGCGGCAGTGCGGACGACGGTGCACTGCGAGGGTCGCGACCTGCCTTTCCAGCACTATTTTGTGAAGGAACAGTGTGCGCCCGTCGTCACGGGGTTCAGTTTCGAGGGTATCGCTGATGCCCGACCCAACGAGCGCGTTGTGGCGCTGTTAGAGGGCACAGCAGTTGCCGCGATCGTCGTATGCCCTTCCAATCCGTTTGTCAGCATTGACCCGATCCTGCAGATCCCCGGTATGTGGCAGGCCCTGCGCGACAGCCGCGCGCCGGTGGTACTGGTATCGCCCATTGTGGCGGGGCTTGCGCTGAAAGGTCCCGCCGCCAAAATGATGGCCGAGCTGGCGGTGCCGGTCACGGCGCTTGGTGTTGCTCAGCACTATTGCGAGCACTATCCCGGCTTGCTCGACTATTTCGTGATCGATGAAAGTGACGCTACACTGGCGCCACAAATCACCGCGTTGGGAGTGGAGGTCGCCGTGACCAATACCGTTATGAAGAGCAGGGAAGATAAACAGCGCCTGGCGCGCTTCACACTGTCGCTGGTCGGGGCCTGACAGCCATGGCCCAGGCGCTGTTGCCGCTGAAGGATCTGGTGCAGGCCAAGACGCGCCTCAGTGGCCTGTTGCGTCCATCAGAGCGCCGTGCGCTGGCGCAGGCGATGGCCGAAGATGTGCTGGAGGTCCTGGCGGAGCACCCGGCGATTACGCAGATTACCCTGGTATCGGATGACCCCGGGGCCGAATTGCTGGCACAGAAATACGGCGCTGCCTGCTGGTCTGAAAATTCCCTGGCGTGTCGTGGCCTCAACCCCCTGATGCAGTGTGCTTCCGAGCAATTGCTGAGCCGTAGCGAGGACCCATTGCTGGTGTTACATTGCGACCTGCCGCTGTTAACGGGAGATGATATCAGTGCGGTGCTGGCCTCCCAGCGAGCGCTGGATGGGCTTGTTATTGCCTGCGACCGACAGGGCAGGGGGACGAACCTGCTGGCATTCGCGGCCGGCACCGTACCGCAATTCAGTTTTGGTGCAGATAGTTGTGCCAGGCATGAGGCGAGCGCCCGCAGCGCGGGTTTCCCTGTCGCGATACTGCAAAGAGAGGGCATTGCTGTCGATGTGGATGAACCGGCGGATTTACAATGTGTGATGAATCGCCTTGCTATAAAGCCGCACAGCCACACTGCCGCGTTGCTTTTAAACACTGAGCTGGGCGCGCGCATTGCGCTTGCCCTGGCCACGTTGGCTGGCAGCGCGCATGCTGTTGACGATGTAAACAGAGGATGGCACAGCTAATGCCGGATTGGCAGACATTACAGGAGCACCTGCGCCAGGGCATCGCGCCCAGTGACGAGCAGGCGTTGTCGTTGGCAGACATTGACGATACAGCCGCGCTGGTGGATGTTGCGGCCGTGCTGCGCGACCGCGGTCATCACAACGTGATTACCTATTCGCGCAAAGTCTTTATTCCGCTCACACACCTGTGCCGGGATGTCTGTCACTACTGTACGTTTGCCCAAACGCCGAAAAAAATTGAACAGCCCTATATGCCCGTGGAGGATGTGCTGTCGCTCTGTCGCGAAGGGGCCAAAATGGGCTGCCAGGAGGCGCTGTTCACGCTCGGTGAAAAACCCGAGCTTCGCTATCGCGCAGCGCGACAGGCGCTCGATGACATGGGGTTTGCAACGACGCTGGATTACGTGAAGGAAGTGGCCCGCCGCGTGCTGTCGGAAACCGGACTGCTGCCGCACATTAATGCCGGCTGTATGGATGCCGACGAGATAGCCGGTTTGCGCCAGGTGAGCGCCTCCATGGGCATCATGCTGGAATCCGCATCAGAGCGATTGTGCCAGAAGGGCATGCCGCATTACGGTTCGCCCGACAAGGAACCCGCCCGGCGCCTGCAGACGATGGAGCTGGCGGGCGAGGCCGCGGTGCCGTTTACATCGGGGGTGCTTATCGGTATCGGTGAAACCCGCCGCGAACGGATCGAATCCCTGCTCGCACTGCGCCGGGTGCATCAGCGTTACGGCCATCTGCAGGAAGTGATTATCCAGAATTTCCGCGCCAAGCCCGACACATTGATGGCGGCCGCACCAGAGCCTGATCTCAACGAGTTGCTGTGGACGATTGCAGTGGCACGGCTGGTATTCGGCCCCGCGATGAATATCCAGGCACCCCCCAATCTCAGCCCCGGTGTGTTGCCGCAGTTAGTCGCGGCCGGTATCAACGACTGGGGCGGTGTTTCGCCGCTTACACCCGATTACGTGAATCCGGAGGCACCCTGGCCGCATCTTGAGCGCCTGGCCTCTGAAACCGCTGCCGCGGGCAAGTTCCTGGAGCAGCGGCTCACGGTATACCCGGCCTACGCCAGCGATGGCCAACGCTGGTTAGATAAGGACGTACAACCCGCGGTCTTGCGCCTTTCCGATGCCGCAGGTTTCGCACGGCGCGACAACTGGGTGCCGGGCGAGGAGCACCCCGTTCCCGCCGTCGACGCACAACTGCTGGCATCGGTACCCGAGTCGGCCACGGTGTCTGCTGATGTGCGCGATATCGTCCGGCGGTGTCGCGAGACAGCGCAGCTTACCGAGGAGGATGTGACACGCCTGTTTGACTCGCGGGGAGCGGATTTCTCCTATGTGGTAGGGCAGGCCAACGCGTTGCGGCAAGCGGTTAATGGCGACACGGTAAGCTACGTTGTCAATCGCAATATCAACTATACCAACGTGTGCTATTTCAAATGCCAGTTCTGCGCGTTTTCCAAGGGCAAGCAGAGCGAAAATTTACGCGGGCGGCCTTACGACATCAGTGGCGAAGATATCGCGGCGCGCTGTATCGAGGCCTGGGAGCGCGGTGCCACCGAGGTGTGTATGCAGGGTGGGATACACCCCGATTACACGGGCCAGACTTATCTCGACATCGTACACACCGTGCGTACTGTCACGCCGCAGATGCATATACACGCGTTTTCGCCGCTGGAGGTCTTGCAGGGAGCGACAACGCTGGGCATCAGCGTACCGGTATTCTTGCGCCAGTTGCGCGACGCCGGGCTGGATACCCTGCCGGGTACAGCGGCGGAAATCCTGCACGATGAAGTTCGTGCGAGCCTCTGCCCGGACAAACTCAATACCGCGCAATGGCTTGAGGTGATGGCGGCGGCACACGACGCGGGGCTGCGCACGACCGCAACAATCATGTACGGCCATATTGACAGAACGCGGCACTGGGCCAGTCACCTGCTGCAGATCAGGGCGCTGCAACAGCGCACGGGTGGGTTTACAGAGTTCGTGCCGTTGCCATTCGTACATATGGAAGCGCCGATGTATCTCAAGGGCAAGGCGCGGCGCGGCCCCAGCTTCCGCGAGGCGGTGTTGATGCACGCGGTGGCGCGCCTGGTGTTCCATGGCCTGATCGACAACATACAGGCCTCCTGGGTAAAAATGGGCAGGGACGGTGTAGCCGCGTGCCTGAACGCCGGCGCCAATGACCTGGGCGGTTCACTGATGAATGAAAGCATTACGCGTGCGGCGGGTTCCGGCCACGGCCAGGAGTGGGCGCCGGCGCTGGTGGATGCGCAAATCCGCGCGGCAGGGCGTCGCCCGCGCATGCGCACAACCCTGTACGCCGACGCCAGCGATGAGCGACGGGAATCCGCATTTGCCGCGGCGCCGCTGGCCGAGGTGTACAGTGCTTCAGCCGGGAAACGCCAGCGCAACAAGCGTATCGCGGAAGCCGATTTCCTCGGAAATGCGCCACAGGCGCTGCCTCTGACCTGGGTGCAGCCGTCTCAGGACCCCACCGTGTACGAGAGCGTGGTGTTGATGGCCGCCTGTAACTGATGCACTGATTACCGCTGATGAGCGCGCGAAATACAGGCAGGGCCATTGATCTGGAGCCGAGTTGGCAAATTCCGCTGGCAGGGGAATTCGAAAAACCCTATATGCGGGAGTTGCGGGCTTTCCTGTTGGCAGAAAAGCAGGCCGGCAAGCAGATTTTTCCCCGGGGTAGCGAGTTCTTCAACGCCTTCAAGCACACGCCGCTGCACAAGGTCAAAGTGGTTATCCTGGGGCAGGACCCCTACCACGGTGAGGGACAGGCACACGGGCTGTGTTTCTCCGTCCAACCCGGAGTGCCCGTGCCGCCATCGCTGCAGAATATCTACAAGGAATTACACGCGGAGCTGGGATTTCAGGTCCCCGCCCATGGGAACCTCACCGCCTGGGCTGACCAGGGGGTGTTGCTGCTAAACAGTGTCCTCTCGGTGGAATGCGCGCGTGCCGCGTCACACCAGGGCAGGGGCTGGGAACACTTTACCGACCGGGTTATCGAGGTCATCAATCAACAGCGCGAGGGGGTAGTCTTCCTGCTTTGGGGCAGTTACGCCCAGCGCAAGGGCGCCATTATCGATGCCACCCGTCACTGCGTCCTGAAAGCACCGCACCCTTCGCCCTTGAGTGCGCACCGCGGATTCTTTGGTTGCGGGCACTTTGTCGCGGCCAACCGCTATTTGCAGGGCAGGGGAGAAGCGCCCATCGACTGGCGCCTGCCGGAAAAACCCTGACTAACGGCCGCGTTCAGCCGGCCTCCACAGAGTAGGGTAAGTCCAGCAGTGTGAGCGCGGGACCATCGTCCGCTCCCAGCAGCAACCCGTTTCCCACACTCTCTGTTGTAGCAGATACCAACAGCAGCGTTTTATCCTGCGTGTTGGCGTAGTTTACAACGCTGCCGACATTCTGCCCGGACGCGGCGTCAAACAGCGCCGCGCCGACCGCACAGTCAGTCTGTCCCGGCAGTTCGGCCGCATAGGCGCGCCGCTTGGATTTCCCGAGGTAGTGCAGGCGCGCAACTACTTCCTGGCCGGTATAACAGCCCTTCTTGAAGCTGATGTGGCCGGTGAGATCATAGTTTAATACCTGTGGCACAAACTCCTCGACGACAGTGGCTTCAATGCGTGCAATCCCGCTGCCAATTTGCAGGGCCTGCCAGTCCGCTTCGGTGGCTGCTGTCATCAGTGCAGCCATATGCGTGAGATGCATCTCGCTGCTTGACTGTCGCAGGAAGCATTCGAATTGTTGCCCCTCTTCATCCAGCCGTACCAGCACAAAATCATCCGTGCAGTTTGCGCCGAAGCGCTCTCCCGGTATATCCATAAAAACTTCGATCAGCGCATCGGACGCCTCCGGACCCCAGACTGAAACGCTGATCCAATCCTCGCTGTTCGCATCAATTTCTGCTTTGGAAAAAATAATGTATTTGCCAAATGCGGCAGCACTGGCGACGCGGATATCCCGGCGCATGCGCAGTGCGAAATGCTCCGGAGCCAGTTCGAAGAGCAGGAAGTCGCAAATCACCCTGCCCTTGGGTGTACAGAAAAGCCCGGGTGCCGCGTGGTGCGCATCGACCTTGCGCGTGTCACAGGTGGTTTGTCCCTGCAGAAACTTCAGTGTGTCCGGCCCGGCAATGTGGAGCAGGGCTTCCTGTTCGAGTGGAGCATAATAGCAATTCAAGCGCGGTAACCTCGTTGTTGGCGTATCCCAGTGATAGGCATTTGCTGCATTCTCCGTCCGGAGTGCGCAGATGGCAACTTTAGACGATATACTGCACGGATTCGATGACTCCCCCGGA
>JAGRIK010000015.1 GCA_020443325.1 Halioglobus sp.
CGAATCACGTGGAGCGACTGAAACGCTTGCTGGGGTACGAGCCCGTCGACCACGACGAACCCCCGACGGCCCAGCAAAAAATTCATCTCGCGCCATTCAAGGCGAAAACAAGCCGAGGTATCAGATGAAGGTTTTACAACACGCTGTTAGGTACAAACCGGCTCTTTACTGCCCCATCCGCCGCCCCCCACGGGCGCGGCAGCTAATCCCGTCAATTTCGTCTCCACTGGCCTTGAAATAGCCGGTCGCGGCCCCATATCCGCCTGAAGATCGGGATTGCGCGCCGGATGGCAGGGCGCGCGTGAAGAATACAGACATTAAATGGAGGCCTGGTGTGGCCAAGCAAGACAAAAAGCAGCCTGAAGTGAACGAACAGCCTGAATCCGCAGAAACGCGCCCCGATGACGCGCAGCAGGTGGAATCTGCGGTAGAGGGCGAGGGCCCTTCCGGGCAGTTGTCTGAGCCCTCCGAGGATGCCCTGGCTGCCATGGAAGAAGAGTTGACCCTCGCCAGGGACGCGGTGCTGCGGGCCCAGGCCGATGCCCAGAATGTGATGCGCCGGGCCGAGCAGGACGTGGAGAAGGCCCGCAAATTTGCCCTGGAGCGTTTTTGCGCCGAGTTGCTGCCGGTGGTGGACAACCTTGAGCGCGCGCTGGAAGCCACCTCGGGGGACGATGAAATCGTCAAACCTATTGCCGAGGGTGTGCAACTGACGCTCAAAAGCTTCCAGGATGCACTGAAGAAATTCCATATTGAGGCGATTGATCCCGCCGGCGAACCCTTTGATCCGCAATTGCACCAGGCCATGAGCATGGTGGACAACCCGGATGTGGAGCCCAATACCGTGATTTTCGTGATGCAGAAGGGTTACACACTCAACGGCCGCCTGGTGCGACCGGCGATGGTGATGGTCAGCAAGACCCCGGAGGGAGCGTGATCCGGGGCTGACAGCAGCCATAAGTCACAACCTGGCCCTTGAAATCAGTCAAATAGGGCCAATATACAGAACAACGAACAATACAACCGCGGGCAGAGTCCGCGCATACACACTGGAGACAGAGAATGGGTAAGATAATCGGAATTGACCTGGGAACGACCAACTCCTGCGTATCCGTAATGGAAGGTGGCAAGCCGAAGGTAATCGAGAATGCCGAGGGTGATCGCACAACGCCTTCGATCGTCGGCTATACCGAGGATGGCGAAATCCTGGTAGGCCAGAGCGCCAAGCGCCAGGCGGTGACTAATCCTCATAACACTGTTTTCGCGGTCAAGCGCCTGATCGGCCGCAAGTTCAAGGATGATGTCGTACAAAAAGACATCTCCATGGTGCCTTACAAAATTATTGCCGCAGACAATGGCGATGCCTGGGTTCAGGTAAAAGATGACAAGATGGCGCCGCCGCAGGTGTCTGCTGAAGTGCTGCGCAAGATGAAAAAGACGGCTGAGGAATACCTTGGCGAACCGGTGACCGAAGCAGTTATCACCGTGCCTGCCTACTTC
Organism: Halioglobus sp.; assembly: GCA_020443325.1. Lineage (GTDB taxonomy): Bacteria > Pseudomonadota > Gammaproteobacteria > Pseudomonadales > Halieaceae > Marimicrobium. The sequence continues at coordinate 1,501 of JAGRIK010000015.1, forward strand.
AACGATTCACAGCGCCAGGCCACCAAGGACGCCGGTAAAATTGCCGGTCTTGAAGTCAAGCGTATTATCAACGAGCCGACAGCGGCCGCGCTGGCCTATGGTATGGACAAGGCCAAGGGCGACCACACTATCGCGGTCTACGACCTCGGTGGTGGTACCTTCGATATATCCATCATCGAGATCGCCGAGGTGGATGGCGAGCACCAGTTCGAGGTGTTGTCCACCAATGGTGACACCTTCCTCGGCGGTGAAGATTTTGACATGCGGTTGATCGAATACCTCGCCGCACAGTTCAAGAAAGAAAGCGGCATCGATCTGCACAATGATCCGCTGGCATTGCAGCGCCTTAAGGAAGCTGCCGAGAAGGCCAAGATCGAACTGTCCAGCTCACAGCAGACTGAGGTGAACCTGCCTTACATCACGGCAGACGCATCCGGGCCCAAGCACCTTGTCGTGAAGCTGAGCCGCGCCAAACTGGAGTCGCTGGTAGAAGAACTGGTGACGCGCTCCATGGAGCCGGTCAAAATGGCGCTGAAGGATGCGGGCTTGAGCCCGAGTGAAATCGACCAGGTTATCCTGGTGGGTGGCCAGACTCGCATGCCGATGGTACAAAAGGTTGTAGCGGATTACTTCGGCAAGGAGCCGCGCAAGGATGTGAACCCGGACGAAGCGGTGGCCGTGGGTGCGTCTATCCAGGGCGCAGTGCTGGCGGGCGACGTGAAGGATGTGTTGCTGCTGGATGTGACACCGTTGACGCTGGGTATCGAAACCATGGGTGGCGTAGCGACACCGTTGATCGAGAAGAACACCACTATCCCGACCAAGAAGTCGCAGATATTTTCCACTGCGGAAGATAACCAGACTGCCGTGACCATTCACGTGGTACAGGGAGAGCGTAAACAGGCCAGCGGCAACAAATCACTGGGTCGCTTTGACCTGGCTGATATCCCGCCGGCGCCTCGCGGTATGCCGCAGGTGGAGGTGACCTTCGATCTGGACGCGAACGGCATCCTGCATGTTTCGGCCAAAGACAAGGCGACCGGTAAGGAGCAGTCCATTCGCATTACCGCATCGGGCGGCCTGAGTGACGAAGACATCGAGAAAATGATTTCCGATGCCGAGGCCAACGCCGAGAGTGACGCGAAGTTCGAGGAACTGGTAACCTCGCGTAACACCTGCGATGGTCTGGTGCACGCGGCTAAAAAGACACTCGAGGAAGCGGGCGAGCACGGCACCGATGAAGAGAAGGCCGCCATCGAGGCCGCTATCTCAGAGGCCGAGGACGCGCTGCAGGCGAGCGACAAAGAGGCTATCGATGCCGCTGCGACCAAGCTGACGGAAGTCACTGGCGTTGTCGCACAGAAAGTCTTTGCCGCGCAGGCGGCCAAGGACGAGGCAGCGGCGGGCGGCGCCGAGGATGCTGGCGCTAAAGCATCTGGCGACGATGTGGTCGATGCGGAGTTCGAGGAAGTGAAAGACGATAAAAAATAACGGCTGGCGCTCGTCGCCAGCGGGATGGACGGACATCCGTTCCATACTATGACCAGGACTACGCGGGACTTAAGAGCCCGCGTAGTCATTTACGGTAGAGCTGTAAAAAAGCCCGAGTATTTATGTCAAAACGCGATTATTACGAAGTGCTTGGTGTCAGTAAGGACGCCGATGAAAAAGATATCAAGAAGGCGTATCGCCGGGAGGCGATGAAGCATCATCCCGATCGCAATCCGGATGATCCGGCTGCCGAGGGCAAGTTCAAGGAAGCCACCGAGGCCTACGATGTCCTGATGGACAGCCGGAAGCGCTCGGCCTATGACCAGTACGGCCACGCAGGTGTGGAACAGGGCATGGGCGGCGGTGGTGGCTTCGGCGGCGAAAACTTCAGCGATATTTTTGGCGATGTCTTCGGCGATATTTTTGGTGGTGGGGGAGGCCGCGGCCGCGGCGGTCCCCAGCGCGGGTCCGACTTGCGTTATACGCTTGATATTTCCCTGGAGAATGCCGTCAAGGGCACCACCGTCGAAATTCGTGTACCGTCCCTGAGCAGCTGTGACGCCTGTGACGGATCCGGCGCAAAAGCGGGCACGTCTGCGACAACCTGTGGTACCTGCGGCGGTGCTGGCCAGGTCCGTATGCAACAGGGGTTTTTCCAGGTGCAGCAGGCCTGTCCCGCGTGCCGTGGTCGCGGCAAGACGATCACCGATCCCTGCGGTACCTGCCGTGGCCAGGGGCGCGTCGAGAAAACCAAAACGCTCTCGGTCAAGGTACCTCCCGGTGTTGACACCGGTGACCGGATTCGTTTGTCCGGCGAGGGCGAGGCCGGTCCCGAGGGTGGGCCGCCCGGTGACCTGTTCGTGCAGATGTCTGTCCGGCAACACCCCATCTTTGAGCGCGATGGCAAGAACCTGTACTGCGAGGTTCCCATCACGTTTGTTGATGCGGCACTCGGCGGTGACCTGGATGTACCGACGCTCGATGGTCGCGTAAAACTGAAAATCCCGCCCGAGACACAGACCGGTAAGTTGTTCCGGCTGCGCGGCAAAGGCGTCAAGCCCGTGCGCGGTGGCGGTGTAGGTGACCTGTTGTGCCGGGTGGTGGTGGAGACGCCCGTTAAACTCAACAAGGAGCAAAGAGCACTGCTTGAAGAGCTGCGCAGCACCCTGGGCGAGGGTGGCAAGTCGCAATCACCGCGCCAGACCAGTTGGTTTGAGGGCGTGAAGAGTTTCTTTGACGAGTTAAAACCATGACTGTTCGTATCGGTATTACCGGCGCTGCCGGGCGCATGGGCCGCACCCTGGTCGAGGCCATCAGCCAGGTGGAAGGGTTGACGTTGACAGCCGCGATCGAGCGCCCCGAGAGCACACTGCTTGGCGCAGACGCAGGCGAGCTGGCCGGACAGGGCAAAAATGGTGTCGCGGTTGTCGACTCGCTGGCGGCGGTGATCGATGATATCGACGTGCTGATCGATTTTTCAGTACCGGCCGCCACGCTGGCCAACCTCGTACTGTGCACGGCAAACAACACCGCCATCGTTATCGGCACGACAGGGTTCACCGCCGAGCAGCAGGGCGAGATCGACAAAGCGGCGGGCGTTATCGCCATCTGCAAAGCCTCCAATTTCAGTACCGGTGTAAACCTGTGTTTCAAGCTGTTGGATATGGCCGCACGCGTACTGGGAGATGACGTCGATATCGAAGTCTACGAGGCGCACCATCGCCACAAGATCGACGCACCATCGGGTACAGCCCTCAGCATGGGTAAGGTCGTCGCCGACGCGCTGGGACGCGACCTGGACAAGGTCGCCGTCTACGGTCGCGAAGGCCAGACTGGCGCGAGGGCGCGTGACACCATCGGCTTTGCCACCGTGCGCGCGGGCGATATCGTTGGCGATCACACCGTCACCTTCGCCGCAGACGGCGAGCGCGTAGAAATCACCCATAAAGCCTCAAGCCGAATGTCCTTCGCCAGGGGCGCGGTACGCGCGGCAGGATGGTTGAAAGCGCAGGGCGCGGGCCTCTACGATATGCAGGACGTTCTGGGTTTATAAATTACGAAAGAAAGTGAGCCTGCATTACCCGACATGGGTGTGCGGGACACGCCGCAAGTACGTCCGTGTAGGCTCGGCGGCGGC
>JAGRIK010000129.1 GCA_020443325.1 Halioglobus sp.
CGACGGGCTCGCACCCCAGTAGGCGTTTCAGTCGCTCCACGTAATTCGCTTTGTGAAACGCCTACTGGGGTACGAGCCCTGCATCCCAATGCTACGGCACGATGTGTGATGAACGTTAGATTGTGAGGTGCATGATTGGAAAGTTTTTTGAGATCTGGTCGATTGGTATGCAGTGAGGTTGCGGATAGAAATGTGTTTCTCACCAAGCGAATTACGTGGAGCGACTGAGAAACACATTTCTATCCGCAACCGCCCTACAAAGCTACTTCGGAGGAGACGGAAATACTTCAGTTTTTATCACGGTTAGCTTCCCCCCGGTATGGCGCTCGCTAGAGGCTCTTTCAACACACTGCTAGTCTATTTCTCCAGTTTTGCCAGCAGCGCCTTGGCCTCGGCGAGTTCCGGGAACGCCTTGTTCGCTGCAATCAATTTCTGCAGCGTTGAACGCGCTGTCGAATTGTCATTATTGGCCACTGCAATCATCGCGCTGTGGTATCGCATCGAGGGATCGTCAGGTGAGGCCTTCAGCGCCCGCAGGATATTCCGCTGCGCCTGCTCATACTCCTTGTTGATATATTCGACAACAGCGAGCGTGTCCAACACGGCAGCGGAATCCGGCGCCAGGGCAGCGGCCTTTCGCGCGTATTCCAGCGCCTGGGCTGGCTCCTTCTCCCTGAGAATCCAGGCCTGGTTATTCAGGGCCGTGAGGTTACCCGGGTCTGCCTGCAATATCATCGCGTACTGGGTGGTGGACTGCGGCACTTGTCCGTCCGACATCAGGGTGCTGGCATAAGCGAGACGAACAGCAATATCGTCGGGGTTCTTCTGCAGCCACGAGGAAAGTCGCGCGAGCGCGCCATCCCGCTCTCCAACCGCCTCTTCATATGTTGCCAACGCAATCAGTGCATCATTGGAAGGCTTGGAGTTAAAGGCCTTCTCTGCCAGTGTTTTGGCCTTGGCGACATCACCCTTCTGCTGTGCAGCGGCCGCCTGTATTAGCAATACCTCCGGATTATCCGGGGCCTGTTCCATAAGGACTTCCATCTGCTGCTCGAATGCGGATAAGTCCCTTGTTGCGAGCAATAATTTGGACAGGGATATTCTCGACGGCAGATACTCCTCATCCAACGCCAGGGACAGCCGCAGTTGCTCCATGGTGCGCTCGGTATCGCCGCTCTCTGCCGCTGCCAACGCCATCAAGTGTCGAATCTGCGCGCTGTCCTCAGTAGCTTCCAGCAACTGCTCCAGGGAGAATTGCGCCGCGCTCGCATCCTTTGTGGCCAACTGGGCCAACGCCAACAACTTCAGCACCTGTGGTGTTTTTTGCTGCTGTGCTGCCAACTCTGTAAACAGCGGTGCGACCTGTACTGGCTTACCCTGGTCAAGGTAGTAGCGCGCGAGCAGCAGTCGCGGCTCTAGTGCTGTCGGCGCTGCGGCCATGGCCTTCTCGAGGTTTTCGACCATCGCCTCCGCTTTGCCTTCCTGGGCGTCCAGCGCAGCCAGCTGCAGGTATACCTGCGCGGCATCTGTCTGCACCCTCAATATCGCCTGGAAGTACTTCCGGGCCGCCGCACGATCGTTGTCGGCCAGCGCCATCTGCGCAAGGTAGAAGTTTGCACTCGGATCGGTGCTATCGACGGCCAGGGCATCCTCGAACGCCTTGCGTGCCTGCTCGGGCTTGCCGGCCTCCTGGTAGACCCTGCCAAGCAGATTGTACGGCGCGGGGGTATCGGGGTTGTTGCGTTGGTAGGCCTTGGCTCCCTTGATGGCCGCGGCAAAATCCTTGTTCTGTACATGGTTCAACACCAGCAGGATGTCGGCCATGGGGACGTTCGGGTTCATCGCCAGCGCGGCCTGGATGGGCTGGACCGCCTGGTCGCCTTCCCCACCCATCAGCATACCCGCTCCCAGCCGGACCTTGGCTTCGGCAGAATCCGGCTGTAACTCAGCCACTTTCGCCAAGAGCGCAATTGCCTCGCTGGTCTTACCCTCTTCCAACAACGCGTTGCTCATCAGGTTTAGCGCATCGACATCCTCCGGGTCGCTGTCGATGACCGGCTGTAATAGCCGCTGGACGCTGGCAAAGTCTCTCTGCTGCAGGCGAATAGCGGCGAGCAATTTGCGCCCCTGCACGCTGCCCGGACTCAGGTTGTGGAAGCGTTCTGCCTGGTTTGTCGCCAGATCCATATTCCCTTTCTGGAAGTTTGCACTGGCCAGGAAGAACATCGCCAACGGGTACTGCTTGAATGCGGGTTCGGTGACAGAGAGCGATGTAATTGCCTCATCATAGTTACCCGCCTCGTAGTGCAGAAGACCCTGGATATAGTTGGAACCGGGGTGCTTGGCTTTTTTGGCCATCAGCGCCCTTGCATCTTTCTCGGCTGCCTTGAAATCCCCCATTTGTATCTTTAACAAGGCCCGCTTGAAGATAACGCTGGCGTTATCGCGCGTTAAGCGGACAGCCTTGTTATACGCAGACCGGGCCGCCTTATAGTCCTGCGCCTTCATAAGAATGTCGGCCTTCAGACTCCAGGCCGCGCCGCGCTCCGGGTCGATTGCAATAATCTGCTCTGCGACCGCAAGCGCGCCTTCGGCGTCATCGTTACTATCCAGCAAGCGGGCTTTGGCGATCAGCACCTCGATATCTTCGGGCTTTATCTCGAGCGCCTTGTCAATGAGTTCCCCAGCCTTGCGGTCGTCGCCGAGCGCCAGCGCCGCCTGTGCCTGCAGGCCGAAGAGACTGGCCTGGGCATCCGGTGTCATGCCCGCAGCAGCCAGTTCACCCACTGCCTCGAATTCGTCCTGTGCAAAAAGCGCCTCAGCCCGCGCAGGCTGAATATCATCCGGCGGCCAGCCAAGTTCGAGAGCCTGCTGTAATTCCTTACTCGCTGAGAGTACATCCCCGGTATCAAGATAGACCTTGCCGAGTAACCATCTCGCCTGGGCCGAGTTGGGGTCCTGCCGCAGGGCGTTCTTTAATTGGATGGTTGCCTCGCTGTACTCGGATGCGGCGATAGCGTCAGTGGCCTGCTGGATATATTGCTCCGTGGATACGCTGCCTCCGCAGGCAGCTAGCAGAAGCAATGTGAGCAATACCGGGAGAGTTCGAAACATAGCCTGTACCTGCGGGATCAACCGTATTTTACCCCGGCCATCAGCGCGGCCCGGATCATTTATCGGGAACAAACATACATCAGACAGCACCAACAAGAAAGACGGCCATCGGCAGAGTGTGAAGCCAATCGCACTGCCGGGAATACAGCGCCCGAATGGAAATCCTCAAACTCACAGACAAAAAAAACCCCGGGGGGAAAACCCTCCGGGGCGCCTGGGTACGGTCGAAGATCAGGCGGCTTTTTCCGACGACTTCGTTTCCGGATCAAACGTGATATGCATGCGCTTGATGCCGTTTACCAGGTTTGAACGGGTGTAGGCAATCTCACCCACCAGTTTGGGGTTGCGCAGGCGGGGAATGATTTCCTCGAACATCACCCGCATTTCCAGTCGTGCGAGGTGTGTGCCCAGGCAGAAGTGCTGCCCGATACCGAACGCCCGGTGCTGGTTGTACAGATCGGGCATGCGCTCTGCACGACGCACGTCGAACTGCATGGCATCCTCGCCGAAGATGCTCTCGTCGTGGTTTACCGTATGGTAATGCATGATCACCTTATCGCCTTTCTTGATCTGGTAACCCCCCACCTCGGTATCTTCCATGCAGGTGCGACGCATCAGTGTAAAAGCGGTGTTGTAACGCAGCATTTCCTCGCACGCGCCGGGTATCTTGTCGGGGTTGTCCACGAGATATTGCAGCTGCTCCGGGTTCTCCATCAGCATGCGCATGCCCTGTGTCGTCACCGTACGCGTGGACTCATTCCCGGCCGCGATCAGCATCAGGAAAAACCACACGAACTCCTCATCGCTGAGGCCATCGTCCTTACCATTGCCCTCTATCAGCGCGCCGATGATATCTTTCTTGGGGTTGGCCTTGTGCTGTTCCATCAGCTTCATTGCGTACTCGATAACCTTGAATGAGGCAGCTTCTGTCGCTTCCTTACCAGCAGCCATCTCCGGATCCTGGTTGAACATCATCGTGTTCGTCCACTCAAAGAAATCCTTGCGATCCTCAGGGGGGATACCGCAAAGCTCAAGAATCGCCAGCAGCGGCAGTTCTGCGGCCACCTCTTCCACGAACTCACATTCACCTCGGTTGGCAACCCTGTCGATAATATTCTTGGCGTGCTGGCGGAAGCTCGGCTCATAGGAATCGACGGCACCCGGCGTAAACGTCGCGCGTACGATCTTGCGGGATTTCATCTGCCGTGGAGGATCCTGGTTGATGGTCATATTGCGATGGATCAACTCCAGTTCTTCCTCCGGCATCTCCTCAGCGATTGCACTGCGCGCCTCGCTGGAAAAGAGCTTGGGTTTCTTGGAGATGACATCGATCTCATCGCGACCGGTAATCAACCAGTAGGGAACGCCCTGGTAGGAGCCATCCATATA
>JAGRIK010000130.1 GCA_020443325.1 Halioglobus sp.
AATCCAAATTGACAAAAAAAGCCCGACTAAAAGCCGGGCACAAGGGGAAAGATGGACCTGGAAGTAAATTAGATAGCGGACCCCATTTCGGGACGCTCAACCCGAGCAACCTGCGGCTCGACTTCTGAGACAGACACCCTGAGATTCTGGGTGCGTTCAGTAGGATCGATACGCACGTAGTGAACCTGACCGGGCTTGAGGTCGATCTCAAGCGTCTCAGCACCGGCAATCCCCGTGCTCAAAAGGTAGGTCCCCGCAGGTTGCGTTGTGGAGATTGCATCCTCGCTTTGCAACCGCCCCAGCTTCTCGCCCCCGAGACGCACAGCGATACGCAGCCGCTCGGTGCGAAGGGATTCGCCGACACGGTACACGACAAGCGAGGCATCGCCCTGGGCCGCGACCTCAGCCTGTTCGGCCGCTTTGGCGCCAACACTGAGCAGTGCCAGCATGGCGGCTACAGCGGGGACTACTATGAGTAAACGGATAGATGTCATGATAAATTCCTCTTGTGTTTGATTACACTTAAGATACGAGGGGTTCCGGCTATCGGTTCACCCGGATGAGAAAAATATTTTCTCCCAGTTTTTCCTGACATTCTGGCCATAACATGAATACCACCATCGTTCTCATCACCCTCGTCGCCTACAAGGTGCTTTTGGTACTGATCGGATTCTGGGCGCAGCGCCGCGTAAAGTCTGAACAGGACTTCTTCCTCGCCGGACGGCAACTGGGCCCCTGGGTTGGGGCGGTGAGCTATGCCGCGAGTGCCGCTTCTGCATGGACCCTGCTGGGCATGAGTGGGCTGGCCTACACGATGGGCTACGCGAGCCTGTGGGTGGCACTGGGGGCGATTGTCGGTTGCGCCGTGTCCTGGTTCGTAGTGGCGCCGCGCGTGATGTCGCTGGCAGGTGAGGAAAAACTATTGTCTGCCACGGAGCTGGTGGCCCTGGGAAGCTCCGGTGCACAGCGGGCCTGGATCATAAGGGCTGCCTCGCTGGTCATCCTGTTCTGCTTCGTGATTTACATCGCCTCCCAGTTCCAGGGGGCGGGAAATACATTTTCTTCGACCTTCGGGCTCGATAACGCCGAGAGTATTGCACTTGGCGGTTTGGTCATCCTGGTCTACACACTACTGGGCGGATTCTGGGCGGTGAGCGTGACCGACACTGTGCAAGGACTGCTGATGATCGCTGCAGCGCTGCTGCTCCCCACTGCGGCAATCATCGAGCTCGGGGGCATGAGCGCGTTTATCGGCGCGCTGGGTGGTATCACCGACCCGACTTACACTTCCTTCACGGGTAACAACATGGGCCTGGCACTGCTGGGATTTTTGCTCGGCTCACTCGCCATCGGCATCTCTTCCATTGGCCAGCCGCATCTCGTGGCGCGCTTCATGGCGCTCAAAGACACCCGGGCGCTGAAGCAGGCACAGTTCATTGCCACCGGCTGGTACGCAATCATGTTCATCGGCATGTGGGTGCTGGGCATGAGCGGGCGACTGCTGGTGGGCGATCTCGGCAACAGCGAAGAGGTGTTCTTCGCAGTAAATGAAGCCCTGTTTCCTTCGGTGCTGGGTGCGATACTATTGGCCGCAGTGCTGTCCGCCATCATGTCCACCGCCGACAGCATGCTGCTCGTCACAGGCACTACGGTGGCTCACGATCTGGGTGTCAATCGAGGCAGGCGCTGGTCTGCGCTGGCCATATCACGCCTGGTAATTGCCGTGATATCGCTGGCTGCCATCACTGTTGCGATCACAGTGCCAGCGACAATCTTTGAGAGAGTGTTGTTTGCCTGGGTGGCAATCGGCTCGGCCCTGGGGCCCAACGTGTTGTGCCGGGCCCTTGGCCTGAGCATTGCGCCCGGTCGCATCTTACCGGCCATGCTGCTGGGCTTCGGGGCCGCACTGGTATTTTACAGCCTGCCTGACGCACCCGGCGATATCGCTGAGCGCACGATACCCTTCCTGCTCGGTATCGCCGTGCTGACGCTGCGCAGGCGGCCCCGGATAACCTAGGCGCTCTCCTCGCCAGACACAGTTCTCAGCGGCTGTCGCACTGCGGGTATCAGCGGCACGGTGTCCAAAGCCCAACGCAGGTCTGGATTGGCTCTGCGTGCCGGGGACGGAATGGTAAATACCTTTTTATCCTGGCAAGCCTTGATGGCTTCGGAATCGATCTTCCAGCCTTTGTCCTCGATATGCGTGCGCAGTACCTTACGCCAGGCACCCATGAATTTGTCCTGTTCCACAGAGACCTCTGCCTCCAGGGTCTGCGGCAGATAGTGCGGTGACAGCGCCTCGACAATTTCCGCGTCCTCCCGGAATACCTTCTGGGTGCGCTTCACCGAGCCCTTGTCGAAAATACCCAACTTGAAGAAGTTGCGCACCTGCACCACAAAGGAGCGTGTGGTGTGCTCGTCCACCGGGGTATTGGCGTCGAAAATAATCATCTCCATCCAGGAGTTCACCTGTATGTGCAGGCGCACTGTGTGCCCCGACAGGTAGAACGAGGGATGAACGTGCGTTTCCGCCTTGTCTCGCCGCGCGAAGCGCATGAGACCGGCATTGCCCTGCATGGGCGGCGGATAGAGGACGCAGGACGAGGTGCCGGAGTACTCGGTGCGCTCGATCTTCACGACATGGTTCTTGTCTGCCATGTCGCGGTGGCCGAACCCGGGATGCACGAAGGACGTGTGGGCGATATCGATACCGTTCTCCACCACCCGACTGGCATCGGCTTTCCAGGTGAATTCGGTGTAGATCGGCCGCCAGTTTTCACGGTCGTCATATTCGGGAAAAGGCGGAATCGGGTAGCGTTCGGACTCGGGCAGGTCGCCCATGAACACCCAGATCATGCCGTAGCGCTCCTGGGTTGGGTATGCATCGATGCGAGCACGCTCAGGTGCCTCGACACCCTCGCCCCGGCTGGGGATAAACTGGACCTTCCCCTCTGAGTCGAACTCCCAACCATGATAGGGGCAGGCGACACAGTCGCGCTTGGTGGTCCAGCCATTGGACAACGACCCACCGCGGTGGATGCAGATATCGCTCAGGCAACTCACCTTGCCATCGCGGCCTCGAAACAGCACGAAGTTCTGTCCGAGCAGCTTCGCCCGCACGGGTTTGTCTTTTACCTTGTCGGACCACTCTGCCACATACCAAAGATTCGTCAGCACGATCTCTTCCCTCGCTTGTTTGCATTGTTATTGAAGTCTAGCCTAGTACATACGCAGGCCGCCAGCAGATGGATCAGGCCGAATTTGATAATTGTCATTATTTCTCTGGTTCGGCAGCTTAATATCGGTTCTAAATAAAGATGCAACAATAGCCATCCGTCTCGCTTGCTCTGGGGAGAGCCCAAATCATGGTCAATACTGAATATCGCCCGCGCCTTTCGCGTCTGGCCGCCGCTATCACTGCTGTCTTCGCGGCGCACTCCGGCTTCACTGTCGCCCAGGATGTAAAACTGGAGGAAGTTACAGTGGTCGCCCGGAAACTGCAGGAAAACGTGCAGGACATTCCGATGACAATTAACGTATTCAGCGAGACCGAAATCGATAGACTGGGAATTGCAAATACTGAGGATGTCATCAAGTACAACCCGGGCATGACGCTCACTCACGGCATCGGTGGCGATGATGTCCGCCCCGACCTCCGCGGCGTAACCAGCCTGTCCGGACGCTCCAACGTGGCTATCCTGGTCGATGGAGTTGACCAGACCAGTGACGCACTTATCGGCACCGGAGCGGGCCAGCTCATTTCCCTTGACCTCTATGATCTCCAGCAGGTGGAAGTTGTACGGGGCCCACAAAGCGCCTTGTTTGGCCGCAACGCATTTGCCGGCGCTATCAACTACATCACTCGCCGCCCATCCGACACGTTCGAAGCGCAGGTGGGAGCAGACGCGGGCACTGACGATCTCCTGAAGGGCAATGTCTCCGTCACCGGGCCCATTACGGACGACTTGCGCTACCGTGTGAATATCGCGCACAAGAAAGAGGACGGCCAGTATGACCACCCCATTACCGGCAAAAATCTCGGCGATGAGAAAACCACGGCCGGTGCCCTCGCATTCGAATGGGATGCCACTGACGCGCTGAACTTCCTTGCGCGCGTTGACTATGCAGATCAGCAAATCGGTGAGAGCCCTATTGCCCTTGGCGAACTCAATGCCTGTACCCGGCTCAGCCCCATCAACCCGAACGACCCTACCGATCGCGAAGAGATCCGCACCGAGGGTGTGTGTGACCTGATCCCCTTCGTGCAATCTCCCACATCCATCGGCGAGCTTAAAGGCGACCAAGACGACATCCACCTGTCGACGCAGGGCACGGACGGTGTATCCAATAAAATCTTCACGATGAACCTCCAGACGGAATGGGAAACCGATAAAGTCACTATCTTCGCCAACACCGCTTACACGCACCATGATGCGGATAACGAGTACGACCTGGATGCCCAGCCAACTGTAACGAGCCTGCCTTCAGAGCCCAGTATTAATACCACCTCTTCCCTGGCCAACTTCAGTTTCCCCTGGGTGAACGAGGACAACCCGTTCAATTACGTCTATGACGCAGAGAACCAGCGCGATGTCTACTTCCAGGATCTTCGCGCCAGCTTCAAAACCGGCGACGATATCGACTGGATGGTGGGTGGCGAGTATTACTACGAGGACTACTCCCAGAAAGACTACCAGCGAGCAAACGAGGCTATTAACCGCGGCAACGTGACAGCAACTTCGACGGTCACCACAGCAGAATGGGTAGATGTTGATTCCACCGATTTCTTCCCGGCCAGTGATAGTTTGCGCGAGACACTGGAACTCACTGGCACCCTGCCTCGCGATGCAGATCGCAAGACCAACGCCTTCGGCATCTACGCCGCGATGAACTGGCTATTTGCCGATGACTGGCAACTCAATCTCTCGGCACGCTACCAGCAGGAAGACATCAGCATTGAGTACGGAACGCTCGATCCTACCTATGTCACACCGATGTTTGAGGACCAAAAGCCCGGTGTCTTCTATGCCTCTGACCCGTATACGGGCGGACCTTGCCCTGGCCCGATATCACCGAACGGCAAACTGTGCGCCAGAACAGCAACCGGTGAACCCATACACAGCGGGCCGAGAAAGGTAACCGGCAGTGAGAATTTCGACGCCTTCAACCCACGGGCCTCGTTAACCTGGCACTACAACGACGACCACATGTTCTATGGCTCTGTCGCCCAGGGAACCAAACCCGGTGGTTTCAATTTTGAGTCACTGCTGCTGGCCGAAAATGTCGTCTACGACCAGGAGAAATTGACCACCTACGAGACGGGCTGGAAGGGCAAGTGGTGGGAAGACCGTATCCTGTTCAACGGCGCGATCTACTACAACAAAAACAAGGACAAACAGGCCAGCGCCAACCAGCCGGCACTGAACGGCAACCCGCCCGTGCCCTTTGTGGAGAATATCGGGGATGCCGAATCCTACGGCCTGGAGCTGTCAAATACTGTGCTGATTACCGACCACCTGCGCCTGGACTGGAGTTACAGCTACATCCACGCTCAATACGACGGCTTCGTACGAACGCGGTCCGACGGAGCCTCTATCGTGGACCTCAGTGGCGAAGAACTGCCGCGGACCCCCAAGCACTCCGGTATTGTGTCGCTGCAATACAACCTGCCGGTGGGCGAGGCTGACTTGTACGCTCGCACCGACGTGATTTATCGCGACGAGATGATTGCCGACGACCTTGGCTGGGCAACTCTCCCGGAAATGACCACGATAGATATGCAGATTGGCTGGATAAAGGACAAATGGGAAATCATCGGTTATGTCAATAACATCACCGACGAGGATGAACTGGTCAGCGGCGTCGGGTTTGTAAACTTCCAGCAGCAGTTCCAGAACATGTACACAACAACTCTTGCGGTAAAACGTAATGGTGGTATCCGCGCCAAGTACCGTTTCTAACACCGGGCGTTGAGCTCGGGAAGGATATTTGGGATATTGGATATTTGGGGTTGGATATTTGGGGTCAGAGTAAAAATATCGCTGATATTTTTACTCTGACCCCAAATATCCAGACCCTGAAATTCCAGATATCGCTCAGGACCAGTCTGGTATCATCAACCTTCCGATAGCAAATACCAGATACGTATATGAAGCCCAAAACCTGGATCGCGGCATTCCTGTGTTTACTGCTTGTGAACGGTTGCAGCGATGGCAGCGACAACAACAGCGTCAGCGAGTCCCAGCGACTGCTGGCACAGTTCGGCGAGTTGCAGTCCAGTTTCAGCGAAAGCGGCATGCAGGGCCTGCTGGATTACGAGGACAGTGGAAGACCGGTGACGTTGGTGCAGCTGATGTCGGTCACGGACAGCGAGACCTTCGCTCGCTACGAAGAGCAGGCCGCCAACCTGTGGCAAAGCATCGGTGCAACTGAGCGTTTTCGCAGCGAGGTTTTCGACCAATTGATCGGCGATCGCTCCCTCAACCAGATCCGTGCGATCGAGTTCCCGAATATCATCGTACTGCTAAGCGCCATTGATACACCGGCATTCACTGACTTGATGAATACCCTGGCCGCAGCCAGCGATGACCACGCCTGGGTACTTGGGGAGGAGGACCGACTACCTTTCAAACCCGGTGGCAGCTACTTTGATCCGGCGCTGCAAAATCTCGATAACGAACAGGCATTCTCCCTGCTGGCCAATGCCGGTGCCAACGGAAGCAGTAACAACTCCGCCTTTGACTCCAATCCCGCCGCGGTTGTCGACATGGTCGTCAGCGATGCGCCGAGCCCATTCTGGATGGTAAACCTCATCGACTTCTATGAGCAGGCCAACTTTCCCGATGGTCGCGACACCGACCTCAGCGGCGAGGAAGCCAACCAGATCTACGGTAACACCATCCTCCCCACGCTGCTGCGGTACAACTCCCTGCCAGATCTCCTGATGCCGGTGGCAGTTATACTGACCAACGAGGAGTTTGCATGGGAGCAGGCTGCGATCGTGCGCTACGCCAGCCGCGACGCGTTCCTCAACGCTTTCGCGCTCAACCCGCGAGCCGGAGAAGCCGTTGTCTATAAAGAGGCGGGGGTAGAGAATACGCTGGTGTATGCCAGTGAAGTGCCTGGGACAGTAATAGCAGCGCCACAGAATGGACCATTATTCAACTTCCGCTACTGCGAGGTGCTGCTGGTTTTCCCCGGGAATACAGGCCCCATTGCCGATGTCTATAACTCGATGCCACTGGGCACTTGCCCCCAGCACCTGTGGGACGCGCTCGATGCAGAATCGATCGCCGGAGACTACAGCGCCGAGGTGGCCGCTCTGAACGGCATTCGATTCTGGGTACTCGATCGCATTGAGAGTGAAATACCAACCGGACCACCCGTGATCGAAAACTTCGGCGGTATCCCGATGCGCCTGGCGGCCAGCGTGGCGTTAGCGGCGGGGACAGAAACCGGAGAGCCGGCTGCTTACAAGGTCAATAGGGTGAGCCGCGACACAGTGTTTCACTACGTCGCCGGCCGCCAGGTTTACGATCTGCAAGATCCAGAGGGCACCCGCTATAGAATGCAATCCTTCACCCAGGGCCGGGACCGTGATCAGCAGTTGGTTGGCCTGCAGCGGCTGGGGCAGACGCTGCAGTTACCAGAGGGCTGGACGTTCCAGGTGGTCCTGCTGACGGAAGATTACGAGCTTCCCACCATAGGCGGCATCGCCGAGGTTATCGCTGACGATCTCGGCAACACTTATCAGCGTATTCCCTGAGGCCTCGCTACAAGCCAGCCCATGAATGTATCGAAGTGGGATATTTGGGTCAGATATTTGGGGTCAGAGTAAAAATATCGATGATATTTTTACTCTGACCCCAAATATCCTCACTAACAGGAACGATGGCAGCTGATCTTCCAGACGCTGCCCTGACTACGGCTGGCTATAATACGCCAAATCATTTGAGGACGATCCGGGCACATCGAGAACAAGGACCTGTTGGATGCGATAAACCAGGTGATGCCTTATGGCAAGTACAAGGGCCGCCAGTTGCTGGACCTTCCAGAGCCCTATCTGGTGTGGTACCACAGCAAGGGTTTTCCGAAGGGCAAGTTGGGCACGCAACTGGCGTTGATCTACGAAGTCAAACTCAACGGCCTCGAGGGCATGCTAAGGCGCTTACAACAATAAACAGACTACAACTCGAAATATCGGAAGTGCTACCCTCTCCAGGTGAATATCAATGACGAAAGTGACACCATCAACCGTCTGATGGCTCCCTTGATTTCTTCACTTCATCTGCACATCAACAATGTCCGGTGCAATCGATACGCCCAGCGCCTCTGCGGCCTCCTGATCGCCAAGCAGCTGGGCCGCAAAGAACAGCATGCCGTAGGTTGCAGTAATATCGCGCGCCAGTACATTATCGATATAGGTAAACGGCTCTCCTGGCACTGTCTGGCGCTCGCCCTCACCGCAACCCGCGTTGAAAGCCGGCACGATTCCCGCAATGTCGGAAAAAGACCAGTGCCCGGCGTCGGCAATTTCGATTTTCCAGGCGGGCCCCACAGCCGCCTGGTAATTGGCGCGCAACACCGCGTTGCCGATACTACCGATACTGTTGTCTTCCTGTGCGACCATAAACAACAACGGTTCTTGAATATTCGCGACGCTGACACCGGGAAAAACAGGGCTCTCGACAGGCGCTGCAATAATCAACCCGGCCTTGAAACGCGGATCATCCTGCAGAATCTTGCCTGCGGTCACCGCACCATAGCTGTGTCCCGCAATGGCAACCTGGTCGACGTCAAAACGGCCCTGCAGTGATTCGGGTAATGCCTGCGAGTTTTCCGTCAGCAATTCATCCAGTATCGCAGAGACGTCACTGGCTCGCGTCGCCAGGAATTCCACGTTCAGCATTGCGCCCGAATCAAACAGGGTATTGCGCGCATGGTCCGGCGCGGCTACCACAATGCCATGACTAGCTAACCGCTCGGCAAGGGAGAAAGATGAATAGCGCGTGCATTCGTAACAGTGAGAAAAAATAACCAGCGGGAATTTTTCCGGAGTTGCGGCAGGTTGCGGGGCCAAACTGGAGGACGTTTCCCGCCGCGTACACTGCCCGGGCACCGTTTCCAGCAGGGCGAGTATTTCATCGCGCTCGGCCTCATCAATAGCAAAGTCCTGGATGGACTGCGTCGCCTGCGCACTTGCCGCGGGGTACCAGAGCTCGACATTGAGCGTCCTACCTTCACTCGCATTCATCACGCTTATCGTCCGGTTGCCAACCGGATAGGGGCCCATTTCATCGTAGCTATAGGACTGCTGGGCAGCGCCTGAATGACTGTTGTCGCCACCATCGGAACATCCGGCTACCCCCAACAACAGGCACGCGACCAGATAACATTCCAATTTAAACTTGCGCATACATCATCACTCTTGCGGGAGTTGGTTCGCCGCTCCAACCAGCGGGGCCGCTGTGGTCACCGCCCCTGGAGGACTCGACAGAGGGAGTAACGACTATCTGTCTTTGTGCGCAGCGTTGTCAACCTCCCACAGCATGACAATGCCGGAATCGACTGCGGGAGGCCAGGCTCACACCACCGCCCCAAGCTGGCGACTGGCTTGCCTGTTAAGCCAATTGCCTTATACTTGGGCGTCCCACTTCCAGCCTGACCACGCCGCTCGCGCTCAACCTGCTGCCATAAAGATGTCCGGTCTCGCAGCGCTATTTTTGGAGTTTTCCGATGAAGAATGTAACGATGATACGCACTTGCCTGCTGCATGGCGTTTTCATATTCCTGCTGAGTGCATGCACGCAAACGGTCGGCCACTTTACACCCACAGTAGCCACCAATCCCGACAACGCCGTGTTCTATATCTACCGGCCTGCCGCATCAACACCGGGTTTGATGAAGCCATTGAAATTCGATTATCCGGATGTGCTGGTGGATGGGAAAAGCATCGGCGTGCTCAAGTACGATCAGTATCTGGTGACCGAACTTGCGCCGGGCGCCCACAACATCACCATAACCGGGTTGACGACAGCTTCCAGCGGGTGGGCTGCGCGCGATATCGAACAGGCTTTCCAGGTGAGCCCCGGTACGCAGGTGTTTATGAAACTGCAGGTGGAGTACGACATGGAGAAAATGAACCTGGGTGAGCTGGGCGCGAAGTACATTATCAATCTGCTGCCTGTTGACAGTGAAGATGCCAGGTACGAGATCCGCAACACCACACCTGCGCGCAACTAGCGACCGACGTTCACTGGATCCCGCTGCTTTGGCGCCCTGCCCCGGTCACCCGATATCAGCTCACCATCTGAGGCCTTATAAATTCGCCGGGCATTGAGCCGGTAGCCGCCCCCCCGGCGAAAGTCGGCACACCATTCACCAGTGTCAGGCGCATCGGGGCCGCGTCGCGCGTCCAGCGCCACGTGTAGCCGCCTTTACCATCAGGGACATCGTTGACCTTGTACTTGTCCCGTCGCTCAATCTCGTCGAGGGAGAACACGGTGATATCGGCTCGCTTGCCAACAGCCAGCACGCCGCGATCATGAAACCCGAAATGCCCGGCCAACTTGCCAGTCTGGCAGTGCACCGCCTCTTCTATCGAGATTTTTCCCTCACGGACATAGTCGGTGTAGAGCAACAGATTGTCGCCACTGCCACAGAACAACTGCCCGTGGGCACCGCTATCATTGATATTGCCCACGGTGAGCGGATCGCGAATCAACCTGACAACCATATCGTCATCCTTGTCCCAGGGAGGCATGGTGACCGTAGAGGATAATCCATTATTGATGAACCACTGCGCCAGCGCATCCGATGGGTGCACACCGAGTTCGGCCGCGTACTCACCGAGGGTAACACCCATGGGACCCGCCTCATTGTCCGAGTTGTCCAGCATCATTTGTGAGGGCGCCCGGAAAAACGAGGTTTCAAGTGACTCGTTATCCCAGGAGTGCCGGGCACGCGCACGCCATTCCGCATCGCCCAGCAAGGCGAGTTTCTCTTCATCTGTTTCCGCCGTTACGACTTCATGCCACACATACTCGTTTGACTGTGCGAACAGTAATGACTGGCGGATACTGGCGGTGACGGTGATAGGCACATGCGCAAAACCGGTCCAGAAATCCCGCCCCTCCCTGGCAAAGCGCTCGTGCAAATCTACAAACGGTTGCTGCAGTCCGTAGTCTTTTTGCCATTTCAGTGTCGGCACCCCGGCCCACTGCACGCGAACATTCAAACCCTCCGTCAGCCGGGCAATGCGCTCCATGGTATCGCCACCGGTGAAGCGCATGAGGGTATCAATCACCACCTGTACCGTTGCCCCGGGGTGTCGCTCCATCACCTTGAACAACGCTGTGAGTTCTGCATCATCAGCCAACATCGTCGGTATTGGCCTGTCCGCGCCATCGTGATCGAGGAAGTTGGTGGACATGCCGAGCGCGCCGGCAGCCAGCGCATCCTCAAGGTGAGCCGCGATCTGCTCTATCTCGTCCGCCGTGGCCGCGCGCTCCCAGGCGTCCATGCCCATCACGGCGAGGCGCAGCGCGATGTGCCCAACAAACGTGCAATAGTTGGCGGGCACATTGCAGTTCTCAACCATGGACTGCTTGTACTCCGACCATTTGCGCCAGTCCCAGGGCAGGTTGCTGAAAAAGGGAGGCTCGGGAATGTCTTCAAAGAAGGAAAATATTTTGACCACTTCGGCTCGAACTTCAGGGTCTTCATGCGTCGGCGCCAGCGCAAAACCGCAGTTGCCCATTACGATAGTTGTTACGCCACAGCCGGGCAGCGGGTCGAGATCTGGCTGCCACCACATAACCCCATCGAAATGGGTG
The DNA here is from genome assembly GCA_020443325.1 of Halioglobus sp. Taxonomy (GTDB): domain Bacteria; phylum Pseudomonadota; class Gammaproteobacteria; order Pseudomonadales; family Halieaceae; genus Marimicrobium. The sequence goes on from JAGRIK010000130.1 coordinate 11,835, forward strand.
TGGCTTTCTATCAATCCCGGAGTGACATAACAGCCACTCGCATCGACGACCTCCTCCCCTGACGTCGCCTCCAGATTCTGGCCAAGCGCGCTGATCACACCATCCTCCACGCGCACATCACCGACAAAACCCTCGGCACCCGTGCCATCGACCACTACTCCACCCTTTATCAACATCGTCAACACTCCCGCTGTGCTTGCCCAATTGGAAGAAACTGCATTGGATTGAATTATTCAATTGTTTGGGGAGAAATATTAGCAATATACTCCTGAATTATTGAATGATATTGTCACTTCGCATGGAAATCACTGATGTTGCCCAATACCTGCTGCTGATCGCTGCCGGGCGTGAGGTCAAACACCGCCACCTGCGACAATTGGCGCATTACTTCTCCGGCACCCGTTCAGACCTGGAAGCCGAGGGCTTTATTGAGCTCGCCAGGCAGATACAGGCGAACCTGCACCAGCAGCCTGAATCGAGAGAACTGGCCGCTGAGTTCTTGCCCTGCCTGGATCCTCCGGGCTTTCGCAGCGACGCACAGGCGCAACAGTTTATCGACCGCTTTGTCGAGAGCCTTGGACCGCTGCTGCTGTGGGCACAGCCTATTACAATGGGTTACGCACGGCGGATGAAAGGCAGCCCCTTCGACCTGACGGCCGACCAGACCGAGGGCATTCCAGGCTGGATCATACTGTACACTCTCGAGGGTGAAGGTGTGCTCGATACCGGCGTTCGCAAACTGCCCATGCGGGCGGGAAATATGGCAGCGTTCGAGCCGGGCGCCGTATTCAGCTACTACCGATCGCCAGGGGCAAACACCTGGGGACACTACTGGATTACCTTTCAGGCGGAAGCAGCATGGCGCGACTGGATGGCGTGGCCCCGGGTTGGGCCGCATATCGGCTACCTGGCGTTTGCCGACACAGCCCGGGAGGAGATTGAACAAAACCTTGCGCAACTCAATCAATGTTTTCTCAGCGCCTCGCCGATGAAGCTCGAACTCGAACACAACCTGCTCGAGCAACTTATCCTGCGGGCCCGGAATCTCCTGCCCGCAGAATCCCAGACGGAGATAGATTCGCGCATCGCCCGAGCGCAGGCATTCATCGAGGACAACTATAATCGTGTCTTTACACTTGATGAGGTCGCTGCAGCGGCCAGCATATCGACCTCGCGCCTCGCCCATAAGTTCAAGGACCAGACAGGCCTGACCGTACTGGAATGGCGTGATGAAAAGCGGATGATGACTGCAGCACAGCTACTGCGGGCGACCACCACCCCCATTTCCACCATCGCAGACCATGTCGGCTATATCGACGCGCCCTATTTCAGCCGAACGTTCAAACGCCTTGTCGGTTGCACTCCACGACAGTTTCGCAGCAGGCGGTAATGGGCCCGTTTGGCATTGGCAAGCATTGGGCCTGCCTGCGGAGAAATCTAACCTCCCTCCAATCCGCTAATTTATGTAAACTGTATGCCGTATCGATACGTAACAACAGTGATCGCTACCTTGCTTCTGGCGACAATGACACCTTCTCGGCAACGCTGAAGTGTTTTCTTCTGATTAATTAAGGACAAGCCATGATTTCCAGCACAATGGAAAAAGCCCTCCTAAGCCAACTGAACCGCGAGTTTTCTTCCGCCTACCTCTATCTGGCCATGTCGGCCTACTGCAGTCACCTCGAGTTCAACGGCGCTGCCAATTGGTTCAAACTGCAGTACGAGGAAGAGCACAACCACGCCACCAGGATTTATAACTATCTGGTTGAACAAGGTGTACACGTCGTCCTTGGCGAAGTGACGAGCCCGCCCAGTGATTTCGGAAAACTCCTGGACGTATTCAATGCCTCGCTGTCGCATGAACAATCCATGACGTCCGGGCTCAACGATCTCAGTGACCATGCCCTGAAGGAAAAGGATCACGCCACCTATAATCTCCTGCAGTGGTTTGTGAACGAGCAGGTGGAGGAAGAGGCGACCCTCGGAGGCATCATCTCCAAGCTCAAGCTGGTCAAGGACGATGGCTATGGCCTGCTGATGATTGATAACGAGCTGGGCGCAAGGCAGTCTGCCAGCGCCTGACCGCGAATGCCTCTGCCTCGATTGGCGGTCAGGGCCCCCTGCGAGCATCGCGCATATCGATCGAGGATAGTACACTCGGCAGTTCAACAACGCAGGTAGTGTATGTCGCCAACTGATCCCCACGACCATTCGCATGACCACGATCACGCGGGGCACAGTCACGCGCCCCAGGTGAGCAACGATAACGAGCGGCGTATTTTCCTCGCGATGCTACTCACGGGCGGCTTTATGGCCGTGGAAGTGATTGGCGGCCTGATCTCGGGATCCCTCGCGCTGATCGCTGACGCCGGACATATGGCTACCGACACCGCAGCGCTGGCCCTGGCCTGGCTGGCCTTTCGCTTGTCCAGGCGCCCCGCCGACTCCAGCCGTTCCTATGGCTACCATCGCGGGGAGGTGCTCGCGGCCTTCGTCAATGGCATCGCGATGATCGCGCTGGTTGCATGGATCCTGTTTGAGGCGATACAACGCCTGAATGCTCCCGTTGAGGTACTGGGCGGGATCATGCTGTGGATTGCCGTCGGCGGGTTACTGGTCAACTGTTTCGCATTCTGGCTGCTCCACACCGGCTCCAGGGAAAACCTCAACGTACGCGGAGCCGCGGTACATGTAGCCGGCGACTTGCTGGGCTCCGTTGCCGCCATCATCGCAGCCGTGGTGATTATCTTTACAGGGTGGACGCCGGTGGATCCCCTGTTATCCATCGCGGTCGCACTCCTGATATTGCGTTCTGCCTGGGTGATTACCAAACAATCTGCCCATATCCTGATGGAAGGTGCGCCGCAGGGGCTGGATCCCGCCACGATCAGGGCGGACCTGATGCAGAAAATTCCCAGCCTGGAAGACGTGCATCACATCCACATCTGGTCACTGACGCAGGAGCGCCACCTGGTCACGCTACATGCGCGCATTCAGGAATCTGCGGACCCCGATGAACAACTCGAGGCGGTGAATTCGCGGCTGGTCGAGCGTTTCAACGTGGATCACGCGACCGTGCAGATCGAAAAGAAACCGTGTGCGTCCTAGGCAATATGGCTCGATGACATCCGGACCCTTTCACTCAGAAGCGCCCTAAGCAAATGGCGCTTTTAGGCCTCGATACAGCGGTGAACAGATGCTCTTACCATTTGCAGGCTGCAACAATCAGCACGTCCCTGGCTGCCTCACGAAAAACCTGTTTCTCCCTGATACCTTTATCTCCGCAGCTTTATACTAATAATAACTAGCTTAAATGACCAAGCGTAAATCGACACCAGTGAAACCTGGCAATACACCGACATTGGGCTGACGGTTTTTCTCACTAATCCACACTTCAAGAATGGATAAACGGCGATGGTGAGGCCCGCCAAGTCTCGCATTGACGATTCGATCCAGAGGTCTGCTAGAATTTAGGGGACCATGTCTCATTAACGCAGTAATTCCAGAGGGAATGATTGCAAAAACACGGAAATAACAGGAGTATGCGAGGATTGCATGACCATAATGGCCTGAGCTCCCAAATAATTAAACGCACGGTTTAGTAGCAGATACCGCAATCACTACCGCCGTGTTATTCGAGGTATGTTTCGATGGATGCCAAAGTGGCAAAACTCACTCTTCTCCCCAACGCCAAACTCCAGATCGTCATTGGAGCGGACTCCGTTATCAGGGTATGGCAGGCCGCCGGTGCGCCACCGATAGAACTCGGTTTTAGCGACCTGGAGTTATTGCAGGCATTCAGCCAGGGCCTTATCCCGAACATCAAGGAAGGACTCCAACGGTATCTGGACGGCAAAAACCTCCCGGAAGCTGAGCGTGAGCACTACACCACCCTGGCGAAACGGTTAAACCGGCAGAGACGTTTCGATGCAATTGACCGCTCGAACCCTGCACAACGGGCTTTGCTGCCAGCACCGAGGCCAAACCCCAACGCAAGTTTCGATGCGACAATCCCAGACGGCCCGTTGAAATTGCTCACCCCATGCGCTTTTTTTCTGCATGAAGGCAAATTCGCAACAATATCGCACAACGGAATATCACTGCCCCCCATCACTATTGAAGAAATACTCGCGCTGAGCCAACTCGCCACACACCACACGGTCGAGGAGGCATTGCAGGCACACCGGGAAGCCCGCGGCAACCACGCGCTGGACAAGGCACAGTTCCTGGCGATGATCAAACCGTTTATCGCGCACAGGTATATCGTACCGCTCACCCAGCGTAAGAACAGGTCCGGGGCTGAACTGTTCGGACTCGTGTTGTCTGGTAATTCGAGCGACCTGGCTCGCGACATGTTTCGCCGTCATGCCAAGGTCCAGGATGATGCCGAGCAAGAGCGAGAACAGCGCACCGGAAAGCACCGGGTGAAAGTGATTCCTGTCGCCTTTGACGTGTGCCCACCGTTAGCCCTGGGCTCAATCGTTGCCTACGCCAAGGTGCATGAAGAGGGCGCGCTGGAAGAATTCTACAACTTCCGCACCGATTGGATCTGGGACGATGATCGGCTGGCGGGCTTTACCAAAGAGCCGGCGATTTACCTGTTCTCTAATTACCTCTGGTCACATGCGCAGTCTGTCGAAGCCTCTGAACGTATCAAGGCATTAAGCCCAAACAGCATTACGATCCACGGCGGCCCCGACACCCCCAAGTATGAGGAAGACCAGCATCGTCATTTTGCAAATCATCCGCATATAGACATTACCATTCAGGGCGAGGGCGAAGTTGTTTGCGCTGAGGTACTATCGAAGTTGCGCACAGTCATCGGTGATCCACAACCCGACTTCAGTGTGCTCGATGGCATACCCGGTGTTACCTACCGTACGCCGACGGGTATCGTACGCAATGAGAAGCAAGGCCGAATATCGGATCTGAGCGTTTTGCCCTCAGCGTACCTGACCGGGTTGTTCGATACGTATTACGGCCTGGATGACTTGTTCCTCATTATGGAAACCAACCGCGGTTGCCCGTACGGCTGCACGTTCTGTGACTGGGGTTCGGCTACCGCCAGTAAAATCAGGAACTTTGATATCGATCGCGTCATGGCGGAGCTGGAATGGGCCGCGACAACAGAGGTTGCCACCATAACCCTTGCCGATGCCAACTTCGGGATTTTCCCGCGCGATGTCGACATCGCCCGCAAGGCGGCCCAACTTAAAATTGCCACCGGATTTCCCAGGGGATTTGGCGGCAACTTTGCCAAGAACTCCGTGAAATATCTCAAGGATATTATCGACGTACTGGCCGAGGGCAACATCCTGACGCTGGGCACACTGTCGCTCCAGTCGATGGATGAAAACACGCTGGACGTTATCAATCGGGCCAATATCAAAACCGAGAAATATGACGCGCTTGCGGTGGAGATGCGCAATTCCGGACTGCCTCTCACCATTGAACTGATGATGGGGCTTCCGGGCTCTACCCTGGCCTCCTTCTGTAATGACCTCCAGCAGTGCATAGATCGCGAGCTTTCAACGCGCGTCAACCTCACCACGTTGCTGGTTAACAGCCCGATGAACGAGCCCGCGTACCTCGAAAAGCACAAGATCAAGACATTGATCCCCGTGGCGCCCGGCAAGCAGGCTGTTCTGGCCTCGACAGCCACCTACACGGAAGACGACCTGGCAACGATGACCCGATTGAAACAGGCGTACACACTGTTCGAGAATTTTGGGGTGTTGCGCACCATCACCCGGTTTGTCCGGCAGGAAACCGCCGTCAGCGAAATGGAGTTCTATCACAAACTCCTGGAGGATGCGGCAGACGATAAACGATGGCCCATGCTATTCGTACTCAACCACTACGTATCATCCCTGATGGCACCGCCGGTTAGCTGGTACCTGGTGATGGAAGAGATGGGGCGCTACCTGCAGGAGGAGTATGGAATGGAGGACTCCCCTGCGCTGCGCTCCATTCTTGCAGCGCAACTGGCGAGTATCCCGGCACACGACCGCGCATTGCCGGAGACCGTCAATCTCGAGTGTGACGTGGTCGCCTGGCACGCCGCGATGATTGAAGAAAAAGCCAGTGGCAATCGCCAGGGCTGGGGAGATGTGACACCCCGCCTATCCAGCTACGGGCCCGGTACGCTGACTGTGGATGACCCTTTTGGCATCACCGCTTCGTCAGTGGGTATCAGCAGGGACCTGAACTCTTTCGGTATCAGCTGGGAACTGGAGTCGCCCCTGCACCGGGCACGTGTCGATCTTGCGTAGATCAGCCCTCCCCCTCACCCATCATCGAATGCATCCAGTACTGGTTGGAAATATACAACTGGCGGATTATCGCTGCCGCTGCAAATAAAAGCCCCACCGCTGCCAGAGCACCGGATTCTCCACTAAGCCACAACACGGCTCCCAGTGCGCTCAGTATTCCGATCACGATATAGGAAGCCTTGAAATCGCGCCAACCAGCCGGCAGCAGATTCTGGAAGAAGTACTGGTTCTCCGGGTCTATGCGCGCCTGTCGATGAATCATGTGTGCGGCCCAGGTGGAAACACCGTATATCATGGCCAACAGAATAAACCATACACCAAGCGTATCGGGTCCCATCAGATCGACCATACCAAACTCGAGCAGGCCTATAACGAACGGTGTCACGGTATCCTGCATGGAGGGAAACCAACTGAACCGCAGAATCGTGCTGACATACATCAGCCAGATTTGAACGATGCCCAACAGCATGACACCGAGTTGCGTCCAACCGACGATCGCATCCCACCCGCCGAGCCAGAGAAATTCAGAGCTCTGCATTTTGTTCCAGTACAACTCAAGGGCCAGGGCCTGAATCATGCTCAATACGGTGATGATGATTGAGGGGAGCAGTTCTTTTGCACGCTGTAGTTTCTGTTGCATGGGCAATCCAGTGTTCATGGGCGACAGACAGGAATCTAACGCGTTTTACGCGCCGACACCAACCCGAATGCATGTCGCGGTAGGCAGCCCACGCATGGTGGCCGCAACGCACCAAACCGGCCGTCATACCACAGAACAGCGGTCTATCAATTGTCGATGGCCCATGGAGCAGTTACGATACCACGCTGATTCGCGCGACTATCTCCACCCCTCGCGCCTGACACGCTCCGATACTGGATTCCGGGAATACAATGAAGAACCGTACGAATTTCGTGCTTGCCTCCTTTTTCGCTCTCAGCCTCGGCCTCGCTATTTCAGCCTGTAGCGATACTTCCAGCAGCAATGAACCCGGCCGCGAGGAGATTACGGTTCGCTCCCTGCCCTGGATCGGTGTCAGGGATTTTCGCCTGGTGGATGACCTTGGCAGGGAAGTTTCGATTCGCGGTATCAATGCCCGTATCGAAGGACTGTTTGATGTCACCTTTGACGACGGTCGCATAGCCCTGGAACCCATCCCCGCATTCACCCGCGAGGATGCAGAGGCCATGGTGCGCCAGGGCTTTAACGTACTGCGGTTACCCATCAACTGGAGCGGGATGGAGCCGCATGAAGGCCAGTTCTCACAAGCGTATTTTGAGAAACTGGACGAGGTGATAGACCTGTCCCGGGAAGCGGGGCTGTACGTACTACTCGATTTCCACCAGGACGCATGGTCGAAAGAGATCGGCGAGGACGGCGCGCCGCTCTGGGCCATCGTGCCACCGCCCCGGGAACTGCTGGAGGGGCCGCTGGAGGATCTGGCTGCACGGCGGCTTTCACCCCAGGTTTTGGCCGCATTCCAGGGGTTCTTTGAAAACCGGGAGGGGATACAGGACCGGTTTCTCCCCGTATGGAGGCGTCTTATTGAACGTTACGCGGATCGCCCCGAGGTTTTGGGTTTTGAACCCATGAACGAACCCTTTGTTTCTCATTTCGATCCCTCACAGCAGGCACTGTACGATTTCTACTACAAGCTCCTGCCGCCCCTGCGTGAACTGGACAACAGGCATATGTTTTGGATGGAACCCGGTGTCGTCCGCAATTTCGGGATCAGTGCTCCACTGATGAGCGAGCCGTTTCCCGATGGCAATATCGTTTACTGCCCGCATATTTACCCGTTTAATGTCGATGCCTCGACCTACGAGGAGTGGCAGACCTGGCTCGAAGCGAATTACCGCAATATGAAAGCGGAAGCCAATTCCTGGGGGGCCGCACTGGTCGTCGGGGAATGGGGGACCCACCCGGACTCACCCGAGTCCGAAGGTTACATTCGTGCGATGCAGGAGACGGCGGACGCGTTCAGCTCCGGACAAATACTCTGGCTGTGGAAGGAAGACAGCCAGGACTCCTGGGGATTCTACGATTTCGACTCTGCCACCGGCAGCTGGGTGCTCCGCGACAACGCGGACCGATTATTTTCCAAGCCCTACGCGCAGGCGGTTCCCGGAAAATTGCTCACTCAACATTTTGATCCGGATACAAGCGTGCTCACGTTTTCATTTGCAGCAACGGGGAGCGAGCGGGGAGGTGTATTGCTCTATTTACCGGAGCGATGGTTTGACGGGTTACCGACGATCAAGGTGAATGGCAGCACTATCGGCTATGAGCGGGACAGTTCCTCGCAACGCGCGCTGCTGGAACTGGATATTCAGCCCGGGACATATACGGTTGAAGTGTACTGATTCAGTCCTGAAGCACCGATAACGCACCTGCCTGTCCACCAGCGGCCACGTTTCTTATGTAAGGGTGCACCTCCCGTTCGTAGAGGTTCAACATCTCCCAGGAGAGTACGGGATCGACGCCCGCCAGGAGTGGGTTGAGATAGAACACACTGTGGCTGCCCAACTCATGCACCAATTCGAGTGTCTGCTCGGGCGTCAATACTTTGTACGCGGGGCTTTTACGAACAGTGTCCGCTGTCATCTTTCCGGCGTAGGGGCCTGCGGGCCTGCCGAACGCTTCCGTTGTCCACTCGCTGTATGACTGCAACTGATGCAGGACATGCGGCATCAGTTGCTTCCAGGACTTCTCCGGGTCACGCGAGACCCACAGGAATATCGGCCCGTGTCGGGGATACTCGCCCGGATCCGCTTTTCCCAGGGCAATGCACTCATCCCTGTAGGGCTGCCACAGTGCCGGGTCCAGTGGCGGAAACCAGCCATCGGCAATATGGGCAGCGCGCCGGGCGGCAGCGGCGGAACTCCCACCGAGCAGTATGGGCGGAGCGCAGGGTTCTGGTGCCGGCGTCACCAGGCAGCGACGACCCTGCCACGTGAACTCTTTGCCTGTCCAGGCAAGACGCAGGAATTCACAGGTTTCTCCCATCAAGCGCCAGCGATCTTTCAGGTTGCGCCCAAAGGTTTCGAACTCGGAGGGTCGATAGCCGGCACCGATTCCAAGCAGCAACCGGCCATTGGACAGGATTTGCGTGACCGCCGCGTCCTCGGCCAGCTTCACCGGATCATACAAAGGCGCCAGCAACACCGAGGTGCGCAATTTTATCGACCGGGTACGCGCCGCTATCGCACTGGCAACAACCAGCGGCGAGGGATTGTAGCCGTCGGTGGCACTGTGGTGTTCGCCAAGGCCGACAATGTCGAAACCCAGGTCATCGGCCCATACCGCCTGATCCAGCGCGGCCGCATAAAGTTCACCCCGGCTTGCACCGAACTCCGGGGCACGCAGGTCGTACGTGACTGTCAGTTCCATCGAAACCCCGGCGCCACTCCTGCGTTCATCGTCAGGATTCCGCTGGCGCCATCTTGTACTGCCTGGCGTCAGTAATGAAATCGGCGTGTCCGTAACTGTCCAGCAGCGCGGCGAGTTTGTTGGTCAAGTGCCGGTCCACCAGCACGCGCAAGCCCGGGATGCTCATCCCGAACGTGTAGAAGTTTGAACTGGCAAGCAGTGCCAGTATAGCCACACCAGTGGCCACCTTGTCTTCAAGGCGGTAAGTGACGCCCAGCCTGGCAGCGCGGGACGTCTTGCCCTCGCAAAAATTCTGGATGAGAAAATACTTGGAGAACCCGCGCTCCATCCAGCGATGAACCCGTCCACGCAAAGACGGATCGTTAAAGAGTTCTGCCTCCATGGTGCCGCGTATCAACGCGCCGCAGGTCTCTTCATCAAACTCTTCTTTCAGTGACAGCGTACGGGCCATCATCAGGTCAACAATCTCCTGTGGCGTCTCGCCCAGCAAATCCTGCGGCAACCCCAACAAAAAACAGCGATAGCGCGACATTTCCACCCGCTCCCGCTCGGCCTGCGTGAAAGTCGTGCGACCCTTGCCCAGTATTTTGAAAGACAACAAGAAAATACCGATCAGGCCCGCCGGCATCTGGTCCACCTGCGGGATGGGAATGCCGTAGGTGGCGACATCCCATTTGCCGGTGCGCATGATGTTGTAGCGAACCATGGAATGCATGAGACGCACCTTGGCCGCCGCCCTGAAGCCACTGCCGAAACGACCCAGGGCACCGGGCATCGCAGTAGCTGTAAAAAAACTCGCCGTTTCAAACACACGCTTAGCGGATTTATCTTCCGACAGCGTACCGGTCATGGTCATCGGCAGCGCTGTGTACTTATTCATAAAGGTGGCGATAAACGCTCCCCGGATGACAAACGGTGAAATAGTCGCCAACGGAATGCGCTCCTGTTGTGCGCCTTTTTCCACCAGTTGCATATCGACCCAATCCGGCGTCTCCTCCATCGCGCGGATAAACGCCACCAATTCCTGCGGTGCATCGGGAACAGCCTCGATACCTTTTTCGCAGGCATCGTCCAACATCGAAATCAGCGTGCGAAAGCCGTACTCGGGAATCAGGGCAGCATAGGCATCCGCTACGCGGTCGCCCGTCATTGTGTAGTTGCGGATTTTCTCGACCCGCGCGGGGTCGGACAAGGCGCTTTGCGCATAGTGCCTGTATTTTGGCGGCAGACGTTGGCTGATACTGTCATCGCTGACATAACGCTCTGGCAGCACCGAGAAATCCACGTTACCGTAAATGGCCGCGATGGACGTCTTCTGCTCCAGCACGCTGTCAGCGTAGATGGCTTGTTCGCTCTGCGGCATAGCCCCATTCCCCACGTTCAACCAACATAGAGCACTCAAAGTATGTGATTTGCTGCGTTTGTCAATGAAAACGGCGCGGGGATGGCGCGATGCATTCAAGGTATCCCCGGACTGCGTCTCCCACCACGCCGCAGGCAGCAGCGGGATCACCTTGCCAACTTGCACCGCCGAGGGGCAGAATACGTGCTCTCTCTTTTTACCGGGTATTGCTGTGATCATTCAACTACGCACCCTGCTTACGGCACTGGTCACCACTGCTGCCATCGCCGCCTGCAGTGATGGCAGCGATGGCAACGCCACCCTTATCGCCACCCACCAATTACAGGGGTGCGCGGACACCGGCACTTGCGCGTCCAATCCACCACTGACGATTGGCGGCGAGCGTCCCGCGATGGTGCAGATACCATCCAATTACGACTACAACACCCGCTACCCACTGGTGATGGTACTCCACGGTCGCGGTGTTGATGGCTATATTCAATCGGCGTACATGGGGCTGTTCCCCAGGGTGGACAGTCACCAGTTCATCCTGCTCTATCCGGATGGCCTCTCTATCAATGGCCGCAAACAGTGGCGGTTCACGCCCGCCTGTTGCGATACACAACCGGGAGAAGAGGAGGACGCAGACATCAGTGATGTCAGCTACCTGACCGGCCTGATCGAGGAGGCCGCTGCCACCTACAGCATCGACGCCGGACGCATTGGCCTCATTGGCCACTCCAGCGGCGGCTTCATGTCCATGACAATGGCCTGCGAAGCGTCGCACCTTGTGACCTCGGTGGTTAACCTGGCCGGCTCTACGTTCGTGGACCTGCAAAGGTGCCAGCCCGCCGCTGAAAAAGTCAGCGTACTGACAATACATGGCGATCTCGACGACACCGTTCTCTACGAAGGAATCGAAGGCGTCTACCTCAGTGCGCCGGCCGTCGCCGATCGCTATGCCATGCTCGCCGGGTGCGATACGAACAACCCGGTGTCACTGCCTGATTTCGACCTCGTGGGCAATCTTCCCGGCGCCGAAACATCGAGAACCACCTGGCCGGGTTGCCTGCAGGGCGCAGAAGTCGAGTTCTGGAAAATGAACAACGGGCCGCATATTCCCGGCCCCTGGGTTCAGGAGGGCCTCGACGCCTTCGTCGACTGGATGCTGGATCACCGCAGGGACTGATGAAAAACAGGAGAGATGATCATGGAAGTTTTGGCTGAGTGGTTACCACGTGCAGGCGCGCTACTGACTATCGTGTTTGGGCTCGTCGGCTTTTTCAAACCGCGCCTGATCACCGCAAACCAGCAGATCGAGCTGGGCAGCCCGATGGCGATGTCGGAAGCCAGGGTGGTATTCGGTGGCCTGCATCTCGGGAGCGGCATTATGGCGCTGGCGCTGCAGGAGCCACTGATCTATATGACGCTTGGCGTTGCCTGGGGCTTTGGGTTGCTGGCGCGTTTTTACTCCATGGTGGCTGACAAGACCAGCCTGCAACACTCCGCGCCGGGAATTGTAATTGACGCTGTCATGGCCTCCCTATTCCTGAGCGGGCTGTTTTTGAGCTGAGCGGTGTACGGCATTCTGTCATTATTCACACCGTAGCAGGCTCGCGAATACGTCACATCTTATTGTTTTATAAGGATATTATTTTGTAAAACAAGCTTTTGTTATATGTTTTCCCGCCAAATTAGTATGCTTACTCTAACTGCAACGGGTTCAATGTCAGCTCAAACCCAACATGAGAGGAGGTTTGATGATGATTTCCCATATTATCCTGTTCGCAGTGCTTTCCATCCTGTCAGCAATCGCAATCCACGCTGCAGGCCAACCGATCAGCAAGTCACCCCCCGAGCTGCAGGCTGGGGGCTCTGACACCAACTGACCGGCATCCGGCAACTATACGTTGCTATTCTTATGAGTCTGGGCAAGCATTGGGCGTGATCGCATCACCCTTCCGCCAGAGACTTCAATTATGCGAAGACGAGAGTTCCTGAACACCGCTGGACTGGCACTCGGTGCTGCAGCGGTGGCCTCTTCACCCGTATCGGGAGCAGCCAAAGAGGAAACTCCCAGCAAGGTTGCAGCGGCGGACTGGACAGCGCTGCGGAACATGTTCCCGCTGACCCCCGATTACATTCACCTGTCCACCTTTTTACTGGCCTCGCATCCGACGCCCGTCGCACAGGAGATTGAAAAGCATCGGCGGAAGCTGGATGAGAACCCCGCCGATTACCTTCACGAACACAATCGCACCATCGATATGCAAATCGCGCAGTCGGCCGCCGGTTACATGGGCGGAGAGTGGACAGATATCGCCCTGACGGACAGCACCACCATGGGACTGGCCATGGTTTACAGCGGGCTGGACGTAAAACCTGGCGATGAAATGCTGCAAACCGTTCACGACCACTACTCCACCGACATGTCGCTGGCGCACAAGGCTGAGCGCTGCGGCGCCGTGGTAAAAAAAGTGGCGTTGTACGACGATCCCGCCGAAGTCTCCACGGCGCAGTGCCAGCAGCGCCTGAAAGCGGGGATCACGGATAAAACCCGTGTCGTTGCTGTGACCTGGGTGCACTCCAGTACCGGCGTTAAGCTGCCGATTAAGGCGTTGTCAGAAGTTGTCCATGCCGCCAACGCGGATCGCGGGGAATCCGACCAGATAATTTTCTGTGTCGACGGTGTGCACGGGTTTGGAATCGAGGACCAGGACGTTACCCAACTGGGTTGCGACGTGTTCATAGCCGGCACCCACAAATGGATTTTTGGTCCCCGCGGCACGGGTGTCGTCTGGGGCAACAAGAAAGCGTGGCGCAGGAGTGTGCCGGTCATCCCCTCCTTCAGTGCTTCCTATGCGGCATGGCTGGGGCAGATGCCGATGGAGATGGTACCCGATGGCATGCACTTCACGCCCGGTGGCTTTCATTCCTTCGAACACCGCTGGGCCCTGCCTGCTGCCTTCGCGCTGCATCAGCAACTGGGCAAGGCGAATGTGCAGTCGCGAATTCATGCCCTGAATACCCAAACCAAGGAGGGTCTTGCCGCTATGTCCCATGTCAGGCTGTACACTCCGCTGGCAACCGAGCACTCGTCAGGGCTCGTGTGTTTTGATGTGGCCGGGATGAAACCCGAGGAGGTGGTAAAACGCATGCACGAGAAGGGCATAATTATGAGCAGCACCCCTTACCACCAAAGCTATGCCCGATTTGCGCCCAGCCTGCTCAATAACGAAGCGGAAATAGACGTGGCGCTTGCAGAGATTCACGGGATGGCATAGCGACCGGTGCGAGGTCGTCGCATGCGTGCAGTCGGCCCCGCCGCCGTAGACAGACCGCTTGCAGAGACATAACCTGTATCCCTCAAATCTCCTGGATGACTGGCTGCGTGGTCAGTACACGGATTCATGTTAAAGTTGTCTATAGCATCCTGCCGATGCGACGCAGGCCACCAATAAAGAAACGCGACACCCGCAAAAATACGTTCAAGGATTCAGAGGAGCACGCTATGCGATACGCTGTCCCGATAACCACCGAAGGTAAGTTTTTACGCACGCTGGCTCTGACGGCCGCCATCTGCGCCACTCTTGCCGGTTGTGGCGGCAAGGAACCGACCGCCACCTCGCAGCAGGCCGCCAGCGCTGCAGCGGGTTCGTCCGACCAAGCTGCAGCACCGGCAGAAGTGATACCCACGCTGCCGCCGAGTAATGCCAAGTGGACGCCGGAAGAGTTGGAGAACCTTCTCGCACCTGTCGCGCTCTACCCCGATATCGTTCTCGCACAGGTTTTGGTCGCGTCGACGAATCCGCAGGAGGTTCTGGATGCAGGCAACTGGCTGCTGGAGAACACCTCACTGGAAAACGAGGATCTCGACGCGGCGGCACAGCAGGCGGGATTCACGCCGCCGATCCGAGCGCTGGTCCAGTTTCCGCAGGTCGTCGACATGATGTGCCAGGACCTGGACTGGACGTCGGAACTCGGACAAGCCTATATCGACGACCAGGCTGGCGTACTCGATGCGGCACAGCGCCTGCGGGTGCAGGCCAAGGACGTCGGCAACCTGACCAGTTCCGACAAGCTTGAGGTGGACACAATCACACAGGACAACCAGCAGGTCGTAACGATTACGCCACCGGATAAAGAGGTCGTCTATGTGCCACAGTACGACCCGGTGGCAGTCTATGCAGCGCCCCCCGCAACCACGACAACCACCACAGTGGTGCAGGACGATGGCTACAGTACCGGCGAGTTGGTGACCACTGGCCTGCTGGCCTTTGGCGCGGGCATGCTGGTCAATGAGATATTCGACGACGATGACGACGACTACTATTACGGCGGAGGCTACTGGGGCAGGCCGCCACCCTACTACCCCTCCTATCCCTACCGGCCGCGTTACGGCGACGGGTTTTATCCCTCACATGGCTATAACCGGGGCAATGGCAGTTTCAATAACAACACCGTAATCGTCAACCCGGACAACAACTACTGGAAAAATCGCCGCAAGGGGAATGACAGGAGCCCGATCAGTGAAGCTCGCCGCGATCGCCCTGAGTTGAGCAACCTGAACGCGCAGGCCGCAAAAGGGCCCAGGCGCTCGGCGCCCTCACAGGAGGGAAGGTTTGCCGATGTCCAGCGAGGAAATATCACAAAGCAGCCAGACGCCACGCAACGCACACTGCCGAAAATTCAGGGCTCCTATGCCGGTGCCAAGCCTGGCGGCGCCCAACAAGCCAGGGATAAGATTGCCGCGTCCAAGCCAAAATTGCAGGGCTCTTACTCTGGTGCCAAACCTGCTGCACAGCGGCCCGCAAAAAGCCTGGCGGACCGTGGTCACACGCTTTCCAGGGACAAAGTGAAGCAGAAGCCGTTCGCAAATCGCAGCGGGGGCAACGCGAGGTCCAGTGCACTCTCCGGCTCCAACAGGGGCAGTCACGATCGCGCCGCCAGTCTACGGGGACGACAGAGCATGCAGCACCGTGCTTCGTCCGGCTCCCACTCGAAACCCCAGCGCAAGTTAAGAAAATAGTGATACCAGGAGACCCATCATGAAAAATCCAATCCGGACGTTCACATCCCGATGTATTGCCGTGCTTTTCCTGGTCCTCACACCCCTGGTGATGGCGGGTACACCGCCGGCCAAAGACGAGCATCTGTCTTTTGCCACACCCGAAGAGGCCGTCGCTGCGCTCATCACCGCGCTAGAGAAGCGTGACACACAAGGCCTTGTATCATTACTGGGGCCGGGTGCAGAAGACGTCCTATCCTCGGGCGACGCGGTGAAGGACAAATCAGATCGAAAGACCTTTCTGGCGCGCTACAAGAAAAAGCACTCACTGACTGGTGAAGGCGATGTGCGCACGCTCATTATCGGCAACCAGGACTGGCCGTTCGCCATCCCGATTGTAGAACGTGACGGGCGCTGGTACCTCGATGGCGAGGAGGGTGCAAAGGAAGTTGTCTATCGTCGCATCGGCGCCAATGAACTCGGCGCGATCGCCGTGTGCCACGGCATCGTCGATGCCCAGCGCGAATACGCGGCGCAGGGTCACGACGGCGACCCGGCAGGCATCTATGCGATGAAGTTAATCAGCGATGAAGGTATGCATAACGGCCTGTACTGGCCCACCACTGAGGACGAGGCGCAAAGTCCCGCCGGGGAATTTGTGGCCAGGGCTGCCACAGAGGGCTATCGGCGCGGCACGGGGCCTGTGCCCTACCACGGCTATCTCTATCGTCTGCTCTATCGCCAGGGCAGCAACGCGGAGGGCGGGGCTCGCGATTACTTCTCGGACGGCTTGTTAACCGAGGGGTTCGCCGTGATTGCGTGGCCGGCAGAGTACGAGGTTAGCGGGGTGATGACGTTTATCGTCAACCAGGATGGCGTCGTGTACCAGAAGGACCTCGGTGAAGAGACACAGGCCGAAGCGAACAGGATTAATACCTTCGATCCCGACGACTCCTGGAGTGCTGTAACCGACGACAGTTAAATACACTGGGTAAGCGCCGGCATGTATCTACAGCGGGGGCCACACGGGACTAACCGACGAAACCACCGACCGCATTGGAGAATTTCGAGATGGATGAAGCCGAGCTGAACACGCCAAATATTGTCTCCAGGCAACACCTGATTGAGGCCATCGTGGGCATGACACTGCTGGTGCTCGCATTTTTTGCCATTGCATCCTCGGATGTCTCGGCGACGGGAACCCGCACCTACTGGAGCCTGCTGATCCTGGTCTTCGCCGTCACAGCATTCGCCTCGGATCGCATCCACACGGGCCACAGTTTTGGCCACCTACCCAGTGCGCTGACGATTTTCCTGCACTGGCTCGGCATATTTGCTGCCATACAGATCGTGCACTACCTCGTCGCGACGGATCGTATGGCAAACGCAGACATCGGGCTGACTAACGGCCTGGTACTGGCACTGGGTACCTACCTGTTCGGCCTCTACAGCAACTGGCGCATGGCAGTTATCGGCTTTGCGCTGGCTTTGGGCACCGCCGGTGTTGCGTTTATAGAAGAGTTTGTGTGGTTCCTCTTCATTGTTGCAGTCGTGGCCATACTGATTCTGTTCTTCGGCGCAAAGCTGATCAAGAGCCATTAAGCGAGTGCGGCCCCATAATCGCTACACAACCCGGGACCGCGCGGATAAACTGCACATTCGCAAGCGAATACAGCTTGCTAACAACAGGGGAACTTCGTGGCATACGATTTGACTGGAAAGATAAAGCTGATCGGGGAAGCAAAAACGTTCGATAGCGGTTTTACCAAGCGGGAAATGGTCGTCATCGTTGAGGATGGCCGGTACCCGCAGGAGATCAGCCTGGAGTTCGTCCAGGACAAGGTCAGCCTGCTCGATAACCTGCAGCCCGGGCAGGAAGTCACCGTCACTTTCGATATCCGCGGCCGCGAGTACAACGGCAGGTACTTCAACAACCTGCAGGGCTGGAAGATCACCACTGAGGGCGCAGAAAGCCACCCAAACGATGATGGCCCCCCGCTCTCCGACCCACCCCCCTACGACGACACAGATATCCCTTTCTAACACCAGTAGAGCGGGAAAGTAGCGGTGTTTCCGGAACGCTTCTGTGATGGCCGCCGAAACTATGACGCGCTGCTTGATCTGGCGCAGCGCATCGAGATTGGCGGTGGCACGGTACGAAGTTACGCCGGGCATGAGGACGGGGGTGCCATTGGGATCATCCACATGAATGGTGCGTTTTACGATTCTCGCTCGCCCGAACTCACCCACCCCCACATCAAACACATCTCTGGTTGCAGGATGACGCCGCTGGGCGGTGTAAAGCGCATATACGTTTCCGCGGAAACGTCTTCTACCGCCTGGCGCCGCTCTTCATGGGTCTCTTGGTACATCCTCCTGCTGTAAATTCTGCCGCTTGTGGATCACGGCAAGAACTTCGATAAGGCCTTCACTTTTGATCTAGTAAAGAATCCGATAGGAATACATCGGCAGTTCACGCACTGTATCGTCGTTGAGTTCCGATACGCGCCTCCCTTTGCGGGGTAGTTCATCCAGCCCGATCGTCTTTTGAACCAGTCCTTCACTGACTCGCCTGGCGTAAAGCGGGGAGTCTTGAGCGATGTGGTTGTGAATATGGCGAAGCTGGGCTGTGGCGTGAGCCGTCCACTTCACCACGCCTGAATTTCCTTCAACACCTCCTCGGCTGGTTGGGTTTTACCCTCGGCGGCATCGCGCTGCCCGCGCCGGATATTCTCCAGCACATATAGCCGGTACATGATCTCCTCCATGTCCGCCGTGTCGGGCAAACGTTGTATTGCTTCCAGTGCTTCCTGTTTGGCGCTGTGGGTCCGCATGTGAGGTTCCTTATGTCTAGTGCCGAGACAGTAGATATACGTGGTGATTGTACCTGCCGCTTTTGACTAGCGTCCACTGGTGGCGGTGCAGGAAGTGCCAGATCCGCCCCAACTGCGGATCATAGTTCCGCCTGACAGGAATACTAGCATAGCAGCCTGCATACCAGCTCGTGTGTCTACTTGGTCGACCGCTCTGCTTGTCGCCAGTGTAGCTTATACGCTGCAATCGTCCGATGTATGAAGTGGCCCACAAAGAATCTGGCGGCAAAGAAGGTGAGATCAACTTCAAAGAAAAGGCCTGGCCTACGGGCGAAGAAAAAGGCCACAGCGTAACGCCGTCCTTACTTCATCAGTGCCAGGGAGACGGCTCACTCCCGCCGAACCAACCCCTCCACCGCCATTCCATCATCCATCCTCTCCCCTCAGCAGTTCGATGACTTCATGGCTGCCTGCATGGATGAAACCGCTATACCCAGCCCCCGCATCCTCGAAGCCGCCAATAAACGGGCTTGTGAAGGCAGGTACAAAGCGGTAATGTCGGGCGGATAAGAAGGCGCAACCAGGGCCAACAACCCGCCAATGTGAGGGCGAAGAATGAACATCGCGCTGAAGCAGGAACTGCCGCACAAACCCCGCATACTCCCCCGCTGTGAATTGCCAGGCTACGAGACCCTGTTCGATGAGCGTTCGTACTGGGTTGATGCAGACCGGATCACCGGAGAGATACCAGCCGCCCTGGAAGGCACCTTGTTTTACAACTGCCCCGGACGCAACAAAATCGGCAATCAACAGTACGGCCACTGGTTTGATGGCGATGGCATGATCAGTGCTGTGACCATAAAGGGCGGGCGCGTCCACTACAAGAATCGGTACGTGCGCACGCCAAAGTATGTCAACGAGACAGCCGCACAGAAAATCCTGTATCGCGGCGTGGGCACACAAATCCCCGGCGGCCCGCTGAAGAATATGTTTCGCGCGCCGGGTAACGCCGCCAATACCAGCGTCATCCTGCACGGCGGCAAACTGTTGGCATTGTGGGAAGGCGGTAAGCCCTGGGAGCTGAACCCCGCCACGCTGGAAACGGTAGGCGAATACGATTACGAACGCGGCTTGTCCGCGATGCAGCCCTTCAGCGCCCATCCGCGAGTCGACCCGCTCACGGGGGACCTGTATAACTTCGGGGTATTCGGTGTGCCCAGGCCCAAGCTGCATTTTTACAAGATTGATCCCAATGGCGAAATGGTTGCGAACACGTCCCAGTATGTAGGCGACTACTCGATGTGCCATGATTTCGCGATAACCGGGAAGTACGCGATATTCATCCTGTGTCCGGCCTTTATGCGCACACCCTTCAAATTCCTGCTGGGCATGCGCAGCATCTTCGAATCCATCGAGTTCGATAACAGCGAGAAGACCAAGGTAATCGTACTCGAGTTGGCAACCGCCAAAATCGTCGGGGAGTACAAATTCGACTGCTTTTTTGGTTTCCACCTGGGCAATGCTCGCGAGAACGGCGACGAGATTTCTGTCGATGCCCTGTGTGTGGACAACATGGATGTCATGGGCGGGTTATCGGATGTCTTTATGGAGCGCGGCGATGACTTCCAGTTCCTGGCCAACGGTGCCCGGCTCAACCGCTTCACCCTGAACCTCGCGACAGGACAGAGCAGCAAGGAACTGGTAGCGGGTTCCATAGCGGGAGAATTTCCAGCTTGGAATCCCGGCGTCACCGGGCGCGACAACCGGTATACCTGGTTGGCTACCATCTTTGAGAATGGCACCCCCTACAGCTTTAATGCGTTCCAGAAAGTCGACCACCAGACCGGAGAGCTCAAGGTTCACGATTTTGGCGAGGGTCGGTTTACGTCAGAACCCAACTTCATCCCTGCCAGGGAGGGGACGTCAGAGGACGACGGCTACCTCATATCCATTGTCTACAACCACACACGCCAGAAGAGTGAGGTAGTAATTCTCGACGCGGGGGACATGCAGCGTGAAATGGCAGTCATCCCCCTGGAGCACCATGTCCCTTTCGGTTTTCATGGGAATTTTTACAAACAGACATTCGAGTAGCCGCGAGCCGCGTACTCTCACAGCAATTTCAGATACTGCGTTTGTCGAAGCTGATGTGTAACGCCTTGAGCCCGCGCAGCACAATATTCGGCCAGTAAGTCAGGTCGCTCTTCTCTTCCACCAGCTGAATGTTGTCCAGGCGTGACAGGAGCGCGGTGAACGCGACGTTCATTTCCTTGCGGGCCAGCATCGCGCCGGGGCAAAAGTGGATACCCTGGCCAAACGCGATATGGTCGTCGGCATTGCTCCGGTCGATATCGATGGCATTGGGGTGGTCAAACAGCTGGCGATCGCGGTTGGCCGCGTGGTAGCGCAACATCAGCAGCGAATCTTTCGGAATGGGCACGCCGTGGATTTCACTGTCTTTTTTTACAACCCGCCACATTCCCGCACTCGGCGATTCCATGCGCAGTATCTCCTCCACCGCGTTTGGAATTTTCTCTGGGTGCAGCTGCAGGTCTTTCATCTGCTCGGGGTTCTGTATCAGGCTCAGCATGCCGCCGGTAATAGCGGACGTCGTGGTCTCGTTGCCTGCCACCATTAATTGCTGCAGCACGCTCTGCAGTTCTTCCATGTTGAGCAGGCGAACTTCACCGTTGTCAGGATCTTCGATCGTGGTGACCACAAGATCCGAGATCATGTCATCGGCGGGCTCATTTCTGCGCTGTTCACACATGTTCGCAAAGTACATCTGGAAGGCGACAATGTTGTGGGCATCCTCTACCTGCTCTTCCGGTGTCGCCATCTGGCTCAGGCGGCGTGCGAATGAGTCTGACCAGCGCTTGAATTCCTTCAGGTCCTCGCGTGGGACACCGAGCTGGTCGGCAATGACATACACTGGCAGTGGCGTGGTGAACTCGTGAATGAAATCGCACTCGCCGCGCTCAATAAAATTGTCGATCAACTCATGCACGATAGCGGTCATATAGTCTTCCATCGCATCGACGCGCTTGGCATTGAACACCTTGTTGACCAGGGTGCGATAGGTCTTGTGGCGCGGTGGGTCAGCCGTAATCATCGTATCAACCGGCTGCCATGCCTTCGCGTAGATAGCGGTAACCTCCGGCGCGGGCTCAGGCCCTTTCAGCAGGTGATTGAAGTTGTTGGAGTAAGTCTGCGTATCCTTCAGCAGCTGCTTGATATCCGCGTGCCGGCTCACCATATAGATATTGGTGCCGGGCAAGTGGTATACCGGCGCCTGTTCCTGCAGCACCTGGTAAAAGTCGTAGGGGCAGTTGAGTACGTTTTCGTCAAAGAAATTGAAATCTGCGGGACACTTGCTCATGTTGTTTCGCCTGTCTTTTGGTCGGTAGTAGAAAACTAGATTTCACCGTTGATGTATTTGTCGAGCGTCTGGTGGAAGTGGCGTATACGCACTTCGTGGTAATTGGCCAGTACCAGCTCGCGGGATCTGACGTTGTGCAGCCCTTTCTGAATCTTCGGCATGTTGAACAGGTCCTGGTCGAAGATTGTGCCAAGGCTTTCACCCAGTTCAGGCGCCTGGCTGAACAACTCGTTCTCGCCCATGCGTCGCACCGGCACATCCTTTGGCCGCTCCGCGCCTGTTGGCAATTGCACGATCACGATAATCTCCATCAGCGCGGTCTGGTGGTCATCGCCATTGGGGCGAAAGCGGTAAGTGATATTCGGGTGAAACCCGGCCCAGGGCGCGAAGTTTGGAAAGATGGAATAGAGAATCGAATCCATCCGCTCCGAATTGGTGGCGAAGCTGGCCAGTTCGCGGTCGTGGTTGGCGCTGAATTCCTCGGAGTTCAACTGGCCGATATATTCCCTGGCGCTCATCCCCTCTGGCACCAGCGCGTGCGTCGGTCTGGCAACCATCGCAGAGACGCCCAGCATGGTATCGACGACATCCTGGTCGGTGACATCTTTCAAGTGGAAACTGGGAACCCCCAGTGCGGTGATGGTGCGGCTGATATGATCGCCCCAGACATCGTACTGGGAATCCGCGTCCTCCGTGTACGGCAGTATCTGCGGGTGAGTGGCGATGGCATGGTAGGACTCGATAAAGGCCTCCCAGCCGATCTTCCAGTTGCAGGGAATCACCTTTTCCACATGGACCGCTTTATAGCCGTTCTCGGGCTTCCAGCGTTCAAAGTGACCGGGCAGCACACCCAGGTAGTCGAGCAGCGACGGGGCTTGCAGGTCCATGTTGATGAAAACCCACCCACCCCAGGTATCGACCCGAACCTCCGTCAGGCCGAATTCATCGTCCTTGATATGGGAGAAATCCCATTTACACGGCGCCCATTTGAAATCCCCCTCCAGGCTCCAGGTAAACGCATGGTAGGGACAGCGAAACTTCTCGTAGTTGCCGTTTTCGTCCACCAGCTGCCTGCCGCGGTGCAAACACGCATTCTGGAAGGCCTTAAGTGTGCCCGCCTGGGTGCGTGTCACGATGATTGAGAACCGGGTTATGTCATAGACATGCGTATCTCCGGGCGCAGCCACCTCGGTTTCACGGCAAACCGCCTGCCAGGTGCGCTGCCAGACGTGCTCAACTTCCTTTTCGTGAAACTCGCGTGACAGGTAGCGGTCTACCGAGAGATTCTCTGATCCGAGGTAGGGGTTGGTGTTCTCCCGCAGGAAGTCCGGCACCGGGTTTACCTCCTGGTCGAGAAGGTCTTGGTAAGACGGCCCCGGTGAACGGGCACCAGAATGCGCAGGGGGGTTGTTGCCGGTGTTGCTGGTCATGATGATTGCTCTCCGGGGGCAGCCGATCGGGCGACAGCGGGTGCTCACCGCCAATTACAAACAAGCATGACTGTTTTATTGTTAAAAAAACTTGATGCAGATCAATTTTTTACGTTTGTTCACTGCCCCGCTCTGATGGACTCTTTCCGTTAACGCCACCGGCAACCGCCAGAGCGGCGAAGTTCACCAGCTTATCCGTCAGCCTCCGGGAGAAGGTCACGAAATTCGAGAGAATTCCGGCGTCCTCTCTTTCTGATTTCGCCAGCAGTTTCAGCAGGTCGCGATTGGCATCATCCATCGCCTCTCGCAGTTCCCCCACGCGTGCGGACAGATTCGGTGGACGGTTCTCCAGCATGGCCGAATGGATCTCGTCGAACAACTCAAGCGTCGCGCTGGAGAGCTTTCTTACAATCAGGATGAGATCGCTTCCCAGTTCAATGTAATACCTGTCGATCACTTTTTTAGTGGTAAACAAATCTTCAATTGAATCGTGAACCTGGAAAAGATAATCGTACAGCGTGATGATCTTCAGCATTTCCCTGGACTGCTGCTCGTCCGTGACGGTAGTTACAACATTCGAGAAATAGCCCAGGTACTCATCGTGTATAAAATTCAGGTAGTCAATGCGTTTCGATGAAGCGTCAAACACATTTCGGTAATTGGATTCGATAGACAGGGTGACAAGGTTGTAGTTTTCCTGAAGGAACTCCAGCAGCGGAGCAATATTCTTATCCATCGTTTCCCGGGTATTCTCGTAGCGGTCCTCCCGCTCTACGACTGGAATCGCAAGGCGTTCAAAATCCATTTTTCCCTGGCCGAGCAATAAATCGATAAATCGCGCAAACGGGTTTATGAAGATGATGAAAAGCACGCCGGTCAATACGTTAAAGGCCATATGGAAATTGGCGAGCACAATCGCAGGGCTTGTGCCCAGTCTATCCAGATGCTGCCCGAACAACAGGAACAGGGGCAGGAATACAATTACGCCGCCAATATTGAATAACAGGTGGCTAAGCGCTGTTTTCTTTGCGGCAATATCCATATTGAAAATGGCTATCAACGCCGTGGCCGAGGTGCCGATATTGGCACCCATAATCAGTGGGATGGCATTTTCGACCCCCATTAAACCCTGCTGCGTAAAGATGATGGCCAGCCCGGTCGTCACCGAACTCGACTGCACCAGCGCGGTAAAAAGGCAACCCAGCAGTATGGCGTACAGCGGGTTCTGCGGTTGCGTCAGGTAGCCGATAAGCACCGGGTCGTTCTGCAACGGCTGCAGCGAAGACGAGATCAAATTCAGGGAAAAGAACACAAAACCAAAATAGAAAATGGACTTCCCGAAGATGGCATAGCGCGAGTGCACGAGAGAGAGAAAAAAGCCAGCGACAATCAGCACCGGTGCAAATGACGTGAGTTTGAAGGCCACCAGCTGCGCCGTGACCGTAGTACCAATATTGGATCCGAACACGATTCCAATGCTGTTTTTGAATGACAGTACACCGGCGTTTACCAGCCCGATGGCAATCACAGACGTCGCTGAACTCGACTGAATGATCGCAGTCACCGCCGCGCCGATAAGCAATCCCACTACCGGGATGTCCGTTGCTTTTGCGAGTGCTTTCCTGAATTTCTCACCCGCCAGCGTTTCAACTTCTTTGGAAAAGTTCTGCAAGCCGAATATGAACAGGATCACGGCCGTCAACCCGGCAGTGAATATGTGGAGGTGTTCCATAGCAATCAGGCCCTGAGTGGCAATCTACCCGTCCCGCGTGGGTGACAAACAGCTGCTGTCTTTAATAACTCAATGCAGTGTAGAACCTGCGCGCAACGAGCGTCAAAGTGGAATCCGGCTCATTCTTTGGCATTAATCGCAACAACGATGCGATTTTCACGCCCGACATATACAATCCACACCACGGGGGCCGTACGTCTTCAAAAAGTTATAGTCTGGAAGGGGCAAAGTGATTAGATCTGTATACCGGCGATATACCCAAGATATCAGGCTGGCACACGCGCTGTGTCTCTGCGCCCTGTTACTGCTGCCATTGCAGGGACGCGCCGAGGAGTCACTGGAATCACTGTTGCAGCAGCTCGCTGCCCAGGGCCAGATTCAGATTGCCGGTGAGACGATATACGACCTGCCGGTTACACAATCGATTTATGCCGGGGAACACTATACCGCGGCCTGGACAAACCCCATCGCCCTTAACGAACTGTCAGCCGCTATCTACGAGGCCGAGCGAGAGGGTATGAACCCCGACGATTACCACCAACGCCAGGTGCAGGGCCTGCTGGACGGAACGCTTGTGCTCGATAGCAGTGCGCGCGACCTCCTGTTAACAGACGCGCTGGTGCGGCTCACCTATCACTATGCCTTTGGCAAGGTCGACCCCAAAGAATACGTCTCCTCGTGGAATTTCGACCGCAAACTGCCGCAAATAGACCCGGTGGAATGGGCGCAGCGTGTCGTCAGCAACGGGGGCATCCTCTCGGGGCTCGAGCAATTGAAGCCTACCGGCCCAATGTACAAGCAACTGGTGGGGGCACTGGAGAAATACCGCAAGATCGCCGCAGCGGGCGGGTGGCCTACCGTCGATCCCGGTCCCACATTGCACCCCGGCGATAGCGGCCCGCGTGTGATCCAGCTGCGCCAACGCCTGCTGGTAGAAGGCGACCTGGCCGCAGGGGAAAACACCCAATCGCCCCTGTTCGATGACGGCCTCAAGCGAGCCACAGTGCGCTTTCAACGGCGCCAGCACCTGGATGCCGACGGCGTGGTCGGCAAAAAGACCCTGGCAGCCCTGAACGTACCGGTGGAACGACGTATTGGCCAGATTCGGGTTAACCTGGAACGCTCCCGCGTACTGCAGGACATACCGGGCACAGCAGTGGTCGTTGACATAGCCGGATTCGAGGTCTCTATGTACCGCGATGGCCAGCGCCTGCTGCGCAGCCGGGCACAGGTGGGCCGCCCCTTCCGCAGCACCCCGACATTTCGGGACCGTATCACCTACATCGAGTTCAACCCGACCTGGACTGTCCCCCCCACTATCCTCAAGAAGGATACATTGCCCGCGATTAAACGCGATCCCGGGTATCTGCAAAGCAAGAATATGCAGGTGCTGACAAGGGAGGGAAAAGTGGTGGACCCGTC
>JAGRIK010000131.1 GCA_020443325.1 Halioglobus sp.
GGACGTCCGGTCGCAGGGCATGGAGTTGTAAATGCAGGCCTATCGCGGGAGTGACATTCCAGTCACTATCGATGATCTGTCCCTCCGGGTTGAGGGTGACAATATCGCTGGCGGTCAGCTCATCCCAAGCCAGTTCCCAAGGGTTGGTGAGGATGTTGCCGCTGTCCAGGCGGTAGGTAATATGGCCGGCAATATGCTCATTCCAGCCCTCGCGAAACAACATCCGGCACATCAGTGCCACCTGGGCCTTTTCGCTCAGTTGGGGTAGTAGTGCCCTACGTCCAGGCTGGGGCGCATAACGCTCGATCATGGCCTGATTCAGGCCATCATATTTATTCATGATTATCATCCTCAGATGGCGGTCGGTTACATGGTACAGCGCGAACGAAATAATAGGTAAGCCCCAGCCAGAAAGCTTGCCCAATACAGCCAAATTGTTATCTGATCTGGCCACAGGCCAGTCATTACCTGACGGCAAACAGCGCTTCGCGAAACGCGCGTGGCGACAGGCCGGTCCATTTTTTGAACGCCCGGTGAAAGCCGGAGCTATCTGCATAACCTAACCGCTGGCCTATCCGGGTTATGGACAAAGTGGGGTCACTTAAATAGCGGCGAGCGTGAATTTCACGCACCTGGTCGATTAACTGCTGGTACTGCCAACCTTCGGCTAACAGTTTGCGACTCAGGGTGCGACTGCTGCAGTGTAGCCGCTTCGCGGCATCTTGAAGCGAGGGCGGACGTGCAGGGTCTTGCACGACAAGTTGCCAAAGCCGCCAGGCGATGTCTCCTTGATTGCGGGCAATACTCTGTTCCTCGCAGAGCTTTTTATAGAGCGCGGCACTTTGTGGGCTGGACTGCGGTAGTGGCTGATCGAGGATGGAGGCATCGAAAAATAGTTGTGTCGCTGGCGCATCGAACTCTACCGGGCAGTTGAAAATTTCCTGGTAGCGTGCGGCGTGGAGGGGCGCTGGATAATTGCAGCGCAGTTTTGTTATCAGCAAAGCCTGGCCCAACACCCACCGGCAAGTCGTTACGATATTGGCGAGGATATCTTCAATCGCGAGAAGGCGCAGGTCGCCCAGTTCTGCTTTCGCATCTATCTGATAGCAACCCTCAGATTGAATCTCACTGAAGGAAGTGACGACCAGGTTGCCGGAAAACCTACCTGAGTAATTCTGGTACCTGAGCCCCGCATTGGTGGCTTCGCGCAATGTGGCGCTGCTCATCATCAGGTAGGCGAGCTGATCGAGGGTGGCGATGGAGCGCTGCAGCCCCAGGGCAAGCCCGAGGTCACTACCCTGGTAACATTCCTGGGCCTCACTGAGCAGGCCGCGGTGTTGTTTGGCGCTGACCAAAGCATTCGGGCCCTGCAGCGCAGCGTGACTAATGCCATTATTCGCCGCGAGGGTATCGCTATCCATTCCGATACTGGACAGAAAATCCAGCAGCCAGAGGATGTAACGTGCATCAGTGTTGATAAATCCCCCCAATCTTCCGGTCAATTATAGCGATCTCTGGAGGTATATCATTTGGTACGACGAAAAGCGATCGGGGTTTTCCAATAGATCAGAGCGGGTTAGCGGGGACGGTAAATCCGGGATATTCAATTCAGGCCCGGCACACGGAGAACGTAAATGTCTATGAAACTGACTCTAAGCGTTCTGTGAGATTCCTTGAGGAGGCCTAAGATAACGCTATAACACCCAGACTAGCCGGGCGCACACCATGCCACATCACTACCCTCACCTGCTCTCACCGGGCCGAATTGGCGGCATGGAGCTGCGCAACCGTATCGTGCTCGCGGCAATGGGGACTAACTTTGCCGCGACCGATGGCCACTGCACCGAGCGGCTGATCGCCTACTATGAGGCCCGCGCCCGGGGCGGGGCCGGACTCCTGGTGCTCGAGACTTCCGCCGCACTCTGGCCCAGCGGTGCCAGCATGCCCAATACAATCGCATTCTCAGACGACAGGTTCATTCCCGGACTGAGCGAGTTGACGGGGCGCATCCATCAGTACGGCGCCAAAATCGTGGCGCAACTCAACCACAGCGGGACGAAAGCCCAGGAAGACATGGCTGCGGGGCGCCCAATCCCCGTACCCTCACCGGTCAAGCGCTCGCGCAGCGATATGTTCACCGTGTTGACCCCGGACGAGATCGGCGATTTCATCAAAGGCGCCAGCGCTGATGGCACCGGCCCGAAGTACTACGAGATGACGCCGGACGATATCGCCGAAACCGTGCGTGGCTTTGCAGCAGCGGCCGCCCGTGCCCGTAGATCCGGGTTTGATGGCATTGAACTGCACGCCGGGCACGGCTATCTGCTGGCCAACTTTTTGTCGCCCTACACCAACCAGCGCACAGACCAGTATGGCGGGTCGGTCGAGAATCGCGCCCGCTTCCTGGTGGAGACCATTTCCGCTGTTCGCGCGGCCACTGCACCCGACTTCCCTATCCTGGTGCGCCTGGACGCCTATGAATACCGCATTGAGGGCGGCATCGAACTGCCGGATTGTGTCGAGACATCCCGCCTGTGTGAACTCGCTGGCGCGGATGCCATCGATGTGAGCGCCTACGGCAATGTCGCCAGTTCCATCGCATTCACCGAGGCGCCACTGGTGCACGAGCCCGGTGGCTTTATCGAGTTTGCCAAGGCCGTGCAGGCAGCTGTCACTATTCCAGTGATTGCGGTGGGCAGGATTGAACCCGACGTGGGCGAACGCGGGATCGCCGCCGGTCACTTCGATTACCTGGCCATGGGCAGAAAGCTGCTGGCCGACCCCGACCTGCCCAACAAACTGCTGGCAGGCCAGGAAAAATCGATAAGGCCCTGTATCTACTGCTATATCTGCGTGAGCCAGATATTCATCAACAAACCGGTATGTTGTGCCGTCAATCACAGCACCGGCCGCGAGCACGAGGGGGATATACTCGCCCGAACTGGCGCGCCAAAAACGATACTTGTGATCGGCGGCGGCCCCGGCGGCATGGAATCTGCCCGCCTATTGGCGGAGAAAGGTCACCGGGTTAGCCTTTGGGAGAAGGATGCTGATCTCGGCGGCACGGCGCGCATTGCGGGGCTGGCCTATGCGCCCAACGAGAAGCTGGTACATTACCTGGCAAGCGCAATACGCGCCCTGCCCATCTCGATACAGCTTCGCACCACTGCCACCCGCGAGAATATCGCGGCGCTAAACCCCGACCATATCATCCTCGCCACGGGCGCTCAGCGCGTTGCACCGGATATACCCGGCAAAGACCAGCGCCATGTCTTCGATGGCGATGAACTGCGCGGAATTCTCTTCGGCAGCAACCCCGGGGCGATCGCCAAATTGTCGCTGCTGCAGCAAATGATCCTGAAAGCAGGCCGCCTGAGCCAGATGTTACGACACATCGGCCTGATGCGGCTGCTCAGCAAGCTGTGGATGCCGATCACCCGGGAGGTGGTCATCATCGGCGGTGGCCTGGTGGGACTGGAGCTGGCGGAGTATCTGGTGGAACGCAGGCGCAAAGTTACCGTGCTCGAACCCGGCCCGGCATTCGGGCCCGAGCTCGCTATCGTGCGCCGGGCAAGGGTACTGCATCTGCTACAGGCGCACGGCGCTGTACTGCACAAGTCAGTGGAAGATATTCACATAGGCGCTAAGGCAGTGAGCTTTTCGCTGGATGGCGAGCAGCAGGAAAAAGCCTGCGGCCAGGTGATCATCGCGATGGGCGCACAGCCCGACGACATGTTGCTAAAGCAGCTGGCTGACTGCGGGGCGCAAATCCACCGGATCGGTGACTGTCGCCGGGTCGGCTATATCGACGGTGCTATTCTGGATGCACGCGAACTGGTACAGCGTCTGGAATAGGACACGCTCAAGTACTGCCCAGTGCCTGCACCTTGTCCTTGTAGGACTTCGGTGTATAGCCGGTCCAGTTCTTAAACGAGCGCACGAATGAACTGGGTTCGGTAAAGCCCAGAAACTCGGCGAGGTCCGCCACGCGCGCATCCTCATGCAACAGCTTGTCGATGGCCACCTGGCAGCGCACCTCATCCTTGATCGCCTGGTAACTGGTTTCCTCGTTTTGCAAACGCCTCCTGAGGCTCGATTCCGACATGTAAAGCATTGACGCTACGTCGGCAAAGGACGGCATACCGCTGGGCAGGTCGATGCTGATCAGCGACTTGATCGCGGCGCTGGTGCTGGTTGTCACACGGCCCATCGCAATCACGTGATACACGCTGTTCTTGAGAAAGTCATTCAGCGACTCGGGCGTATGAACTACCCGGTGGTCCAGCAACTCCCGGTCAAAACTGCAGGTATTTTCTTCTGCATCGAAATACACGGGGCCGTTGATCGTGCGGGCGAGGCTCTCGTGGTAGTCCCGATTGACAAGCGGGGCTTCGATACGCAGTTCGGCAGCGGTGAGGGCCTGGCCTATCAGCCAACCGCACAGCGAATGCCAGACAAGCAGTCCCGACGCCCGTGCGGCGGCGATACCCGAATCGCCCCGGTCCCAGTCCTCCGGTATCAGTGCCTCGGTCGCTCGAGAGATATCGATATCGTAGCTCAATTTGGCCGTGTCTGAACCGGGCTCCTCCAGCAACCGCATGCGATAGCCATTCAGGGGGTAAAGCAGCGCGTCCAGCCGTTGTGCGAGCAGCAGCGCATCCCGCAGCGTACGACCGCCGATCATGCAGTGACACATTAACTCGAACGCCTCACTGCCCAACCCCGCCCCCCACGGCAAACGCTGCTCCATTGCCTGCATTTTCACCGCAGCTGCCTTGTACAGACGAGAGTAATGCATCGCAGGCAGCGTGTGCTCTGGGTCCAGGGCGGATATGCGATCGAAGCTCAGCTCAACCGACGCAGCCAACGCGGCCGCATCAATACCGATTCGCTCCATGTAATCCAGAAGACGCATAAACTTTTTTGCAGGTATTGTGATTTCAGACATCGTAGTATCAACTGCCAGGGCAGCCGGGTAACCTGAATTAGCTTAATTATTTGAGCAGAAGTCTAGCATATAACCCGCCCTCCTTGAGAACCTCCGAGGAGGCATTCCCGCCCTGAACGGAGATGTCCAATAATTTGATTGTTTGAGTCCTATGCCCAGGTATGGCAGGCCATGCAATAATCCTGTGCAATCAGTGGCTTGCCGCAGGTACGTGTCGAAATGAGTGCAACAGCGATGGCGAATGATCACATCAGACACGAGATACTGGTCTGCGGCATTTCCAATGCCATTTTCAATGGCCTGAGCGCCTGGCTCCTTATCAGGAACGGGCCGGGACTGCGCTGGGGCGGAGAACACAGTTTCGCAGTGGACGTGATCGCAACCGGACTGCTTTTGCCTTTGATCGTGGCGCTCATCGTGATTCCACTGCAGCGCAGCAAGCTGAACAAGGGAAAACTGCAAGCCATAGACCTGGGGGACAACTCCTTCATGCAGTCACTTGCCAACCGGTTTCCCGCCAGTACGCCGAAGAGTGCCGGCCTGTTCGGGCTACTCGGGATGCTGGTCATCGCGCCCCTGACCCTTGCAGGGTTCTACGTGTTCGGGGTCTATTATGCCAGCCCGCTGCAATACGCGATATTCAAGGGTTTATGGGCCGGCTTGATCGCCGCCGTACTGGTCGTACCAATGGTGCTGATCGCCCTGCGACAGCCAGAATTAAGGAGTAACAATATGGGTTTGCTGGACAATAAATCAGGCATCGTCACCGGCTCCGGCCAGGGCATCGGTCGGGCCATCGCGCAGTCCTATGCACAGGAAGGCGCTCAGGTCGTCGTTTCAGATATCAATGATGAGATGGGTGAGGAAACTGTGCGACTCATCAAGGAGGCCGGTGGTAGCGCCGTCTTCGTGCACTGTGATGTCAGCGACGAGGACTCAGTGAAAGCGCTGGTAGAAACCGCCTTGAAACACTTTGGCAAACTGGATATCGCCTGCAACAGTGCCGCGCTGAGTCGCGGATCCGGCCCCATCCACAAGTACGAGCGCGGCATCTTCGACCAGACCCTCGAAATGTGCCTGACAAATACCTGGTTATGTATGAAATATGAAATTGCCGCCATGCTCGAACACGGCGGCGCAATCGTCAATATCTCGTCCAACGCCTCATTGCGCGGGCAGGCATACAATACGGCCTACGCCGCCGCCAAGGGCGGAGTCAACATACTGACCAAGAGTTCTGCGGCCGAGTACGGCGCCCAGGGTATCCGGATCAACGCGGTGTCACCCGGCGTGATTCGTACACCCGGGCTGGAAAAATATTTCGAGGAACAGCCGGATAAAGCTGACGGGCTTAAAAAGAAGGCTGTGTTGAATCGACTCGGGGAACCCCGGGAAATCGCCGAGGCAGTCAGTTTTCTATCCAGCGACAGGGCTTCATTTATTACAGGACAGATACTGTCAGTCGATGGTGGCGGTGCCGTACGATAGCATTCCGCAATTGCACAGGCATATGGCATAGTACTGCTGGATCAAAAGTGACAACTGTTCTTTTGGAGTGAGCATGGGTGAACTATCCACCACCGACCGGCTGGCCATTCACGAACTGATCGCGCTCTATGGCCACCTGATCGACGAGCGACAGTTCACGCAGCTGAGCCGGATATTTACCGATGATGCGGTCTTTGACCTCGGTGGATATGACGGCAGTTGTTATCGCGGCCTGCCCGCCATCCAGGCCATGATGCTCGCGAGTCGCGAACACCCCCTCGCTCACCACGCGACAAATGTAGTTGTACAAACTCAGGCAGGAAATGCCACCGTGATCTCCAAGGGGATTGGTGTCGGTGCAAACGGTCGCGTCGGCAGCGTCACCTATCGCGACCGCCTGGCGCTTACGCCGCAGGGATGGCGCATCCAGCAACGAAATTGCGAGTTGCGTCGGCCTGACAGGATTCCTGACCCCACATAACGCGCGCCATAGGGGTTCTTAAGTGGAAACGGCGCCGTCAACTGCCATCCGGCTATCAAGATCCCTGGCGACGCTTCAGATACGCGGAAAACCAACCCCGAATCGCCCGCTCGCGGGGATTGCTACTTTGATATTACCGAGTATACTCGGCCTATGATCACTCTATCCTCACTAACACTTCCCGTTGCGCCTGTTCGTTGTGGCGCGACCGGCGGCTGTCCGGCCTTCCTCTCTATTGGCGGCTGAGTTTCTACAAACTTAGTCGCCCAAAAATACTACCAACAACCCATTCATTTTCAGTTGCGTATTCCGAGGAGGGGTTATGTCAAACCCACGTTCCGTATTGGTTGGTCAACGCGATAGCGAGCGGCTTGAAGGGCTACTGCGCAATCTAAAGTATGAAGAGAACCGTTTGCTATTTGATGAGCTGGACAGCTCCACTGTCGTAGCTGACCATCTTCTACCCAGTGATGTCGTCACCATGAACACAATGGTGACCTTCGCTGATCTCGATACCCAGGCTGAATCGACGGTCTTATTGACGTATCCACACGAGGTGGGAAAGTCAGCGAATGCAGTATCGATACTTGCTCCTGTCGGGGCCGCATTGCTGGGCTTGCGCGTCGGAGAAACCATCGAGTGGCCCCTTCCCAACGGTAAACTGCGCAAGCTCAAGGTCATCTCCCTGAGCAGACACGCGTGATGAACCCCGATGCGAATGAGCTATTGTGGATGAGGGTCCTTGCACTAGCGGAGACAATGGAGGCCAGCGATAGCTCCGTAAAGGATATCGAGGGCCTCCTCTGCGGCCTGGAAGAGGGATTTGGCGGCGCTAATGACCCAGTGGATAACTTCCCGGCCTATGTCGTTGTGCGCCTTTGCCGTTCAATGGCACACGTGCTACAACGTGTGGATAGAGTGTAGGCCATGTCTACGCTAGCATATGCATGCCTGCTCGCTCACGTAAAGGTGCCATGTTGACGTCGATCCCCAGTTTCTGCAGAACAGTGAAAGAGACAACAGCCACGCCGCTGCGTTTGCCTATACTATGCCCCAATCCCGGTGGATGTGTTTAGAGGGGAAATTGCAATGACTAATGCACCAGAACTGGCCCCGTCACTCACTGTAGAGCAGTGGTTCAATACTGATGAAGCGCTCCAGCTGGACCAACTTCGTGGCCGTGTTGTCGTGATTGAAGCTTTTCAAATGCTGTGTCCGGGCTGCGTATCTCATGGCATCCCCCAGGCGCAGCGTATTTACGAGTCGTTCTCGAGTGCCGAAGTCGCGGTGCTGGGCCTGCACACGGTGTTTGAGCACCACGCTGCGATGACGCCCGTGTCACTGGCCGCATTCCTGCACGAGTATAAGATTCGATTTCCAGTAGGTGTTGATATGCCCCAGGCCACAGGCATGCCGGTCACGATGAGCGCCTACGCCATGCAGGGCACGCCCACATTAATTCTGGTGGATGCACAGGGGCGGTTGCACAAACAATGGTTTGGCGCGCCCCCGGATCTCGCCGTCGGTGCTGAGATTATGCGGCTTATTCTAGGCCGTAAAAACCAGTCGGCCATCGAATAATCGATGAGAGGCATCACGCTGGTGGTTGCTGCTTTCCTCGTATCGTTTACTGATATCTGCTGGTCTGCCCAACTCGCCGACAAGCCCAATGTGATCTATATTCTGGCCGACGATGCCGGCATCAACAATATCGGCGCTTATGGCGGCGATATCATACGCACCCCCAATATAGATTCGTTGGCGCAGCAGGGGATGTTGTTTACCCAGCACTATTCCGGCAGCACCGTGTGCGCGCCTTCGCGCAGCGTTTTAATGACCGGGCGAGACACCGGCAGCACCCGCATTCGACACAATCGCACAGAGGCCACGCTGCTGGATGAGGACATTACCGTTGCCGAGATATTCAAGGCCGCTGGCTACCATACCGCTGTCATCGGGAAATGGGGATTGGGCCAAGCCGGCTCGCCCGGCGTGCCCAATAACCAGGGGTTTGACTATTTTTATGGCTTTCTCGATCACGAAAACGCCCATCGCTATTACCCTGATTATTTGTGGCGCAACCAACAACAGATTTTCTACAAACGGAACCAGCAATTGCGCCAACATTACAGCCAGGATCTGTTCACCCAGGAGGCCCTGGGGTTTATTGAGCGTTCCGTGATGAAGCCCGGGGACGGTGGACAGGCCCATTCAACTCGCAGGCCCTTTTTTCTGTTCCTCGCCTATACCGCGCCCCATGTCGATCTGGACGTACCCCTGGAGTCCATGGAGCCCTATCTGGGGAAACTGGGAGAGGACAAAGGCTCAGTGCTGCCGTTGGCGACGATCTGGGGTTACCGGGAACACCCGACACCCAAAGCGGCATTCGCTGGAATGATAAGTCGAATGGACAACGATATCGGCAAGATCCTCGCCAAACTCGATGCCCTGGGCCTGGCTGACAATACCCTGGTGATGTTTGCCAGTGACAACGGCCCGTCGCCCGAAGGTGGCGCACCCATCGATTTTTTTGCCAGTACGGGCAAGTACAGGGGAGGCAAGCGGGATTTTTACGAAGGCGGCATTAGAATGCCTTTTATTGCACGCTGGCCCGCGAAAATTCCGCCCGGCACAACGAGTGATCACCTGTCTGGTTTTGTTGACGTGCTCCCCACATTCGCAGACCTGCTTCAGGTGCGTACCAGTCACGGAGACGGGATCAGTTTCCTGCCAACTTTGCTCGGCCAAGGTGCGCAACCTGAACATCCATTTCTATACTGGGAACTCGAAAGCAAGCTCCCCCTGAACGCAGAGAAACAAGCCATTCGGCAAGGCAAGTGGAAACTGTTGCGCCTGTCACCCTGGATGTTCTGGTCACGCTACGAGTTGTACAACCTGGAGGTTGACCCCGCGGAATTGCATGACCAGAGTGGGGCGCAGCCGGAAATTGTAGCCCGGCTATCCGCTTTAATGGATTCACATCATCGGGCAGATGCTAATTACCCACTCCGATACTACGGGGAATAGCGCAACTGCACTCGCCAAAAGTCTCTTTCAGTCGGACTTGATTGCTGCCGCATGAGCCACCGGCACGGGACGAATACCCTGGATGGAAACTGCGTCGCCAACCTCAAATTGATGATTTGGGGAGCGCAAGCGGAGCACCTCTCCATCATCTGTTTTAACCAGGTATGCATCGCCACTGGCGCCAGTCACCTGCTGGACCTCGCCTCCCAACCAGGCACCTAGAATTCCGCCGACGATTGCACCGATCGGGCCACCTGCGGCGCCCCCGAGTAATACAGCAGTCCCGCCTCCGATCATTTGTCCGCTCAAGTTGTCAGCCCGGTGAGCGATAACCTCTGCCGCTTGCGGCACTGAAGCATGCGACAACACCACGACGACGCCGATCGCTTTGATCCTTTTCCCCAACATTGCACTTTCCTCATCGTAACTGAAATTAGCAGGCAAACGGTTCGCCCGGCACCACTAATGCGAGAAGCGTGATGCGAGAAGCGTGCCAACACTTAACTGACTGTTTTTACGAGGATTTTCAAGTTGGCACCAATTTGAGGACCACCAACTGCTATCAAAATGATTCACAGAATTTTTTATTAAGAGCTTAGAGTCTCTATTTCATGCCGAGACGTCTCGCCAGGCGATGCAGGTTTCCTCGATTGACCCCCAGGCTTGCGGCAGTTCTTGACCAGTTGTTGTCGAATAAATCCAGGCGCTCCCTGATAAGTTGAACCTGAAAATTGTTGAGCAGATCTGCGAGCGGGCGTAATTCCCCGCTAGACGCACTGTCGCTCAAGCCCATTCTAGTGGCTGCATGATCTGACACCAGGTTATCGAGGTCACTCGCTTGAATAATCGCTGGGGTTTGAGCCTTGCGAGCGCTGATACGCAGCAATGCTCGATTGATGACGTGCTCCAGTTCGCGCACATTGCCGGGCCATGCATAAGACTCCAGTATGCGCAGTGCTTCGGTGGAGAGCGTGACGCCTCGCAAGCCAAACTGCACCGAGAGCGCCTCAATAAAATGCCCCGCGAGTAAAGGTATATCGCCATCCCGCTCACGCAAAGGCGGAAGCTGGATCGGAAACACACTCAATCGATGAAAAAGATCCTGGCGAAAACGCCCCTCCAGGACCTCGGTTTTCAGGTCGCGGTTGGTCGCCGCAACCACACGCACATCCACGTAATGCATAACTTCCGATCCCAGTGACTGTACCTCACCGCTTTGTAAAACCCTGAGCAGTTTTGCCTGCAGGCCCACTGGCAGTTCGCCAATCTCATCGAGAAATAAAGTACCCTTGTCAGCGAGTTCAAATTTCCCTCGGTAATCTTTGGTCGCCCCGGTGA
The DNA here is from genome assembly GCA_020443325.1 of Halioglobus sp. Classification (GTDB taxonomy): domain Bacteria; phylum Pseudomonadota; class Gammaproteobacteria; order Pseudomonadales; family Halieaceae; genus Marimicrobium. The sequence continues at coordinate 11,283 of JAGRIK010000131.1, forward strand.
AAGCGCCCTTCTTGTGACCAAAGAGTTCACTCTCAGCAAGATTCTCGGGTAACGTCGCGCAATTCAAATAGACAATTGGGTGGGCTGCGCGTTTGGAATGTGTATGGACTGCCCTGGCCACCAACTCCTTACCGACCCCTGTCTCTCCGGTAATCAATACCGCCAGGTCAGAGGCGGCGACAAGATCGATTTCCTTGCGCACTGACTGCATGACATCGCTTTGCCCCACCATATCGTGGCTGCTATGAGACAATATCTGGTCGATCAAATTCTGGTTTAGCTCGTGCTCTCTACTGGCACTGTGTTCCAACACGGCGATGTAATCAGCCGCCGAGGCCGCCGCAGCGGCAAAGGCAGAAAATGCCTCAACCAGCTCATCCGCAGTCTCATCAAACGCATTTGGCTCGAGATCGTCGAACGTGATTGCGCCCCAGACCTTATCCTGCACAATCAGCCTTGCGCCCATGCATGCGTGAACCGGCAGCCCCCCTTCAACCGACAGCAATAGTCCATCATAAGGATCCGGCAGGGTGCTATCGACATCAAAGCGCGTGATGCCCGGGCATTCGAGAATACGCGCAAAACGGGGATGAGCATTCACCTGAAAGCGACGCCCCATGGCCTCACGCCTCAACCCCATGGCCGCCAGTGGGCGCAGCGAACCGTCCTCCAGCTTCAAAATTGTTGCGGCACCACAGGGAATAACACGCCGTGTCGCTGACAGTAACCGTTCAAAGCGCTCTTCCGTAGACAGGCTTGCGGCGAGGTCTACGGCGATATCGTAGAGAACCGCCAGAGGACTCACTGCTATCATTCTGATTCCTTTTGATGTCATTATGAGTACATCAAATATGTATCATATTGACAGCATAGTACATATCTTATTGTTTTTAGTAGCGTATTACGTTGGCATAATCATTGCGTCTCTAGAGTTATCCCACTCATTAACGCGTGGAGCGGGTGGGTGGAGTCCAACCAGATCCCCAAGGAATCAGGAGACCGATAATGAGCGCACACAACATCAACCGCACAGCCAAAGTTCAGGGATACCTGTGCCCTGGCGCAATCTCCATCGGGCTCTGCGCTGCTGCGGCAGCGTCTGGCGCCCTCACTCCCCAGCTTCAGCAGGCGGTTCATTTCGCCATCCTGTCGTGCGCAGCAATTCTAATGACCGGCTATAGCCTGCCGCTGAAAGCCAGCAGAGACCGAACAACAAGCAAGTTCAGACACTTGAGTAACGCCGCTTCACCGCCATCGGCTGGCTCATCCGAAAGTCATGTTCATGAATGCTGCCTCACGGGCATGCACCGCCTATAAGTGGTATACACTCGCTGGCAAAGTGACTGAAAAGCATGAAGGAGAATATCAGTGGCAACACATCACGCTAAATCCAATGAAGTCGTTAACCTTAAGACCTGGGCTCAGGACACGGGTACCGAGAAAAATAAAGTGGTCATGAGAACAAATGAGTTGGAGGTTGCCCGGCTGGTGATTCCGGCCGGAAAAGTATTCAAGGAGCATAAAGTCTCGGGACCAATTACAGTTCACTGCATAGAAGGGTTCTTTTCTATTAACGCGTTGGGTGTCTCGCTGTACCCTATTTCCCGACACGTGCTTCATCTGATCCTCAGTGATACACACTCGCTGGAAGGGATAGCCGATTCA
>JAGRIK010000132.1 GCA_020443325.1 Halioglobus sp.
TGCGATGCCAAGAGGGGTAGGGACTATCGGTGTCCCCTGCCAATGTCATTGACAGGGGGAGTTGGGGAGAGCGGGGTGTGCCGCCGGGTGGTCAATCCGGCAGCAGCGCTCCGTCAGGGGATGTCGTGCACCTCCGTGACATCGGCATCCCTGCCCGCACCGTGGCACACGCTGCAGGTCTCGACCACAGTGCCATCGTCGATTGCTTCCTGGGTGGTGCTGAAACTGCCACCCTGTAAGGTCATGTGCGAGGCCGCTTCCGCGTCGTCGTGGCAGCTGGAGCACACCGCTGTTACCGGAGTGACGACCGTGTCATCTACCGGGCTCTGCAGGTCGATGCCTGTGTCGATCGCTGTCGCCAGCACGCCGTTGGGCAGTGGCAGGGTGTACCCATCGTCCGTGTGGCAGGCCACACAATTCGCCAGATTGCCCGGGTACTGCACATGCTCCTCGTCATAGATATAAGTGGTGAAGCCGCGGAAACCGACGACCTGCAGTGGATTCTCCCGCATGCCAGCGGCATGGATGCCGTGGATCATGGTCTTGAAGTCCAGCGACTCCTCGGTCTTGCCATCTGTTGGAGGAGTGGAAGCGATGCCCCGCACGCCGCGATCAGTGTTGCGCGGGTTGTGGCAGGTGACACAGCTATCGATGTCATCTGTGCGGTTACTGCCGTGCAGGCTGAGTACCTGGTGGCAGGCGAGGCAGTTATCCAGTTCCACAGACGTCCGTCGGGGTACCGCCGTGCCATCGGGTTCATCGATGGAGAAGAACGAATGCACATTGGTCAGGGGTACTGAGGTGGGCGATGCGCCCGTTTCCAGCACCAGTGACAGGCGACCTTCAACCACGGCCGCACCGCTGCCATTGGCGGGGATGAATGGTCGCGCGCTACCGTCGGGTATCGCTACCGGCATCGTGACACGGAATGAGCCATCGCCGTTGGGCACCGCAGTGCTCAGTGCGCTGGCGGCGACGGAATTGGCATTGTCCTCCCCATTGCCGGTGTTGGTGAAATCAGTGGTGTTCCAGGCGGTGCGCACGTTGATGGATGCGCCGCTGAACACCGGATCGGTGAGTATGTCGTAGTCATCTCCTGTCTGCGGGTTGCTGATGCGGAAATTCACCGTGGGCATCTCGCCCTGCGCGGTGTTATCCACTGCCAGGATCTCCGCCATAAAGTCGGCGCTGGCCTCGGTGGTCAGTATCCTGTGGCTGTCCTGGATGCTGCCAGCGATACCCCCGGTGGAGTGGCAGCTGTCGCAGTTGCTGTCGTCGGTCTGGCCGCCGGCGTGGCGGGAGAAATCCACTGCGTCGTGACAGCTGCCACAGGCGGCCTGGGTTGCGTAGATAGACCAGTTGTCACCCTGCGAGGTTTCGGTTAGTTCGTAGTCAAGGTCCGCGCCGGTGGCAGAGCCGACGTGACAGTTCACGCAGTTGCGGATGTCCTGCGGAAAATGCACGTGGGAATAGTCGTGGGGCTCATTGTTGCGCCCGTAAATCACATAGGGTGTGCCCATCTCTACACTCGGCAGGTTGGCGCCGCGGTGAATTTTGTGGATCATCACCTTGAAGTCGAGTGTGTTGGTGCTGTCGGGGTCGACAGTGCCGGCGTTGTGGCAGGTCACGCAATATTCCGTGTCGATGCGGCCGCCACCGTGAAAGGCCAGCGGGTCATGGCAGCGGTTGCAGTTTTCGGTCGCAACGATATTCATCTGGTGAATGCCGCTGGTTGCACCAGTGGCAGGCACCCAGTCGTAGTAAGGGTTAGCTTTGCCGGGCGCGCCGTCAAACTGGATGGCGACGCGGTGCGTGAGGGAAGGATCGTAACTGAGATCCAGGCCCTGTGTCGCCGCCTGGTCGAGGATATCCTGTGGCAGGTCGGTCAGGCTGATGCCGAAACGGTAGCTGTACTTGCCTCCGCCCAGGTTCTGGAACTCGCCAGCGCTGCCGCGTTCCGCGGTGGCCTGCAATTCGGGTTCGGTACCCGTCCCGGCTTCCGGCTCCGCGATGATGTTGATATAGGACTGCCAGGTACCGGTCATGCTGCCCAGCGGGCTGTTTTCCAGCTTGTTGATTACAAACCGGACATCGCTATCCGTGAGGTCCGTGATGGCGACATTGTTGCCGTCGCTCAGCTGGAACTCGATAACCGGCTGGTTATCCGCGTTGATGGTTGCGTTCAGAATGGCGGCATTCAGCACCTGTGCCTGCGCATAGGGGTTGGTCGACGGTACGGGAGGGAACGGGTCGGGGGGAACAGGTTGATTGGGCTGTTCTGGCCCCGGTGCTACGCCCGGTGCGCTGTTGCCACCACCCCCGCCACCACAGGCGACGAGGAGGCCGAGCAGGCCTGCCAATAACCAGGTGCGCGTGATTGTAAGCATGGTCTCTCTCTCCCTGGTGCTACTGCCAGCTATAGATAACTGATGCACCCACATAGTGAATATCTTCGTTCGGATTGGTCTGGCCGAAGGTCAGTACCTTGCCGATGGTGTATGCCTGCACATCGTCCCAGGCCCAGTCATCGGTCTTGTAGCTGTAGAACTGGTAATCGAGTTGCAGTGACAGGTCATCGCGCAGTTGCCAGATGCCACTGGCGCGCAGGTGATGCAAGCGGGTATCCACATCAGGGAGGTCGGTCGCGCTAACGGTGGCACCGGGCTGGGTGCTCAGGTTCTGTTCGCTGCGCGTGTCGACATAGCTGTAGTCGAGTGTCAGTTCCACGTCTGGTGCCACCTGCCACTGCAGGTTGGCACCCAGCGTGACACTGTTGTCTGTGCCGCTGCCCTCCCAGTCCTGTTGCGGATCGCTGGCCTGCGGCAGGGGTGGATAGATGGCGAAGGCGTTTTTCTCCGGGCCGCCGCGGAAGGTGCGGCTGTACTGGTCTGTCTCGTAGCGGTCGTAGCCACTGTACGCAGTGGCGGACAGCGTGTCGGACATCGCGTAGCTCACACTGAACTGGCCGCGGTACCACTCGGCCTCGGTCAGTCCCAGGTCACTGGCGTCGTAGTTGTCGTCGCGCCACAACAGGTTCAGGTTCAGGTTCCAGCGCGCGGTGGGCAGGTAGCTGAAATCGGCTGTGCTCTCCCAGCGCTCGCGATTGGCCATATAGTATTTCATCAGCAGCGGGTGCGTGATGTAGCGCTGGTCATCGGGTGTGGCGTTGATCAGTTCGGTATCGAGCAGTGCGTAATAGGCCTGCGCCCACTGGTATTCGTCGGCCGCGCGGTCACCGTATTCAAGCTTTAAGCGGCTGGTGAAGTTGGACCACGGTTGTATCCGGTAGCCGAGGGTGTAGCGGTCTTCCTCGGTTTTTTCGACCGGGGCGTTGCGCCGCTTAACCTCTTCATAGGCGTACCCAAAGCTCAACTTGCTGCGCAGCGGCAGGCGATAACTCGCCTCGGCCCCGGCCGTCTGTGTGGTGAGATCGTGATCGGTGTTGTACACCGTCATCTCTGAGTCCGGCTGGTTGCTGCCGTCACCGCGCACATACTGGTAGCCGTCGCGCTCGATGTCATAGTCGCGGTCGCGCAGTTTGTAGAACATCTCGGTGCTCAGCTTCGGCAGCGGGTTCCACAACAGGCGGACATTGGCGGTACTGGTGTCGACATTGCCGCCGAAATCGTTGCGCGGCTCCGCAACGGGCACCAACAGCGCCTCGTTGACGGTGTACGGCGCGTAATCCTGGTCCTGGGATGCGACCGCATAGCTGCCGTCAAACTGCAGGCGCAGCTGGGGTGAGAACAGGTAGCTGCCAGTCAGCCTGCCGCTGGTTTGGTCGTTGTCCGGAGCGAGACCCAGCCCGCCGGTACCATCGGGATAGCGGACATCGAGGCCGTAGGAACTGTACGGATTCTGCCACACCAGCAGTTCGTCATCGTTGTCGAATTTGGAATAGGCCAGTTGCCCGTTCAGGTGCAGGCGGTCGGCATCGTAGGCCACGCCAATATCGAACTCCGTGGTGCCGTAATCCACCGGTGTGCGCAGCAATACAGCGTCAGCACTGGAGCCGTCGATATAGATACCCGCGCCCGCGTCGCCGTGCCCTTCCTTGTGTTCGTAGGACAGGTTGCTGCTCACGCTCCAGTGCTCATCGATTCTGGCATCAATGGCCATGTAGGCCTTGTCGCGGTCCAGCACGCGGTCGAAATCGCGCAGTGCGCCATCCAGCGATAGAAACTCGTTAGTGGTCTGGCCGCTCACCCAGTTCCCCGGCAGGTACTGTGTCACATTGCCGCGAAACGGGGTTTGCCCGCTGTCATTGCGCACCTGTTGCTGCGAGTCGAACCCCAGGGTGATGCGCAGCTGGTCCGCGCGGCCCCAGATAGCCTTGCCCTCGCGGGTATCCAGGCCCATGTCGGTAAGGGATACCTGCCAGTAATTGTCACTGCTGTGAAAATCCCGCCAGCGCAGGTCGGCGATCGCGGTGGGTCCCTGCTGGCTGAGCCCGTTGTACTCACCGAACATGTAGTTGTCGTCGCTGGTATAACCTAGCCCGAGGCGCACCGCGTTGACGTCGCCGGTATTCCAATAATCCAGGGCCGGTCGCGCCTGCAGCCCGAGCGGCGTGTACTGTTCAGCGTCCACGCTGCCTTTTTCGGGTTCCTCAGACACAACTGCGTTCGCCGACAGGGCCAACAGGCCGGCGGCGGTCATCGGGAGAAGTGGGTGGCGGCGTTTGCTCATCGTGTCAGGCGCGCCCCCGAGGGATGATTGGAGCCGTGTACCTGGCTGTGGCAGTTCAGGCAGTTCTTGCCCAGCAGGTTCTGGTTGGCGGAGCCGCCAGCAAGACCTTCGCTGCCATAAGGCACGCTGGGGTGAAATGCCGCCGCGTGGCATTGCTGGCACAGCGCGGGGCCGCGTGCCGTGAGCAGGGGCTCATTGACCGAACCGTGCGGCCGGTGACACAGCGAGCAGTCCTCTGCCGCAGGCGGATGTTCCCACAGGAAGGGGCCGCGCTTGTCCTGGTGGCAGCTGAAACAGTTGTCATTCAGCGTGACCTCGTTCAGTGCAGCATCACCGAGGCTGCCGTGCGGGTTGTGGCAGTCGACGCAGTCCGTCTTGCCCTCAATAATCGGGTGACGGGAGGGCAGCTGCAGTTCCGCGCGCACCTGTGTGTGGCAGTTAAGGCAAAGCGCCTGCGCGCCGTCATCGCTCATCACCGGATCCTGTGGGGTGTGCGACTGGTGGCAGTCAGCGCAGGCCAGGTTCTCCTGCTGGTGGGCGCTGCCCACCCAGTGGACTTGTTCCTTGTTGTCGTGGCAACCCTGGCAACTGGCGTTGCGGGTTTCTACATCGGAGGTCCAGCGCGGGCCGAAGCTGATATCCACGGGGCTTTTCTTGCCGCGCATATCGTGTTTTTCACTGGGCCCGTGGCAGGCGGTGCAGGCGTTCGCGCCGCCACCGTTGAGCGAGCCGTGCACCGTCTTGAATACCTGGTGCGCAGCGGAATCGTCACCCTGCGTGTGGCAGTCCAGGCAACCGGGTTCGCTCTCAGCCCACGCGGCGGCAGCGCACAACAGTGCACCGCAAAGATAAACTGCCGCCTTGAACCCGTATCGTTTCATAACACCGTTTATTACCAATGTGCACACCTGCGGTTTCTCAGTATCTGATAGCGGCACGCCCTTTTGCACGCGCCCTGTGGATTTACTGTTCTACTTATTGATCCATGTCAACGTTGGCTGCCACAGTTTGCCAGACTAGCAGCGTGTTGAAAAAGTCTCTAACGAGAGCAAGACTGGGGAAAAATCTAATCGGGCTGAAAA
>JAGRIK010000133.1 GCA_020443325.1 Halioglobus sp.
AAGTATGGTGTCTCGGCGCCGGCAGTCTCGGGAGATCCGATTTTCGAGCGCTACTACCGCGTCCAGCAGAACACGCTTGAACTTCTGGTCCTGTTCGTTCCCGGAATATGGATGTTTGCTCACTATGTCAGCGCCGATGTCGCCGCGGGATTAGGCGTGGTTTTTATCGTCGGGCGCTTCCTGTACTTTAAGGGTTACGTGGCTGATCCCAAATCCCGCAGCCTCGGATTTGCGCTGAGCTTCCTCCCCGCACAAATCCTGCTGATCGGCGGACTGGTTGGCGCGGTGTTGCATTTTCTTTAGCGCTGGATGATGCAACATCCGGTGAGGCCAGCCTCATCATCGATCTGTAAGGTGGCAGTGCTTGCTGGGGCGTGGCGGTTCACGCTCCTTCCTGGCTCACAGATACCGGGTTAACGCTCGGCGAGCAATTTGTCGGTGATCGCCGGATAATCCTTCCAGTAATACTTCAGTTCGTCGTGTTGCCAGTCACAAAATATTGACTCCCAATTCAGGGCTGGAATGCGCCAGCCGTGATGCGGCTCGATATTGGTGATAAACATCGGTGCGCCGTAATCGCAGAAGCGCGTATCGACGCTAAATCGCGAGGCTTTTTCAGCGATATTGGGCTCGGCCTTGTGCACGCAGCAGCTGTGAAAAATAATCACATCACCCTGCTCAACATCGGATACATGCCACGTGGTTTCATGCGGGAAAATTTCACATTGCACGCCACCAACGCCCTCGGCTTGGTGCACCGGGCGAACGCCGCTCTTGTGCGACCCGGGTAATAACTTCAGTCGCCCCATCGCTTCATCGATATCTTGCAGTGCCACCCAGATACCAGCCATGGTATCGCCAGCCTGGTGGGAGTGCGCATCCTGATGCGGCGGGGTTTCATAGCCAAGCTTTTTGGGCGTGGAAATTCGCGCCATTTTCATCGGGTAGACGAAGACTGGCTTGCCGCAAACAGACTCCATTAGCCGGATAATGTCCGGTTCGTGAAAGAAGCGGTGGAAGCTTTCGAGTGACTGGATTTTTGGATACACCAGATCCCATACCGCATCGGTTTCAAAAAACGGCTCGTCAACCAGCATGGGCAGGCCGGACTCCGGGTCTGCTGTGATATGGGGCTCGCACTGGGCCACAATTTGCTGCAACAAATTCTCGCAGCGCGCCTTGGGGATATAGCCTTTAAAGTGCAGGTAGCCGTACTCCTGAAAGCGTGCTTGTAATACGCTTCCCGGCTCGCAGGCTGTGGAAAGAATCAAGGGGGCGTTACTGGTCATAGGGTAGTCGTCGGGCCGTGTGCAGTGGCAAATGCAGGGGATTATAACGGCCCTGCTGGCGGTGTTGCCATGCCTCTTGCTACCTAAAGTCTCTATTGGGACAGATGCCTGAGCCTGGCCCGGGCTGTTCTGATTCACACAGGAAACGAGCGTTTATGCGCCGCCTTTTCGAATCACTGAGATTGAGTTTGGTTATCTCTCGATGTCTGTAGGCAACGGCGTATGGCGTGGAGAGATACCGGGCACTACAGGCTCCCCACTGCTCACTTGTGACAGCCGCAATATCGTCAATGGACTGCGGGTATGCCTGCCAGTGCCGGGCGGCTGACGTCAATACGCCGTTTCTAGGCGAAACCGCCCATATCGAAGTAGTCACGCCACGCACATATCTTGCCATCCCGAAACTCGAACACACCCATCACCGGCAACTCCACCGTACGCCCGTCCATAACGAGTTTATCGGTACGTTCATTCATCACGACACCAGTAGCACCTTCCACCTGGTGGTGAACAACAAACTGTATCTCAGTGGTGGTGCCCAGGAACCCCTCGATAAAAGCGCGAATAGCGGCCTTGCCCACGTTGGGCGGCCCCATCGGCACGTTGGCGTACTCCGCATCCTCCGTAAAGTGATCCATGATCGCTTCCATATCGAGATTGTTCCAGGCTTGTATAAAACCGTCGATGATCTGTGCGTTGCCTGGCATAGGATGTACTCCTGTCTGCGGATTTATCAGGTAGTTCAAGGCAGGGGCCAAGCGTCAGCTCGCGCCCCCGATCGAATGCCATGATAGCCTCCAACGGCCGGGGTGTCCCTGTCAAGGCAGAAATAGCAGGCCGCTGGCGCGCCTGTGCCCGGACTTTCGGAATCAGGCGCCGTACTCTATGCTTACAGGACTGGCAGGAAGCCCTTTTGAGAAGCACTGCCCTTGTTTTCGCTGACTATCGGGACAGCACGTCACCGCAGACAGCATTAATCCGGCGGAAAGCCACATGAACCTCAACCAGGTCATTACAGTGTCACCGAAGGTGATTTCCCAGGAGGTCGCCGGCGAGACCGTGATACTGGACCTCGACAGCGAATGCTACTTCGGCCTGGATGCAGTGGGTAGCCGCGTCTGGCACCTGATCCGGGAGGGCGCAGACCTGGCCACCATCTACCACACCCTGTTGGACGAATATGAGGTCGATGGCGAGCAACTGCAGGCGGACCTGGAGTCCCTGCTTGCAGATGCCAGCCAACGTGGTCTAATTACGCTGAAGGAAGCCTCGTAAGTTGCAGGCTGTATCCACATAACCAAAAAAATCTAACCGGGGAGCTGTCTTATGGATTTATCCACCATCGTATTCTGGCTGGTACTGCTTGGGCTGGTCATCTACGTCGTCACCGTTTACAACTCGCTGGTGACACTGAAGAACCGCTACCTCAACGCGTTCTCGCAAATCGAAGTACAGCTGAAGCGGCGTTACGACCTGATACCCAACCTGGTGGAAACCGCCAAAGCCTACATGACCCATGAACGCGAAACGCTGGATGCGGTGATCACGGCCCGCAACGATGCTGCGGCGGTGCTCAAGGCGATGGGCAATGGCAATGTCAGCCCAGGCACGGTGGGCAAGCTGGCCGCGGCAGAGGGTTCCCTGCAGGGCGCGCTGGGCAAGCTCAATGTCACGATGGAAGCGTACCCGGATTTGAAAGCGAACGAGAATATGCTGCAGTTGTCCGAGGAGTTGACCACCACTGAAAACCGGGTGGCCTTTGCCCGCCAGGGCTTCAATGATGCAGTGATGGCATACAACACCTACCGCCAGAGCTTTCCACCGGTATTCTTCGCGGCAAAATTCGGCCATCCGGAGGATGCAACGCTCCTGGAGTTCGACGATTCGCCTGAAATCCAGGCGCCGCCCAGGGTTTCGTTCTAGTGCGCTAATCCGGCGCCCCGATGGATTTCTTTGCACAGCAGGACCTCGCCCGGCGCAATACGCGCTGGCTGGTCGTACTCTTCCTGTTGGCCGTACTGGGGCTGGTATTGCTGACGAACGTCTTCGTCGCAGCCTTTATGTTTTTCAGCCAGGACTACAACATTTACAGCGGCAGCCGCGAAGGCCTGCCCGGCTTCCTCTCCTACTTCAGCTGGGCACAATTCGGCACCATCGGGCTTGCCATCAGCAGCACCATCGCCATCGTCGTGCTGGTGATGTGGATCCACCTGTCGACCGGTGGCAAGGCGGTGGCCGAGGGTATGGGAGGCACGCGCATTCTGCCGCAATCACGGGATGCCGCCGAGCGGCGCTGCCTCAATGTGGTCGACGAGATGGCGCTGGCAGCCAATATGCCCGTGCCACCGGTGTATGTGTTGAATGACGAACGGGGCATCAACGCGTTCGCCGCAGGCATTACCCCCGCGGATGCCGTGGTAGCGGTCACCCGCGGCGCCATCGAACACCTCAAACGCGATGAATTGCAGGGTGTGATCGCCCACGAGTTCAGCCATATTCTCAACGGCGATATGCGGCTCAATATACGCCTGGCGGCGGCACTGAAAGGCATCACCTTCATTGGCGATGTCGGCCACCTTCTGCTGCGCAGCGGCACCCGCATTCGCTCCGGTGACAGCAGGCGCAGCGACAACGTCCTGCCCCTGCTGGGTCTCGCACTGTGGCTGCTGGGGCTGATCGGGGGACTGGCGGCCGGTTTCATCAAGGCGGCCATCTCGCGCCAGAAGGAATATCTGGCAGATGCCAGCGCGGTGCAGTTCACTCGCAGCGCCGACGGCATCGGCAGTGCACTCAAGGTCATCGGCGGTTATATTCCGGGCACCCTGGTGCATGCCGCGCGCGCGACCGAGATGTCCCATATCTTCTTCGGGCAGATTACCCATCGCTTGTGGCAGGTGTTCGCAACCCACCCACCGCTGCGTGAGCGAATTTTGCGGATCGATCCGCGCTGGGACGGCCAGTACATCAAGCGTAAACCCTCTCGCTACAACTGGCAGCAAGGATCAACGAGCTCCGCAGAGGTGGGTGTCGGGCGCGCTGCACTGGTAGCCGCCTCCATCGCGGGTGCGCTCGCGGAAGTGCCTGAAGCGGATGCGGATGCCGACGCGGATTTCGAGCCCGACCCCGACCAACTCGAGCGGGAAACTGCTGAACGGCAGGATATTCCACTGGTGTTTGTGCAGCACAGCCACGACCCCCTCGGCGCACAGGCACTGGTTTTCGCGCTGCTGGTGGACGAGGAACCGGCGTTACACCGGGCACAACTCGATATCATTGCCGGGACGGACATTGCCGGGCTGGAACTCCTGACACATACACTGCATCCTGGCGTGCATGCGCTGGGTGCGCCCCATCGCCTGCCGCTGCTGGAATTGTGCCTGCCGGCGCTCAAGGTGATGTCGGCGCCCCAGTACAAAACCTTCAAACGCTGCCTGCTGCAATTGATCCAGGCCGACCGGCGTATCGCGCTGCATGAGTGGTGCCTCTACCAGCTGGTACGCCACTACCTCGACCCCGAGTTCATTCGGAAGAAACCCAGCCGCGCACGCTATCGCAAGCTGCAACAAGTGGTTTCGCCGGTGCGAACGGTTCTGTCGCTACTCGCACACTCCGGTAGCGGCAACTCTGAAACAGTGTTCCGAATGGGTGCGGATACACTGGGCTTCACCGAACTCACACTGCTGCCGCTGGAAGACTGCAGCATCACGGCGTTCTCGCGGGCAGTACACACGCTGGCCGATTGCTACCCCCTGCTAAAACCGCGCGTGCTTAAAGCCATGACGCAGGCCGCCGGCAGCGATGGTGTGCTGAGCGCGGTTGAATGGGAAATCATTGCAAGCATCGCTGCAGTGATGGATTGCCCCCAGCCCGCGCCCACAAAATAACCAAATCCGGGCAGACGGCCGCTCACGCTTTCACTTTGATGGATCTGTGCTATTTTTTAATCAGACCGTTAGCCAGGCACAGGAATTCTCGCAGGTTTTTCTGGGCCTGATACAACCCGGCTAAGCGGACAACCACGTCTAAAACCACAACAAGGATGTTATGGCTATGGATCAATCTCTCTTATCGGACAACAGTTGGGAGGATACCCTCCCGCCGCCTGAAAAACCCGCCTACATGGCGCTTTCCCGCACCACCGACCGCGTGCTGCAAATCCTGCTCGGTGGCGATCTCGCGCGCCTGCGGGCCGACTCCGTCGCCGAGTCGCTGGGTATGAGTAGCACCACGCTGCGCCGTCGCTTGCGCGCGGATCACACCTGCTACCAGTTCCTGCTGGATCGCGCGCGGCAATACCGCTGTGAACAGGTGCTGCGCAAGATGTGGCGCCCCGGAAAGTGCCTGGCGGATGAACTGGGCTACCTGGAGGTCAACAGCTTTTACCGCGCCTTCCGGCGCTGGACGGGCGTGAGTTACAGCGAATATAAAGCAAGGCACTCACTCTGAGTTCGGTCGATTGCAGTGGCAGGGTCTCCACCCGTCACCCGCGACCACTGCCGACCGCTTGGTGTCCTGATCGACAAAGTCGGTCAGGGCACCCTTTTTACTCGCCGGCGGGAGAGCGGGCCACCCGCCCTCTCGTCACAGCCAGCCTCGCCAGCGATAAACCCAGTAGCCGACGATCTCGTGCAGCGCGTCTGTGCTCTGGTAAAGATTGCTCACGTTCGGCAGCCACGCCGGGAGTAGTTGCGGGGTGACCAGCCGCTGGTAATCCGTGGGTGCGGGAACGACATCCAGACCCTGGGCCTCGAAGAGCGCCAGCGATCGACGCATGTGATACGCCGACGTCACCAGCAGTATTCGGTTCACCCCTTCGGCTTTGAGGAGCTGCGCAGAGTACACGGCGTTGTCGTGCGTGTTGCGACTGTCACGCTCCAGCAGGATATGCTGGCCGGGGACACCCATCACTTCGAGTATATCCTTCATCTGCTCGGCTTCTGTGCGCGAACCATCGACACCGCCTCCGGTCAATACAATGACCGGTGCCTTGCCGGCCTTGAAAAGTGCGACGGCATATACCAGGCGGTCTGCATGCTGATTGAGGTCAGCCAGCGTTCCCATGTGGGTATCCCCGCGCATGGCGCCACCGAGCAGTACGATGGCATCGGCGGGCGCAATTGCTGAGATCGCGCGGGGCGTATACTCGCGCTCCAGTGTGCCTGAGAGAAAATTGGCGAACAGGGACGTGGAACACAGGTACAGCCATCCAAAGGACAGCAGCAGGGTATAGAAACTGCTGCGCGTCCACTGCAGGCGTGAAAACACCAGGGCCACCACACCCAGGAGCAGACTCAGGCTCAGGGGATAGACCAGCAGCGACACTACTTTTACCAGCGTAAAATCGATCACCCAGCTCCTGTAATGACGGGGGAAATTCCTGCCCGGGAAACGTTCATCTCAACAGTAAACGCCTGTGCGACGTCCATACGCCGCACGATGACTCAGGCGTACCCCCGGGGATTGCCCGATTGCCAGCGCCAGGCGTCCTCGCACATTTGCGTCAGGTTGCGCGATGCCTTCCATTGCAACAACGCCTGTGCCATGGAGGGATCTGCCCAACAGGTCGCGATATCACCCGGGCGACGAGCAACAATTTCATAGGGAACGGGCCGCCCACTGACACGCTCAAACGCACCGACCATCTCCAGCACCGATACACCATTGCCTGTGCCAAGGTTAACGGTATGCAGGCCGCGTTCGCGGCGAATATAATCCAGCGCCACAACATGCCCCTCTACAAGATCCATAACATGGATGTAATCGCGCACACCGGTACCATCGGGTGTCGCATAGTCATTGCCGAACACAAACAGCTTCTCCCGCTTGCCCACTGCCACCTGTGCCACAAACGGCATCAGGTTGTTGGGCGTACCGCGGGGGTCCTCCCCTATCTGACCGCTGATGTGCGCACCCACCGGGTTGAAATAGCGCAATCGGCCAATACTCCAATCGGGGTTCGCGGCCTGCCAGTCCGCCAGAATGTCCTCTACCATCAGCTTGGTACGGCCGTAGGGGTTGGTGGGGCCCAGCGCAAAATCCTCGCGAATTGGCACCGAAACGGGATCACCGTATACGGTAGCCGAAGAGGAAAATACCAGATTGTTCACCCCGGCATGCTGCATCGCAGCCAGCAGCACCAGTGAGCCCGCCACGTTATTGTCGTAATACTGCAGCGGCTGCGCGACGGATTCTCCCACGGCCTTGAGACCGGCAAAATGCAGTACAGCATCGATGCGCTGCTCACGGAAAAGCTGGTCAAGACACTCTCGATCGCGGATATCGCCCTGCCTGAACACAGGTGCTGTTCCGCAGATATCCTGTACCCGCTGCAGGGCAACCAGGCTGCTATTACACAGGTTGTCGAGCACCACGACATCGTATCCGGCCTCAATCAACGCGACACAGGCGTGGCTGCCGATATAGCCAGCACCACCCGTCACCAGTACAGTACCGGCCATATGTTGTTTCCTTGCAATACCCGTCCCAGACAGCGCAGAGTATAACCAATTCAACAATAGGGGGAACCCTGCCGGCGCGGACACTGGACCGCTCGCACCCCGATGAAATGCAAATGCCCATAAAACAATCTATCATGCGCATCCAGGTCAGCGAAATAGAGCCCTATCCATGCATATACTCGTCACCGGCGCTGCCGGTTTTATCGGCTATCATCTCAGCGAGAAGCTACTGGCGCGCGGCGACACCGTAACTGGCCTCGACAACCTGAATGACTATTACGATGTCAGCCTCAAGCAAGCGCGTCTTGGCCGGCTGAACAGGCTGCCGGAATTCAATTTCGTCAGGGCTGATCTCCAGGATCGCGCAGCGATGGAGTCGCTGTTTGCCAACAACACGTTTGACGCCGTCGTCAACCTGGCGGCGCAGGCGGGTGTTCGCTACTCACTTGAAAATCCACACACCTATATCGATAGCAATATCGTGGGGTTTACCAATATTCTGGAATGTTGCCGACATCACAATATCGGTCACCTGGTCTATGCCAGCAGCAGTTCCGTATACGGCATGAACAGTGCGATGCCCTTTTCTGTGCACGATAACGTGGATCACCCGATTTCACTCTACGCCGCGAGCAAGAAGGCCAACGAACTGATGGCCCACACCTATTCACACCTGTTTGGGATTCCAACCACAGGGCTGAGGTTTTTCACCGTCTATGGCCCCTGGGGCAGACCGGATATGGCGCTATTCCTGTTCACCAGGGCCATTCTGGCAGGAGAGCCCATCAAGGTATTCAACAATGGCAATATGCAGCGTGATTTTACCTATATCGATGATATCGTAGAGGGCATTATTCGCGTCACTGACAAACCAGCTACCGCGAATGCCGAGTGGGACTCCAATTATCCCGACCCGGGCACCAGCAGCGCACCCTACCGTTTGTACAATATCGGCAACAGCAAGCCGATACTATTGACCGACTTTATCGAGGCGCTCGAAAACGCGTTGGGACAGAAGGCAAAACGGGAGCTGCTGCCCATGCAGCCTGGCGATGTGGCAGCAACCTATGCGGACATTGAAGACCTGATTGAACACGTCGACTATCAACCCCAGACCACAGTGCAGGATGGCATCAATAGCTTCGTGGCGTGGTACCTGAAACATATGCATAAGGAAGAGTCATGAATGTTGTAATGATCGGCGCTGGTTACGTGGGACTGGTGTCAGGTGCCTGTTTTGCCGAGTTTGGGGCAAACGTCACCTGCCTGGATGTCGACCAGAAAAAGATCGACGCGCTGGAGCGCGGCAAGATACCCATCTATGAGCCGGGGCTGGAAGACCTGGTAAAACGCAATGTCGAGGCCGGTCGCCTGCGTTTTTCAACCCACTTCCAGGATTGGATTGGCGACGCCGATCTTATCTTCATTGCTGTCGGGACGCCCACGCGACGCGGTGACGGACACGCGGACCTCAAATACGTTTACGCTGCGGCCACCCAGGTCGCCGAATACCTCGCGGGTTATACGCTGATCGTGGACAAATCCACCGTACCAGTAGGCACAGCCCGGGAGGTCAAGCGGTTGATTGCACAAACAAATCCCGAGGCCGATTTTGATATCGCCTCGAACCCGGAGTTCCTGCGCGAGGGCTCGGCCATCAACGATTTCATGCGTCCCGACCGTGTGGTACTGGGTGTGGAGACGGCACGCGCAGAGGCGCTGCTGCGCGAACTGTACCGCCCGCTCTACCTGATCGAAGCACCGTTCCTGATTACCGATCTGGAAAGTGCCGAAATCACCAAGTATGCGGCCAACGCTTTCCTGGCCACGAAAATAAGTTTCATCAATGAGGTCGCCCAGCTGTGCGAGAAAACCGGTGCGGATGTAAGTGCGGTCGCACGCGGCATGGGACTGGATGGACGTATCGGGAAAAAGTTTCTGCATGCCGGGCCGGGATACGGAGGCTCCTGCTTTCCCAAGGACACACAGGCGATGATCCGAATGGCCCAGGACGTGGGTGCCTCCAGTCGCATTGTCGAGGCGGTGGTCGCCGCGAATGCCGCGCAGAAGGAATTGATGGTGGTAAAAATCCTGGACGCACTCGGTGGCAGCGTCGCAGATAAAACTATCGCGGTGCTGGGTTTAACATTCAAACCCGAGACGGATGACATGCGCGACGCCCCGTCGCTGACGATCGTACCGGCGCTGATCGATCACGGTGCGCGCATCAAGGCCCACGATCCCCACGGGATGGATGAAGCCGCCAGGGAACTGCCCGACGTCGTCGAATACGCGGACAGCATTGACGATGCCGTAAAGGATGCCGATGCGATTGTCCTGATGACCGAGTGGAACCAGTACCGGGGGCTGGATCTCGGTAAACTCAAGACACTGATGCGCGGTGATGTGTTTGTCGATCTGCGCAACGTGTACGAGAAGCAGTGGATGCAGGAACACGGGCTTGATTACACGTGTGTAGGGCGCTAGGCGATTGCGTGTTGAGGCCGATTCCTGATGCCGGCAAACTGGATGGTATTCCAGTCACTGTGCCGGATAATGGGCGGCCGCGATAGCCATGCTCCAGGCGACTGCATAGCCGCAGGGCTCATGCCGAGGTTGATCGCGGTTGCCACGTCCCAGGACGTGCTTCCCGCTCTGGCCGTTCGCTGTTACGAAGATCCTGGTCTCGCAGGCACCATTGATGAGGCGAGTGACCAGCAACTGCGCGCCGCGCTGCTGGTAAATACGCGACGCAATATGCAGATTGTGGTGCAGAGCATCCAGTTGATCCGGGCGCTGAACAGGGCGGGCATCAAACCCCTGATGCTAAAAGGCACGGCGCAACTGCTTACCGTGAACCGGGAAAACCCGGGTTTTCGGAAACAGGCCGATATCGACCTGATCGTACCGCCAGAGGCAGTGCTCGCAGCCGGCGAGGCACTGCAGGCGCAGGGTTATGCGTTTTACAGGAACAAGCGGCTTTTCGAAGCGCCGCCCGGTGTGCCCGCGGATACACAAGCGGCGCTCCGCATCAGTACCGCACACCACCACCTCCCCCCCCTGGTAAAAAATGATCACATCGCGTATGTCGAGCTGCACCGGCATTTCCTGCCCCGACGGTTCCAACACAGGAACCCGCTGGCACCGCTATTCGATAGCGCCAGTGAGCACCAGCTTCAGGACGCCTGCTTTCTGGTGCCATCAACGGAATACCAGGTGATCCATCTCGTATTGGGCAAACTGGTTCACGATGGCTATCTGGCGCGCAGGGACTTCCCCCTTCGCGAGGCCTGTGACTACCTCGACCTGCTGGATAACGCAGGGGGCGATTTCGACAGCCGTTTGGTGGCAAAGCACTGTGGCAGGGCGCTCAGTATTTTCGACCAACTCGTTACAGCGCTGATGACGGAACAGCCTACCCGCGTTGCAGCGGGCACCACCGACATTAGCCGCCGTCTGGGGATGATGCGAACGCGCTACGATTTCCCAACACGGGCAAAGCTGCTTGATCTCTATGCAAGAGGTGAACACCTGGCCTACTCGCTGCTGTACAGCCCCTCAAAGCTGGCTGCCTATATAAGCCGATGATGCCCATGACGGATACCGCATCAGAGCCACTGAACCTCAATCGCCTGCTCAAGCTGTTCTCCGGCAGTTTTCTTATCCGTATTTCCTACTACCTACTCGGCTTTATAAACTCTGTTCTGCTTGCACGTTTTCTGGGTGCTGAAGGCTATGGGACTTACGTGTTCGTGCTGAGCATCGTCGCCTTGCTGAGTGTACCGACACAGTTTGGCATGCCGCTGTTGGTGATGCGTGAATTCGCTTCCCTGCAGGCACAGGAGAAATGGGGCTACATGAAGGGCCTGGCCCTGCGCTCGCATCAGTTCGTGGCGGTGGTCGCCACGGTAGTCTGCCTCTGTGCGGCCTGGTGGCTGTGGCTGAACCCGGGCAATTACGTCACTGAAAAACAGGGTGCCCTTCTGCTGGGCCTCCTTCTTGTTCCAATCTTGTCGCTCGGGGCGCTACGCGATGCGATGCTTGGCGGATTGCGGCACATCATATTGGGACAGCTACCAGAGAGCATTATCCGCCCTTCACTCCTGATGTCAGGTTTGTTGCTGGCGATGTTTGTCGTGCCCGTTGCGGCCTCCGCTGACAATGTGATCGCGTTTTATATCGTCTGCTCACTCGTGGCTTTTGTAACGGGCTGGCTGCTATTCAACAGGCGCAAACCACACGGCGTTACAACGGCCGACGCCGCATTCAGTACGCGGAAATGGTTCTCAGCGGTACTGCCGATTGGCCTGACGGCGGGCATGCAGGTGCTGAACATGCAGTTGAGTATCGTATTCCTCGAGCACTACAGCAGCGATGTCGAAGTGGCGTATTACCGGGTCGCTACGCTGATGGCCGGGTTTGTGGTGATCATCCTGCAGGTCAGTAACACTGTAGTCTCACCCTACGTTTCACGCCTTTATGCCCAAAATGATATCCGCGGCATAGAAGCGCTGGTAGGCAAAACAAACAAACTCATTCTATTGGCCACGTTGCCACTGGTGGCGGGGATCGTCGTCGTCAGCCCCTGGCTGTTTGCCACCTTCTATGGGCCTGACTTTTCCGCCGCGTATGCGCCGCTGTTATTGCTGACGGCAGGACAGGCCGTCAATGCATTGATGGGAACTGTAGCGTTGCTATTGAATATGACGGGGCATCAAAGTGATGTCACCAAAGCCATGACGATAGCACTGGTGGTGAACATCGTTCTGCACATTCTGCTAATCCCGCTATATGGTCTGGAAGGTGCGGCATTTTCCTCAATGGCGATGCTGGTCATCTGGAATATGCTGCTATGGGTCAGTGTGAAACGGCGCCTGGGAATCAAATTCTACCTGTAATGCAAACTAACACCGGCGCACTACTGACTCGCCAGCGCTGATTCGACAGCCCTCAAAGTCGCCTCAACCACAAGTTCCTCACCAAACTTACCTGCCACCAGTGCGCGACCGTTTTCACCCATCGCCACCCGCTCTGCGTCCGTCATCGCCGCCATCTTCTGCATCGCCTGTTTCAGCGACTCACTGCTTCTTGCCTCGCACAACAGGCCGTTATATCCATCTTCCACAATATTGCGGCAGCCGGGCACATCGGTCGCCAGCACTGGCAACCCCATCGCACCGGCTTCCAGCAGGCTGCGCGGCATTCCCTCGCGGTAGGACGGCAGTACGACGCAATCCACCTGTGCATAGAGTGATTCCATCGCGTCACTGGGTCCCAGCCATTCAATGCCTGGTGACCTGGCCCATTCCCTTAACTGCGATTCACCAATCGCTGAGACGTTTCCGGCACCAGCAAAGCCGCTCAACCAGAGCACGCACTCAACTCCCGCCGCGTTAAGCGATCGAACAGCTGTGACAAGTTCATTAAGCCCTTTGTCGGCCAACATCCGACCCGCATACAGGAACCGAAATGCCCCTTCGCGGGCTTCTCTCAACTCCGGACGGAAGCGTTGCAGGTCCACGCCGGAGCCGGGCAGCAATTCGAGCCGCCCCGGCGGAACCAGCCCGGCGTCCACCAGCTGCCGGAAGTCCTCCTCATTCTGGCAGAAGATGCGGTGGGCAAACGGCTGGCTGCCTCTGTAGAGCATTCGCACGATGGCCGAGATCAGCCCCTTGCGGATAAACGCCGTACCCAGTCCGGAGATATTATTGATAGCGGGAATACCCAGAACACGGGCAGCCCACGTGCCATAGACA
>JAGRIK010000134.1 GCA_020443325.1 Halioglobus sp.
TGCCAGGTGTTGGTAAGACATGTTCCGCTCCTATGGCTCCCGGGCAGTATCGACCACGCCCATGGCATCCTGTACCCGTCCGCCCTCCAGCACCAGCGCGTCCGTGTACGCCAGTACCGCGGGCAAACCCGGCCCGGGTCTGGGCCAGTTCCCGCAGTGCGGGATCCAGCTTGCGCGCGGGATCGCGATAGAAACGAAAGCCGTCTACGGCGTGCTGCAGGCAATCGGGAACGAGCGCGAATACCGTCCACCAGTTACCCGGCGTACCGGTGCTCGTGCCAGGCTCGGCGACCGGGTCGCGCCCCGGGAACAGCAAGTCATACAGCTTGGTGGCCAGCGTTCCGGCGTCGCGTCTGGCTACCTGGCGCAGTCTCGGCATGGTAATAATCTCCTCTGTCAGCGTCGGTTGGCGTCCGCCCCGGCGCGGGACTTCATAATGCCGCAATTCGGGGTCAGGGTAACGCCTGGCTTATGTTAAAGTAGCCGGAAAAACTCGCGAGTGTAACAGCCCATGTCTATCACCCGATTGCTCTTGCCCGCTGCCCTGGCACTGCTGCTGACCGCCTGCAGCGACGGCAACAATAATAACAACAAATCATCGGACACGGCGCCATCGCTGGAACTGTCCCTGAGTGATCCGCCCATTGATTTACCCGGCATCACAGCAGAGTTTGCCGCCGACGTGCCCTACGGTGATGGCGAGCTGCAAAGTTTTGATATCTACCTGCCCGACTGTGATGCACCTACGCCCCTGGTCATCTTCATCCACGGCGGCGGTTTCACCGGGGGCGACAAGGGCAGGACCCACGAGGAACATGCGGGGGAAATTCGCGAGTTTCTGCAAGCCTGTGTGGCCTGGGCCAGTATCAATTATGCCCTGCTGGAAATTCCCGGCGCAGATGGTGACCTGGTCGCCGGGGCTGCCCAGGGCGGTGTGCGCACCTCCCTGGACGATACCGCCAGGGCGTTGCAGTTCATGCGCTATCATGACGATAGCCTCAACCTGGACGCGGAGAACGTTGCCCTCTACGGCGGCTCGGCGGGGGCCGGATCCAGCTTGTGGTTGGGCACTCACGACGACCTGGCCGACCCTGACAATGAGGACCCCGTGCTGAGGGAATCCACCCGGGTGCGCGCTGTCGGCGCCCTGGCAACCCAGGCCACCTACGATATCCTGGACTGGGAAAGCATCCTGCTGCCGATCACCGAGCCCTTTGCAGCGGTGCTGGGGGGCACTGACATCCCCTCGGTTGCCGCCGGCGTCGGGGCCACCAACTACCTGCTGACCTTCCTCGGCATCAGCAGCCTGGAGGAACTGGACGATCCCGCCCAGCTGGAATATCGCGCTGATATCGACATGCTGGAATTGATGGATTCCGGCGATGCGCCCATCTATGTACACAACTACGTGGTGAGCCTGGACGACCTGCTCAATGTCTTCCTGCACCACGGCCTGCACGCGCTGGCGGTGAAAGCCAGGGCCGACGAGGTGGGCCTGCACAGCGTTGCCTACTCGGAAGATCCCGCCTACTTCCTCGAAGATCCTTCAGGCGAGGGACTGGTATCGTTCCTGCTGCGGCATATTCGCTAGTTCCTTGCGCCCCCAGGAAAGGCTTGACATTGACGCCCTATTCTGATTTTTAGATAACTATAAGACAGATCGACAATGTATCGATATTCTGGGGATAACCATGCTGCACCGCAGGCAGGTCGGGGGAGAGGTAGCCGTTGTGCTCGCGCTGATTGTCGCGGGCTACAGCACACCAGCAGCAGGCTACTTCGAGAGTGCGCGCGAGGCAGTATCCGCCCAGTTCCCAACCCTGCCGCAGCCTGAGCCCATCCCGCCACAGGGGGGCAGCAGTGCGTTTGCCAGCGCCGAAGCCACAGTCGAAGCGTTGGCTGTAGAAATCAACACCACAGCCGAGGCGCTATCCGAAAATAATGACCCCTTCCGGGACGGCAACGCCACTGCCTGGGGCTACGTCAAAGTCCGGCTGGTGCCCGATGCCGGCGCCAGGGTCGGGGAATGCGTAGAAATCCAGTATGAATGGGACTACGGGCTACAGACCACCGCGGCCGGCGACAGCTACACGGCCCAGGCCGAAACCGGATCGACCAGCACTGCCGCGCTCGCCCTGGTTCCCCAACAATTCTTCCAGGAATGTACAGAGGGCGAGCCGACTATGACCTGCACGGCCACCAGCGCCTCGGTGCCCGCCCAGTCCCGGCGACCCGCTGCGAGCAACTACATCGCCCTGAACAGGGGACGGGGATACTGCGTGGTGGATGCACTTGGGCCCACCGCCGTCCGCGACAATGCCGCCAGTAGCGATGCACCCGCAGGATCCTGGATCGGCAGGGTCGGCGATGTATACGAAATCAGTGTGGGCGCCCAGGCGTACACCGCCGGCGGCGGCAGCGGCAATGCGGCGGCCACCGCAACCACGGCCTTGCGCCTGTTCGCGCCAGCCGCGAGCTTCAGCTGTGACGCCGCGCCACCCTGCGAACTGCTGTTGCGCTATCCGGAACCGGTGCCCACGATGCCCCGGTGGAGTATCGGCTTGATGGCCCTGCTGCTGATCGGCCCGGCGGCCTGGTACAGCAACAGACGCAAAGCGTCGGGCGGCAGGCCGGGTTGACCCGAACGACTGCCCGGAAAGCCGCCTTCAGAAATTGATATTCACGGCTTCGAACCGGGATTCGTAGGTACCGGTATAGTTGCCCCGGTTGTCGTAGCTGCGCTGTGAAAACTTGATTTTGACTGGCCCGATGTGGGGAACAACCCAGTGCTCTTGCACGACTTCCAGTCTTGCCCCCGCGGACTCGCCGACTACCAACTCCAGAGCTATTGTCGAAGTGACCAGCAATGCCCTGTAGGTACCGAGCGGCACAGGAATGCGGCGAGCCGGGGATACACTCAGATGAAATGTGCCGGTTGCCAACGCAGTCGATATGTTCGGTAGCGACACCAGGCGAAAAGGAATCTCTTGCTCATAGCCTGCCGCGAGCGGAGAAGGATAGCCCAATACACCGAAGGTGTTGGTTGAACTGTCGACAATAAAATTGCCGGTAGTATCGGTTACATCAACCCAGGTACCATCTTCCGTCTGATAGTAAAATGATGCCTCCGGAAACTCGCTGCCATCGGAGTTGAGTTGTATCGTAAACTGGTGCAGTAGCACGGGCCTGCCATCCACTTTATTCTCGGATTCGAAAAACTCCCGCTTTGCCGTGACGTGCTCATTCGTCCGCGTGCCGTCTGTTGCAATGCTGGAAATCACCCCCCGGTACTTTATCCGATTACCAGCCTTGAACACTCTGAGTG
The DNA here is from genome assembly GCA_020443325.1 of Halioglobus sp. Taxonomy (GTDB): domain Bacteria; phylum Pseudomonadota; class Gammaproteobacteria; order Pseudomonadales; family Halieaceae; genus Marimicrobium. The sequence goes on from JAGRIK010000134.1 coordinate 3,326, forward strand.
CATTCGCTTTTTTGACAAAGACGGGATTCAGGAAAAAAACCTCGTCGGAGGCGAGCAGGTCCATCAGGGCGGGATAATCGGCAAACAGGGCCGTGGACAAACTGCAGGGATTGGCGGTACCGGCACAAAGCGCTCGCGGTTGTGTTCGCCACGCGTGAAATTCATAACCGGGTGCGGCATTGGCAGTAAACGTTTCGTTGAAAAAAATATCGATGACATCGATTGTGCAGGGACTGCCCGGTTCGCAGGTATAAGTCCCGGATTCGCTGGTAACGTTACCGCCCTCCTGCGGTATAACCTTGAGCTTACAGGCGGAGACCAGAAACAGTGAAAGGATGATTACTATTCCACGCAGCCAAACCATAAGACACCCCCCGCGAGTAGGCCTGCATTCAAAGTACCTGCGCTTAACACTAGTCTATCGTTCGGGTTTTGCCACAGGCATTCGACAGACTTAATATGTAACAAGCACTATTTTTATAGTTCTTTTCTGATTTTTATCAGGCTGCCCCCCCGGGGAAGCTCAGACTAATTTTTCATTACAACACTCCCCCGAAATACCCCTTAAGTATATAAGTGTATAAGGTTCTGATTTCCAAAGAACTTTACTATCGTGCCTGGAACGGGGTACGGGCCGCTTATTAAATCGAGAGCTAAATCAGCAGGCGTGATTGCATAAAGCAGTCTATAAGTACACAGCACAAGGAAGCTGAATTCCGTAGCAAAACGGAAAAAATGAAGGAGAGTACTCGTTATGAAAACTTGTGCGTTTATTACCGCTGGCCTGTTGGCCTCGCTTCCACTAGTGGTTTTTTCACCGCATAACCAGGCCGAAACGATGGCGCTGACCACAGAGCAGATGGACAGCGTTACGGCGGGCATGTTCCAGTTGCCTGCCCCCTACGCGACTATCACGGCAATCTCCACGGCCACCGGCAGACAGGCGATGACCGGCACATTCACCAGCGCCAACGTGGCCGGCCACGGCACGACGGTCCAGTATGGCTACGGCAGGAACTGGATAATCTCGTCCAACGCCCTTGCCACTGCCACCGGTGATGAGAGTCGCAGTACCTCGTTTTCTTCCAGCGATGACAGCAATGGCACCACGCCGCTGGGGCAGGTAATCAACCGTTCGATGACCGTCGGCCCAACCCAGATCTCGGGTTACTCGTCGGTTCAGCCATCGGGCGTCTTGACCTATAACATGCTGCAACGAGTAGGAACACGCTTCTTCCCCAACTAGCCGTTGTCCGACGCAGGCAACAGCCGGGGAGGAGTGAAAGCGGTTTCCAGCCCGGACCCGCAAGGGTTCTGGCGGAAAGCAACTTACAAGGGTGTAGGTTGCACATGCTGCCCTCACGGGTAGCTTAACATCATGATGATATAGACAAGATCCAGGAGCACTAACTATGAAATATCTACGTACTGTCACAGCAGCGTCGGTACTGGCATTTTCAGCGGTCGCCAACGCTGAAGTAGCTTTATCTCCAACTGAA
>JAGRIK010000135.1 GCA_020443325.1 Halioglobus sp.
ATCGCCTGGAACTCGCGGTTGCGCGCCTGCTTGGCAGAACCGCCGGCGGAGTCCCCCTCTACCAGGAATAATTCGCCGCGGGAGGGATCACCGCCCGAACAGTCGGCCAGCTTGCCCGGCAGTGCGGGGCCGGCAGTCACCTTTTTGCGGGTGACCTGCTTGGCCAGGCGCAAACGCCCCTGGGCATTACTGATACAGATATCCGCCAGTTTCTCAGCCTCTTCCGTGTGCTGGTTCAGCCACAGGCTGAAGGCATCCTTGACCACACCGGACACAAACGCGGCGGCCTCACGCGACGACAGGCGCTCCTTGGTCTGGCCGGAGAATTGCGGATCGCCCAGCTTTGACGACAACACATAGCAGCAGCGATCCCAGATATCGTCCGGCGCCAGTTTGATGCCGCGCGGCAACAGGTTGCGCAACTCACAAAACTCGCGCATCGCATCCAGCAGGCCCGTGCGCATGCCGTTCACATGGGTACCACCCGCGATCGTGGGAATCAGGTTCACATAGGATTCCGCCACCACTTCGCCGCCTTCCGGCAACCACTGCACCGCCCAGTCGACACCCGAATTACTGCCACTGAAACTACCCACGAACGGCGTTTCGGGAATCACCGGGAAATCGATGGTCGCATCGGCGAGATAGTCGGTGAGGCCGGCCTCGTAGTACCACTCCTCCGACTCGCCTTTTTTCTCGTCCTTGAACTTGACCCGCAGCCCCGGGCACAGCACCGCCTTGGCGCGCAGCACATGGCGCAGGCGTGAAACGGAGAACACCACAGAATCGAAATACTTCGGGTCGGGGGTGAATGTCACGGTAGTGCCGGTGTTGCGCTTGCCGCAACTGTCGACAACTTCCAGGTCCGTTTGCTTCTCCCCGCCGGCGAACGTCATTCGGTACACATTGCCATCGCGGCGGATCAACACCTCGAGCGCGCTGGACAACGCATTCACCACAGACACACCCACACCGTGCAGGCCGCCGCTGAACTGGTAGTTCTTGTCGGAAAATTTGCCGCCTGCGTGCAGCGTACTCAAAATCACTTCCACGCCGGGCTTGCCCTGGCCGGGGTGAATATCAACGGGCATACCGCGGCCATTGTCTGACACCGTCACCGAGCCATCCTTGTTCAGGCTGACACTGATCTCGCTGGCATGTCCGGCCAGGGCCTCATCGACGCTGTTATCGATGACTTCCTGGGCGAGGTGATTGGGGCGGGTGGTGTCGGTGTACATGCCGGGGCGTTTGCGCACCGGCTCCAGTCCCGTAAGGACTTCAATGTCTTCGGCGGTATATTGGCTCATTACTCTAACTTTATCATGGGTTACAGAAGGACTGCGGCGGGCACATTGTACAACGAGCGCAGCGCAAGGCGAGCTATAAGTAGCCACCCGAGTCGAGTTCTACCTCGAAATGTACGTCGCGCACCCTGGACACCGCAGTTTCAACCCGCCCGTCATTGTGTAATTCCAGCCAGCGGTAGCCGGGTGGCTGGTCATCGGCTTTGAAGTTCTCACAGCCGGCGGCAAACTGCACACAGGTCGACGGCGAGGCCAGCAAGCGCACGCCGTTTCGTTTGCGGTCTATCTCCTGGTGAACGTGGCCCCACAGCACCGCACGGACGCCGGAATACTGGTCCAGTACTGCAAAGAAGGCCTCGGCGTCGGCGACCATTTGCTCATCCAGCCAACCGCAGCCAATCGTCACCGGCTGGTGGTGCAGGCATACCAGGGTGTAAAGCCCCTGTTCCTGCGCGGCCTGTAACGCGCGCTCCAACAGGGCGAGTTCGTCATCGCCCAGCGCACCGCCAACCTGACCCGGCACCTGGGAATCCAGCAACAGCACCTGCCAACGGGCGACACGGATTTCCTTGCAGAGACGATCGGGGCTGCTGGCCGCTGCCAACATCGCATCACGACGATCGTGGTTACCGGGCAACCAGTAATTGTCCGGGCTCAGCTGGTCGAAATAGACCTGCAGGCGGTCGTAGGCCGAGCGGGCGCCACCGTCGGACAGATCTCCTGTACCCAGCAACAGGTGCAGCTGGGGTCGCTCTTTCTTCACCAGGTCGATGACTGCCTGCAGGGAATGGTCGGTATCCATGCCCAGCAGGGTACCGCCGCGCGCCTGGCACAAATGGGTATCGGTCAACTGCACCAGACACACTACATCATCCGATGTTTCTACATATTGAACGTTGTGTCGTGACTGAGGCATGGGAACTGGCGAGCTTAACCGGAACTGGAATCCGTCATGGACACGCCGACATCACTGGCGGAGCGACCGTTTTGCAGACAGTGCTCAAGCCAGTCTGCCAGAAAGCGATTCTGCTGGTACTTTTCATCCTGCGCAAACATGTGCGCGTTGGGATAGCGGTAGCGCGCTGCTACCTTTCGAGAGGACTGAAACACCATGACTTCCAGCATGCGGACATCGTGATATGCGCGCACTTCCATCCGCAACTGGCCCAGCCAGCGCGATTCAGCGCGCTGCTGATGTATGCGAAAGACGGTGGTATAGCGACAGCGCTCCGCCACCGCCAGGCCCACTTTCGCTGTGCCGATCAGGAGGTCCCGCGAATTGCGGTTTTCATAGTCGGGGAAGAGCCGTAACAGGCGCACGTAGTTGGCATCACAGATGGCATGCAGCTGGGTCAAATCAAGCTTAAAAGGCTTTTTCGTCAAATTCTGCACAGGCGATTCCGGGGCTTAGTCCCTATCTATTGCCATCAAATAACGCGGGAGTACGGGCAAATTGCGTCAGTACACCAGCTCAAACTCACGATCTAAGATCGCACAAACCACCGAGAACTGCACCTTTTCATTGCTGTTTCGGTGTATGCATCACACACTGGAGGCTGTTAAACTGCCGCTCACAGGACAGTTAGGACGCCTTCGGGGATTATTGCATGAAAAATCTGCTTGTCGCGGTCTCATCGCTGACACTCTCGCTTTTTTGCGTCAGTTTACAGGCTGACTCACTGCGCGACATTTACGAGCTCGCACTGGAAAACGACGCCCAGTTGAAAGCCGAAGAAGCGACCTATCTGGCGCGAAGGGAAACCGAGAACCTGGCTCGCTCGGCGCTGCTGCCACAGGTCGCCACCGCTTACTCCTACAGGGATGCGGATGTCGATACTGATTCACAGGGTGTAATTTCAGACGCTAATAACAATTTTGGCGTGGGCAAGACCTCGATCAACCGCGACACCGATACGGAAGGCTACACAGTATCGCTCAACCAGACGCTGTTTGATCTATCGGCGTGGTTCAGTTTTCAATCCGGCAAGGAAGTCACCAAGGAAGCTGAGGCGACCTTCGCCGCCAACCAGCAGAACCTGATTGTCAGGGTTGTCGACGCCTACCTGCTGGTACTGCGGGCGCAGGACAACCTGGCGGCCTCACAGGCAACAGAACGCGCGTTTGAACGCCAGTTGGAGCAGACCCAGCAGCGTTTCGAAGTAGGCCTGATCGCCATTACCGATGTGTATGAGGCGCAGGCGGCCCGCGACCTGTCCCAGGTCAACCGGATTGTCGACGAGAACAATGTTTCTGTTGCGCTGGAACGCCTCTCCGTACTGACCGGGCAGCCCCAGTCCAACCTCAATGTCCTCGTGGATGACTTCAAGATCCTGCCGCCGGATCCGATTGACCGCGCAGCGTGGGTGGATTTTTCGCTCGCGAACAACTTTGAACTGCAGGCAGCGCGCTACCGGCAGGAAGCGTCCCGGCAAAATGCCAAGGCGTTTAAAATGGAACACGCCCCGACCGTCAACGGCACCTACGAATACAATGACTACGATATCAACGGCAACCTCAGAAGTGACCCCCCCAGTATTTTCACTACCGACCCGGATGCCAACTCCAACGAAAACGTGTGGCAGATCAGCGTCAGCGTCCCGCTTTACAGCGGCGGTGCAATCAGTGCCAACCGCCGCAAAGCCGCACAGGAATACAATGCCGCCCGCGAGCAACTGATCAACCTGCAACGCAATACGGTGACCAACACCCGCTCACTGCACATGACGGTGCTGAGCGATGTATCGCGCATCGCAGCGCGCAGGCAAAGTATTGTGTCGTCCAGGAGCTCGCTGGACGCAACCCAGGCCGGTTATGAAGTCGGTACCCGCAACGTGGTCGACGTGCTGAATGCACAGAACACCCTGTTCCAGGCCGAACGGGATTACGCCAACAGCCGTTACGACTATGTTCTCAACCTGATGCGGCTCAAGGAACAGGCCGGGTTACTCAGCCCCCAGGACATCATCAAACTGGATTCTTTCCTGGTGCCGCCCACCGCACCGACGGCCACCTCGGTAACAGCACCCAAATAGCGGGGCGCGACACCGTATCCCATGATTCCCGACCTGCCGGCCGACATAGACCAGATCAAGGGTTTTCTGGCCGAGGATGAGGGACAGGCGCTTTACCAGTATGCGCTGGAGCTCAGCACCCTCGGGCCAGTACTCGAAATTGGCAGCTACTGTGGAAAATCAACCATTTACCTGGGGCTTGCCTGTCGTGCGAACAACAGCACGGTGTTCGCCCTGGATCACCATCAGGGGTCCGAGGAGCACCAGCTCGGTGAATTTTTCCATGACCCCGCGCTGTACGATGCGGGCGAGGGCATCATGGACAGCTTTCGGGAATTTCGCAGCAATATTCGCCGCGCAGGACTGAATGAGGTCGTGGTACCCGTGGTGGCGGGCTCAGAGGCCGCGGCGCGGCACTGGCAGACCCCGCTGGCGATGGTGTTTATCGATGGTGGTCACAGTATGGCGGCCGCACTCACAGACTATCGCTGCTGGGCAACCCATCTGATGCGCGGTGGCGTGCTGGCGATTCACGATCTGTTCGACGATGCCCACGAGGGCGGCCAGGCGCCGTACGCGATCTACCGCATGGCACGGGCCTCAGGCTTATTTGCAGACCTGGGGCAGGTCAATAGCCTGGGCTTGTTGCGGCGGTTGTAGCTGTGGTGCGCTGCGCCTAATCCACCACGATGCGGCGTTCGCGCACATCTTCGCGCTCTTCCAGCAACTTCACACTGCAAAAGAGGCCTGACGCCGCGGTGTGTTTGGTGAGGGCATCGGCCGCCAGCAAAATGGCCCCGGCTGTCCAGGTAGGTTTCTCATCCGGCCACAACAGGTCTTCCACCAGCTGGTAGCCGGTCCAGTAGGAGCCGTCGCTGGTGCGCCACTGCTGCAGCCAGCTGTACACTTCCACCGCTCGCGCGTGATCCCCGGCGGCCAACAGGGCCATCACCAGTTCACAGCTCTCGGCAATCGTGACCCAGGGCTCCTGTTTTTCACACCGGCAGCCCAGGCCGTCTTCCACGAACTCATCCCACCGTGCGGCCAACCGTGCGCGCGCGTCTGCGCCGCTATAAACGCCTGCCAGCACAGGATAAAACCAGTCCATTGAATAGCGGGACTTGCTTTCCCAGGTGCGATCAAACCGCTCCGGCTTGTGCCGCAGGGCCTGGCCCAGGCGGGTCCGTGCCGTTAACCAGTGGGCGCGATCCTCTCCCACGGTCACCGCGATATTATGCGCGCACTCCAGGCTCTTGTAGATGGAACTGCAACCCGTGACAAGCGCATCGCCCTTGGGCTGTCCCGAGCCGTCCACGGCCCAATCGATTTCCCCGTGCGGAGACTGCAAGGCCAGTACAAAGCCAATGGCCTTGTCGACGACAGGCCACATGGCCCGCAGGAAGTCGCTGTCGGCACTGATCAAGTAGTGATGCCATACACCGGTTGCAACATAGGCGACAAAATTGGACTCGCGTCGATTGGCGTTGTCGATAGTATCCCCGCGATAGGAGGCCCACCAGCTGCCATCGTCGAGCTGCTTTGAGGCCAGCCACTCATAGGCCAGGCGCGCCGCCTCCAGTTCCCCGCCAATCGAGAGGCCCATCGCGGACTCCACGTGGTCCCAGGGATCGGTGTAGCCCCCATCAAACCAGGGAATCTCGCCGCTATCGCGCTGGCAATCGAGAATAAAATTCACTGTAGGGCGCAGGAACTCTTCTGGAAAAAGCCCCCGGCTGAGGTATAGCCCGCTCATGAAGCTGCCTCCTTACGAAAATACATCACCACACTCTTGCCCATGACGGGATTCATGCTCTTCTCCAGGATCCGGGTCAGCGCCGGATTCTTCATCAGGTCCCACACCAGCAGGCGGTGGTATTGCTTTACCAGCCAGTTGGTGTCCTGACTCTGCCAAAACAGGCATTTGAGCCACCAGAAAGGCACATGCAGCGCGTGCGCCCAGTGACGGTAATAATGTGTAAACCCCAAAAATTCTATTTCACCGCGCAACTCGTCGCTGCGGAATATGCGCAGGTGACCGCCGGGAACATTGTAGTAGCCATCACTCAGCGCCCAGCAAATTTTTTCCGGCCACCGGCGCGGCACACTGGCACAAAAAAGGCCGCCAGGCTTGAGTACACGTTCGATCTCGCGCAGCGCGCTGTGGTAATCCGGGATGTGCTCCAGCACCTCACTGCAAATGACTTTGTCGAAGGTATTGTCGGCAAAGGGCAGTTGCAGCGCACTGGCAGATGACAAGCCAAAAGACTTGGCTTCATTGTCGGGTTCGGCAAAGCTCGCAAAACGATCACGGGTGATTTTCAGGTCGTCCAGCGACAGATCCACCCCCACAGAGTGGACATCCGCCTCGACATAGGCACTGATGACATGCCGACCTTCACCACAACCCAGATCCAGCACGGTATCGCCCGCTTCCAGCGGCAGATGCTCAAAATCAACGGTTTTCATTTGCCAACACCTGTCGGTAATACTCGGTCATCTGTCCGGCACACACCTGCCAGCAAAAATTCTCTTCAATGCGTTGTTTTCCGCGCGCGCCCAATTCGGCGCGCTTGCGCGGATCCTGCAGGAGGCTATCGATCGCTACGACCAGCGCGTCGACATTTTTTACCGGAACAATCACACCGGCATCGCCGACCACCTCGGGCAGCGCGCCGCCATCGGTCGACACCACGGGCACACCGCAGGCCATCGCCTCACCCGCCGGCAGCCCAAACCCCTCGTAGACCGAGGGCACAACTGCAATTGCGGCTTCGGCATAGTAGCGCACCATCTGCTCGGTGGTGATGCCTTTGACGAATCGCACCTTGTCGACCAGGCCCAGCCGACGAACCAGCTTTTCAGTCTTGCCACCGGGATTGGGCTTGCTGACGAGCAGTAACTCCAGCTCGGGGTAGCGCTCCAGCAAGCGGGCATAGGCGTGCAGCAGATAACGCAAACCCTTGAGCGGAGCATCTGCAGAGCAGGTGGCCATCAAGCGCATGGGGTTGCGTTCGACACCCGGCAAGGGCTTGAACACATCGATGTCGATGCCATTGTGCGCGACGCTGATACCGGCGGGCTGCAGGCCGAAATCCCGGGCGATGTCCTGCCTGGAACAATCCGAAACTGTGACGATATTGCGTAGCTGTTTGACCACTTTCTTCTGCATATTCAAAAAGGAGTGCCAGCGGCGGATCAACAGACGCTCCCGCCAATTGCGGGCAGCACCGAGGGCAATACGCAAATCGCTGGTGATCGGGTGGTGGATCGTGGTCACCAGCGGCAAACCCATTTTCTGGATTTCCAGCATGCCGTAGCTGAGGCTCTGGTTGTCGTGAATCAGGTCGTAATTGTGCCCGTGCTTGCGCAGGTACTTCACCGCGCGGCGCCCGAATGTTCGGGGCTCCGCAAAGCCGCCTGTCAGCTGGCTCAGCCACTCCACGATATTGCTGAAAGACTTGAGGTGATGCGGGCGCAGGGACCGCAGGCCATTCTCAAACAAATCCATGCTCGGCAGCTCGATCAGCCTCACCCTGGGGTCCAGGTGTGGGTAAGGCGGGCCGGAAATCACATCGACCGTGTGGCCGGCATCGACCAGCGCCTTGCTCAGGTAGCGCAGGTAAACACCCTGGCCGCCACCGTGTGGCTGGCTGCGATAACCGAGCAGGGCTATACGCAGCGGCCGCTCCGACACAACCGGCACAGGAGCGCGTGACGCCCCCGCTGTCTGGCGCAAATTGTCCTGCACTGTACCAAGATGCCAGATAACGGCGTCCTCAACTGTCTGAAAAGGGATGAATACGTGGGATGATGGCGTAGATTCGGGGCATCAACGTGCCCTGAAGGGCTCCGACTTACTCGAAATCCATTATCAAAAGGGGATAGATTCTAATCAGCTACTGGTCAAAAATCCACCCCCGGGCTTTTCCGCTGGAATACGAATCTGAACCAGGATGATTGTTTCACCTAAATGCAAGGATTGAGAATCCGGCCACAGACTGGCGGTCTCCCGGTCGCAAATGGCGCGCCGATGCCGCTATAATCTTGCGTTTTGCAGCCAGGATACTTTCTGATGACAGCCAAAGCCTACAAGGGCCTGATTCTCGCGGGCGGGTCAGGTACCCGTTTGCACCCCCTGACCAGCACCGTCAGCAAGCAATTGATGCCTGTGTACGACAAGCCCATGATCTACTACCCGCTGGCCACACTGATGCTGGCCGGTATCCGCGATATCCTGGTCATCACCACACCGCGTGACCAGGCGGCGTTCAGCGAATTGCTGGGCGATGGCTCCGGTTGGGGGGTGAATATTCAGTATACCGTCCAGCCCAGCCCGGACGGATTGGCCCAGGCTTTCATCCTGGGAGAGGACTTTATCGGCAACTCTCCAGCCAGCCTGGTGCTGGGAGACAATATTTTCTACGGTGGCGGCTTTTCCCAGAAACTGACCAGCGCCGCCGGGCGCGACACCGGGGCCTCAGTCTTCGCCTACTATGTCCATGACCCGGAGCGCTACGGGGTGGTGAGCTTCGACAAAAATGGGGTGGCCGAGAATATCGAGGAGAAGCCCGCCAACCCACGCTCACACTACGCCGTCACCGGCCTGTACTTCTATGACAACGATGTGGTCGACATCGCCAAGGCCGTGCGACCCTCGCACCGGGGCGAGTTGGAGATAACCGACGTCAACAAGGCCTATCTGGAGCGCGGCGACCTGCGCGTGGAAGTGATGAGCCGGGGCACAGCGTGGCTCGATACCGGAACCCACAACTCCCTGCTCGATGCCGCCAACTTTATTAGGGTGGTGGAGGAGCGGCAGGGGCTCAAGATTGCCTGCCCGGAAGAGGTTGCCTATCGCAAGGGCTACATCGACGCCGAACAACTGCTGGCGCTGGCCGCACCACTGGAGAAAAGCGGCTACGGCCTGTACCTCAAGAACCTGCTGAGAGAGGAAGGGGTGGTCTTCGCATGAAATTTATAGAAACACCGCTAAAGGATGTCTATATATTGGAACCTGCGGTTTTTGGTGACCAGCGCGGGTTCTTCATGGAAACCTGGAACCGCGAGAAGTTCCGCGAAGCCGGCTTCGACCTCGATTTCGTACAGGACAACCACAGCCGCTCGGCGCGCGGCATCCTGCGCGGCCTGCACTTCCAGATGGAGCACACCCAGGGCAAACTGGTGAGAGTGACTTCCGGCGAGGTATTCGATGTGGCGGTGGACCTGCGCCAGAGTTCACCCACCCTGGGGCAGTGGTTTGGCGTGAGCCTCAGTGCGGAGAACCAGCGCATGCTGTGGGTTCCGCCAGGATTTGCCCACGGTTTCTATGTCACGTCCGAGTACGCAGACTTCCTCTACAAGTGCACGGACAGCTACCACCCGGCCAGCGAGCAGACACTGGCATGGGACGACCCAACAGTGGGTATAGAGTGGCCGGTGCCTGCAGGTGAGACCCCGCAATTATCCGCCAAGGATGGAGAGGGGCACAATTGGGAAAGCTGCCCGCGCTTCGATTAATGACCGGCGCGCCCCTGGTCCGCGGCTGACTGTCACTCCGGTAGGAGCGGCCGCCACCAGGCCTCGTTGGACAGGTACCAGTCCAGGGTGCGCTGCAGGCCCGTCTCAAAACTCTCGTGCGGTTTATATCCCAGCTCGTCCATGATCCTGGTAGCGTCAATCGCGTAGCGCCAGTCGTGTCCGGCGCGATCCTCTACAAACGTAATCAGGTCGCGGGCGCTGCGGCCCTTGCTGCCCGGCGCATCGGGAAAGCGCTGTGCCAGCGAACCGTCGCCCGCAAAACGCGCGTCCAGCTGGTCACACAACAGGTGCACGATATCCAGGTTGTTCCACTCATTGTTGCCGCCAATGTTGTAGGTTTCCCCCACCTGGCCCTTTTCGAGTACCAGCTCGATACCGCGGCAGTGATCCTCGACATACAACCAGTCGCGAATATTACTGCCATCGCCGTAGACTGGCAGGGCCCTGCCGCGCAGGATGTTGGTGAGGCACAGCGGAACCAGTTTTTCCGGAAAATGGTAGGGGCCGTAATTGTTGGAACAATTACTGGTGCTTACCTGCAGGCCGTACGTGTGGTGATAGGCCCGCACCAGGTGATCCGAGGCCGCCTTGCTGGCTGAATACGGCGAATTCGGCTCGTACTTCTGCTGTTCGTGAAACCCCGGGGCATCCACGCTGAGCGATCCGTACACCTCGTCGGTAGACACATGATGGAAGCGGTGGGGCTGCA
>JAGRIK010000136.1 GCA_020443325.1 Halioglobus sp.
CTATCGCACCCGGAGTCGCCGTTCCGGATGAAGTGGAAACTTCTATCGGCACCCTGAGCCTGAACTATGGTTATCCTGACGACGTCACCACGGAAAAAGTCTACGACAACCTGGACGCATCGCGCGCTTTGCAGGCTTACCTCCTGGGTATCCCGATTGTTAACCAGGTTAGTATGCGCGCAACATTAAAGGAGTTTGGACCAGTCAACCAAACGGATGTGATCTGGGAGGACCTGGTGGACTCCAAGACCGTCGAGCTCACCGCGAACGATAATACCATCTACAGTTTTGTCTGGCTCGATACGACGAAAGGTCCACTTGTGGTCGAGGTTCCGCCAATGGTCCTCGGGCTCATTGATGACATGTGGTACAAGTGGGTCGCCGACATTGGCATCACCGGCGCCGATAAGGGTAAAGGCGGCAAGTACCTTATCTTGCCTCCCGGATATGCAGGTGTGATACCGGACGGCTATTTTGTCGTGCGCCCAAGCACATACAACACATGGATGCCATTCCGCTCATTCCTGGTCGATGGCTCAACCCAACCCGGCGTAGCGGCGGTCAAGCAACACCTGAAAATCTATCCGCTTTCTGAAAAAGATCACCCGCCGGGGATGAAGTTCGCGAATGCCTCCGGCGTTCCCAAGACCTTCGTCCCACCCGGCGACTACAGTTTCTGGAGCCTGCTGAATGAAGCCATCCAGGAGGAACCCAGCGAGGGAAGCGATCCCACCACACTTGGTCTATTTGCCTCAATCGGTATCCAGAAAGGCAAACCTTTCAATCCGGATGCGCGGATGAAGAAAATTCTTGAGGATGCTGCCAACATCGGTGCCGTCACCGCACGCGCCATCGCCTTCCGGATGCGCGAGAAAGACGCCTACTTCTATCCGGACAGCCCGTGGCGGCTACCGTTCTTCGGTGGCTACAAGTTTGAGGTTTCACCGGGCGTGGCGAATCTCGATGGTGCTGCCTTTTTCTACTATTTCGCTACGGGTGTCACCCCGGCCATGGCTGAAGAGATGGTGGGCAAGGGGTCACAGTATCCGTGGTCTGCGCAGGATGCGGACGGCAACCCGTTCGATGGTGGAAAACACTACAGGCTCCACCTTCCTCCAAATATTCCGGCCAAGGACTTCTGGTCCGCTATTGTGTATGACAACCAGACTCGCTCAATGATCCAGACCGACCAGCGATTCCCAAGCGTCAGCAGCCAGAACAAGGACCTTCAGGTCAACGCTGACGGTTCAGTTGATGTCTTTTTTGGCCCCGAGGCGCCGACCGGAAAAGAAAGCAACTGGATTCAGACCATACCGGGAAAAGGCTGGTTCATGATCTTGAGACTATACGGCCCGCTGGAGCCGTGGTTCAACAAGACCTGGCGGCCACAAGCTATTGAACGGATCAATTAGCAGCCCTGCGAACTGATAACCGGCTGTAGCGGTGGACGCTATCGCGCCCGCCGCTACACCGCACTTCCAAGCACGACGACGTAAAAGGTGTTCGTTTTGGCTATACTGGCGCCCGGAGTCGCTTCTGGCTCAAAGTAGACGCTGGTAAAGGAGTTCCCATGCCCGACCTAACACTGGAAGTGCCGCAAAAAATCAGGCGTGGCAGGCTGCGCTGGGATGAGCAGCGTTCGGTTGCATCCGGGGTTGAACTACTAAAACTGCTCGCCTCCTCCCTGGGCCACGCTGATCTCGCAAATCTGCGCGTTCTGGATATAGGCTGCGGCTGCAAGTTCACCCAGGCGATCCTGGACCGCGGCTTGCCGGTGGGCCAATACGTTGGAGTCGATGTCTATGGTGAGATGATCGAATTCCTGCGCAGTTCGGTGTCAGATGAGCGGTTCGAATTCCACCACATAAACACCCATAACGAGATGTACAATCCCGACGGCGAAGAACTGTCTGACGCCACACGGCTGCCCATTGCTGAAAACAGCTTTGACATTATCTGCGCCTTTTCCGTCTTTACGCACCTTGCCCCAGCAGATTACGTCGCGATGCTGAAGATGCTGCGGCGCTACATCAAGCCGGATGGCCACCTGTTCTTCACCGTATTCATCAACGAGGAGACGGCAGGTGGCTTTGGCCGCGTCGACCTGTTCAAGAAGGCCATGCAGAAAGCGGAGCGGTCACAGCTGGAAAAACACAAGGACGAATTTGTAAAGAGCCAACGGGAAGGTATTCCTGACTTTGTGGACGCCATCCCGGAGCAACCGCTGCGCGCGGCCATTTACTCGCGCAAGCACGCCCTGGAACTCATGGAGGATACAGGCTGGCACATCGATTCGCTCAATGATCCCCTGATGCATATCCAGCATTACATGATCTGTAGTCCCGCCTGAGACGGTACCATTCAGTACGCGAACATCCGCCTGCCACACAACTGTCGCGACGCGGCAAAATCCTCTATGATCAGCAAAGATTTTCCTTAACAGGTAATGGATATGCGACATCTGAAAACTCTCTCAATCTGTCTGGCGACGCTGGCGCTGCAGAGTGCTGCCTGGGCCGAGATCTACGAAACCACAGATGCGCAGGGAAATCCGGAATTCACCGACTCCCCACCCGGGCCGGATGCCGAGGTGATAAACCTGCAACAAACCAATATCATCGATGCCCCACCGGAAGAACCGCAGGAGGTCTCGGCACCGCAACCCGCTGTTGACGAACAGGAACCCCGGCAAGAAAACCAGACAGTCATCATCCATGATCGCGATGATGACCTGGACGACATGGATGAGGGCTACGACGACAACTTGCGCCGTGAACGGGCGTTTAATGGAATAGACCCCGCCGCGCCCAGGGAAATCGGTGACTCCAATTCCCAGATGCCGCGCGAGGTTGGCGACTCCAATTCCCAGATGCCTGATGAGGTCGGGGACTTTGACACGCCTGTGCGAGAGGAGGCAGACGCCTCTGATGAGCGGGTAATCCGCGAAGCGGACGACGCTCATGTTCAGCGCAGAATCGCTCATCCCCATGTCCGCTAGGCTGATTCGCTGCACTCACCTATGAACGAGGCCCAAGCATGACCAGAATACTGCTCTCTTTAATCCTGACACTGGGTACGGCAAGTGCCGGCGCCACCAACTGGCCCTGGCAGGACCCCGCACCGCAAGAACCGCCCGAGTACTGCAAAGGCTTTGTGGTCGGGGGGCTCGCTTCAAGACAGGTGAGTGGGATGTCCAGAACCGACCTGTGGCTGGCCTGGAGCTATGTCACCCGCACTGGCATAGTGCACACCACCATCGCCTCAAGTGAGTTCCAGGCAGGCCTGGGCCAATTCCAGAACGTGGCAGACGCCACCGCCGCCGAGACGATCGTAAAAAACGCTGACGGCGATTGCGGCCTGGGCCGATCAGGCCACCAGGTGACTGGTTGGTAGCAATACACCGCACTCATCCCCGGGTGCTGTAAATAGGGATAGGCGCAAGCTCCGCGTAGTACGCTTCCAGTTCATCGATGGTGATGGCCTGTTGCTCCTGCTTGATATACTCCTCACCGGGCGAGCGCCACAGTGCCGTCTTCAGCCCATTGAAGGTCAGGCACTGGCCATTGAAGCCAGCGGCCGCGTCGCTGGCCAGCCACACAAGCCCCTGCGCCACCTCTTCCGGCTCACCGAAACCCAACTCGAGCGCCGACTTGCCCGACTTGTCGATCAGCGGCTGGGTCATATCAGTGCGGGCCACCGGCCACATCGCATTGCAGCGGATATCGTAACGCGCCAATTCCTGGCAGGCGGTGTACATCATTCCCATCAGACCGGCTTTCGCTGCCGCGTAGTTCGTCTGGCCGAAATTGCCGACTAACCCCGACGCGGAGGTGATCTGAATAATATGCCCGCTGCCCTGTTCCTTCATCGCAATAGCGGCACTGCGGGTACACAGGAACGGGCCGCGCAGGTTTACCGCGATGACCTCATCAAAATCGTCATCGCTCATTTTCAGCAACGTGCGATCGCGAACGATTCCGGCGTTGTTGACCATGACATCGATGCCGCCAAAGCTATCGACGCAGCACGCTACCAGGTCATTGCATACGCCAGACTCCGCTACAGAGCCGAGAACCGTCTGTACCGGCGCGCCCTGGGCGGCCACCTCGGCGGCAACCGCTGACAGCGCCTCTCGATTGGTGCCGTTAAGCACCAGCGATGCGCCCTCGGCTGCGCAGGCGAGTGCAAAGTGGCGCCCGAGGCTGCGCGATGACCCGGTTATCACCATGCGTTTGCCGTCCAATCTACCCATCGTAAGACTCCTCGTTAATCAAATACCCTATCCTCGCACATACCGCAGGGACACGCAGGTCGCGAAGTAAACGCATCGGGCTACTTGCCACCGCTACGGAACGAATGACACATTAATCGGCGCCTGGCAGTGCGAAGGCGATATAGTTGCTACCGCTGGCCTGCCCCAGTTTCCCCCCACCCGCCGCAATGACGAGGTACTGCCGCCCGTCGACGGCGTAGGTGATCGGCGTGGCAAAACCTGCGGCAGGCAGTTTGGCCTGCCACAGCAATTCACCCGTGTGTTTGTTATACGCCTTGATCAGCTGGTCGGGGGTCGCGGCGATAAAGAGCAGATCGCCAGCGGTGACGATCGGCCCCCCATAGTTTTCCGAGCCATAGCCCGATTGCCCCTGCGCCAGTATCTGGGGGTAGTCCCCCAGCGGAATACGCCATAATATTTCAGCGCGCCGCAGGTCTATAGCACTGAGACTCCCCCAGGGCGGCGCGGACGCGGGCAGGCCTTCAGGATCGGTCAGCTTCTGAAAACCCGCATTGAGATAGGAGGTGTCGGCGGTCGCACTGCCTGCGCTGTCATCACCGGGTCCGGTTTTCCCGTCTGCCGTATAGACATACCACAGGATCGCAGCCCTGGCGTACCAGGGCAATTGCTCAAAGGCTGGCATGCGGCCGCGACCGCGACTCACAACATCGTAGGCTTCCCATGGCGACAGGCGATCGACAAGGTTCAGCAACCCCGGTACCGACACCCCGTCGCCGCGTAAATCTGCGCCATGACAGCCGGCGCAAACCATCAGGTAACCCAGTTGCGGGCTCATGCCCATGTCCCGGGGTACCGCCGTCAATTGCAACAGGTAGGGGACTTCATTGCTGTTGATATACAGGCGTTGTTCACCCTCGTCGTAAGCCGCGCCACCCCATTCGGCACCGCCGTCCATCCCCGGATACAACACCATGCCCCGGGTACTGGGTGTCATGAAAGGCAGGCCGTGATCGAGGCTGGCTATTCGCCTCGCGACTGCAGCTGCCATCGCCGGCGTTCTGTCAGTCGGGATAAACGCCTGCTGCGCGAAAGGCGGTGGAGCGAGGGGCAGTGGTTGGCTGGACGCGGCCTGCTCACCGGGCACACCCGCTCCCACGACGGGCACCTCCTGTATCGGAAACAGGGGCTCGCCAGTCTCCCGGTGAAATACGAACAGGTGTCCGGTTTTTGTGGCCTGCGCAACAGCCGGGATTGTTTGCCCGCCGCGCTCCAGCGTGATGAGATTGGGCGGCGCCGGCAGGTCCCGGTCCCACAAATCGTGGCGCACAAACTGGTAGTGCCAGACGCGCTCTCCAGTCTGTGCATCCAGAGCGAGTAGCGTGTTGGCAAACAGGTTATCGCCGTGCCGGTCAGCACCGTAAAAATCAAACGCGGGCGATCCGGTGGGCACGAACGCCAGCCCACGCTCATGATCTATCGCGATACCAGCCCAGGAGTTGGCTCCACCTGCAGTCTCCGAGCTTCCCGGGGGCCAGCTCGCTGCGCCGTATTCGCCCGGCCGGGGAATCGTGTGGAAAACCCAGCGCAACTCGCCGCTCACGATATCGAAGGCCCTGATGTGTCCAGGGGCAGCCCCTGCGAATTCATTGACGCGCGATCCGATGATCAACAGATCGCGATAGAAACTGCCGGGAGTCGTTGCGATAACGGCTTCATCGGCAAACTGTTGTGGCAGCCCTTCGTGCAGATCCACCTTGCCGTTGTCGCCAAACGAGGAGACGGGCTTTCCGGTACGGGCATCCAGTGCGTAGAGAAAAGAGCCGGCCGTGTACAGAATGCGCTGCCGCTCCTTGATCCCTGCGAATTGTTCACTGGAGTCGTCCGCCTGCCAGTAAACAACACCGCGATTGGGGTTGGGCAGCAATCCCAGGTCAGGTGACGGATCAAATTTCCACAGCTGTTCGCCGGTAGCCGCATCCAGTGCAAAGGCTGCCAGTGTCGGGGATGTGCAGTACAACACGCCCTGCACAACGACGGGACTGCACTGCATCTGTGTTGACCCATTGTCCGCGGCACCACCGGCGTCGTAGCGCCACACTTCCTGCAGCTGGCTCACGTTGCCGGTGTTTACCTGCGAGAGCTGCGATGCATGCGCGAAGCCCGGATCACCCAGATAGGATCGCCACTCCTGTGCGGCGTGCGCATCGGGTTTTTCTGCCTGCGCGTACCGCTGCGCCTCGCCACCCTGCCCGCAACCGAACAGACACAGACCCGACAGCCACAGAAACGGCAAAGCGCGCCCTTGTAACATATCGCAGTAAAACCGGGTGATGGGAGGCTCCTCAATTGGTTGTCGCTGCCCCGCTGCATCGAGCACACGCAAGGCACGGTGCGCCTGCGCGATTGCAGTATAAGCCGGATCAGATTGGGTATCCCAGTACGTTTGGGTAACCGCCTCCCCTCTGCTCATTAAGGGCAAACGAATCGCTTGACCTTCCAGCAACGGGAAGGCCTAGAGTCACTCCCTGACAAAACAAGGAGTGCTTTATGAGCCAGCTGATCGCCGTTTTCCTGCCCGTCTATTTCCTGCTGTTCTTTGGTGTCGCATTTTTGTGGCGCACCTGGCGAACCTGGAAGAAAACCGGGCTGAACGCCTACACCCTGATGAAAAATTCCGGGGTGGAGGAAGTCACCAATATGTACTTCCGGCTACTGCCGCCGGCCGTTCTGCTGGTGATGGCGCTGTATCTGTACGGACCCTCAACTTACGAACTCCTCGCGCCCTTTGCCTGGCTGGAACACGTCGCCCTCCAGGCTGGGGGTATGACATTGATGACTGTGGCGCTGGTAGTGATGGTCATCGCGCAGGGGCAAATGGGCGAGTCCTGGCGCATCGGGGTGGATCACGAAAACACCACAGCCTTTGTGCAGCGCGGGCTGTTTCGCTACTCACGAAACCCCATTTTCCTGGGCGTCGTTCTCAGTGTAGTCGGTTATTTCCTGCTGCTGCCAAACGCGGTCACGCTGGTGATAATGATGCTGGACCTGGCACTCATACAAGTGCAGATTCGCGTGGAAGAGCAGCACTTGAAAGCCCGCCACGGCGAAGAATATGAGCGCTATTGTCGCGCCGTGCGCCGGTGGATTTAGCCGATAGAACCCGGGGACAAACGAGAATGAAAGCCATATTGCCGGGCGATTTCTCGTTGTTCGGTCCCGTTCTCATTCTGTGCCACCCGTGGTTGACATTTCATCCTGACTGTATCAACGTGAGATCATAAGCAACACTATCGGCGAAAATTCGTCTGGACTAGGGGCATAATAATGTTAAAAAAGAGCAGCTTACCGAAATTTCTGACATCCGCAGTTATCATCACCAGCGCCGTAATCACCGGCTGTATGCGCGTGGAGGTTGACGACCCGGTCAATGGCGAGTTTATCGAGGCGCCTACCGTGACCGTCAGCGGTAATGTCTTCAGTACCACGCCAGACGATTTCCCGCTCAACGTTGCCGATATGACGCTGGAGATCAACGGCTCACCCATACCCATCGCGCCCGATGGCAGCTACAGCACCAATATACTGCTGGACCCTTTGAAGGTGTTCAATGCGATCGAAGCAGACATTCTTGAGGTGTCCACGGGTTTTGTCGACAGTGACCGCATCGTGGTCATCGCCGGGGATTCGATCGCCGAAGGCGACTATTCGCCCGAGGCCATTGCGCTGCAGATCAACGCCTCCGGCCTGGATTCACTGGAGCCGGTTGTCGCAAGCCTCGTAGACATTGACCCGGCAACACTTATGCCAACGGGGACAACCGTGGCGAACAACGTTTGTGTTGTCAACGGGGGATGGCTGGGGTGCCTGGGCCGTGCGACGATTAAGATCTCTAACCCCGCGCCCAGTATTTCTGGTTTTGGCGTGGATTTTACGTCCCAGCAGGATAACGTGCATTCCGATATCGTATTGAATAACCTGGTACTGAATGTCTACATCGATGGATCAGGCGTGGTACCTAACTGTAGCCTGCGGCTGAAGGCCAACACCGTCACGCTGGGAGGAAACTATGCGCTGGAGCCAGATGGCACCACGCCCACCAGGGTTGATGTTTACCAGCAGGGCGGGGTTTCTACGGCGTTTACAAACTTCAACCAGGAATTTACCAGCGGCATCTGCGACGTACCGGTTATCGGAGACCTGATCCAGCTTATCGTGGGCAATGTGAGGCCGATGGTTGAAGATGGCCTCGAAGGCTTCCTCAATAGCACTGATAGCAACAACAACACGCCTATCGCCGCTGCGGTTGAAGGCGCGTTAGCGGGTGTGGACGTCTCCGGGTCTATTGGCCAGGCTCTGAGCACCCAACTCGACGCACCGTTCTTCCAGGTCAAGGAAACCACCGGGGGGATCACGCTGGGCTCGAATGCGCGCTTTATCACCAACTACGGCACCGACCCCGGTCAATGCAACCCACCCGAGGGAGCACCTGACCTGACGGCCTCCTACCATGTCTCCCAGCCGTTCCCAACGTTCGGCAGCAACACACCCAGCGGCTCGCCCTACGAAATCGGCATGGGCATCTCCAGCTCTGGCTTTAACCAGCTCCTGCGCTCAATGGTTGAGTGCGGCCTGCTTGTCGCTACAATCAGCGAGCTCGACCTGTTTAATACCGGCGTGCCGATACCGTTGACGGTTGGGTTGCTCAAGGCATTCATACCGGAGCTTGGCGGCCTTGATCCCAGTTTCCCGGCGCGCATCGCGATCAACCCGACCATGGCGCCATTGATCACAGGCGCCCCTGGCCCGGCCGGCGAACTCGCCCTTCTCAAGATCGCACAACTGCAGTTGAAGGTTCTTATAGATGTCACTTTCCAGGGTCAGGTGGGCGTACTGGAAGCGGCTGACATGATGCTGGATGCCGATGTCGGCATCGATCTCAACGTTGATGAGGCTACCGGCACCCTGGTGTTTGAGCTGGCAGAGCCAGACCCCTTCAATATTACTGTGAAGTCGGTGGAAAACCCGATCGGTGCTGACCTGTCGACGGTGGAGGCGTTACTGCCGCACGTGGTGGGCTCATTCCTCCCGGCACTGGCAGGCGGATTGGGCAGCTTCCCGCTTCCCTCCTTCCTCGGTCTTAACCTCGAAGTGGTTGAGGTGGCACGCAACGGCGAGATGCTTACCATCTATGCCGACCTGAACTAGCGTTGGCAACTCAACAGTAGCGCGTTTCAAGATAGCGCAGGTAACGGGGCACATTATTGAGCCCCAGGCGCTCCTGCAGGGCTTCTTCCGAGTAGTAGGCGCCATGGTCGGCAACATGGCGCCGCAACCACGCGTTGAGCGCGGCGAAATCCGGAGCTGTCGGCCGGGCCGCACCAACCACTCCTTCCTCCTCCAGGTTTACATACAGGTTTGCCGCGTAAACTGCACCGAAGGCATAGGAAGGAAAATACCCGAAAAATCCCATGGGCCAATGAATGTCCTGCAGGCATCCCTGCGCGAGGGTTTTCGGTTGCAGGCCCAGCAAGTCCTGCATGTGGCCATTCCAGCAATCGGTGATATCAGCAACAGCCAGTGATCCATCCAGCAGCGCTCTCTCCATGCGGTAGCGCAGCAGGATGTGCGCCGGGTACGACAACTCATCGGCGTCGATTCGTATGCAACCCGGCTCCACGTGCAGCAGGTGATGGCTGTACTGCATCCGGTCGAAAGGCCACCCCTGGCTGGAGAAGAGCTTCTCCAGGTAGTCGATGAAATGTGGCGTGCGGGCCATTGCCATCTCGTAGAGCAGGGCCATGCCCTCGTGCAGGCTCATGCCCCTGTCTCGCCCCACGGGCTGGCTGTGCCACTTCGCGGGCAGGCCCGCATCGTAGGCGGCGTGCCCAAACTCGTGTATTGCACCGAGCAAACCCTTGCAGGCGTCGCGCCTGTCGTAGGCTGTTGTAATGCGGATATCCTCGAAGCCACCCTCGGTGAAAGGGTGCAGGCTTTGATCAAGACGCCCGGTTTCGAAATCGAAACCGAGGTCCTGCAACACGATGCGGCACAGTTTTTTCTGTCGGGCCAGCGAAAGGGCGGGAGCGGGAGGCGCTGAAACCGTCTTCTGGCTCCGTTTCTGCGCCCGCCGCAACAGTGGAGGCAGGGCATCCTGCAGTGTATCGAACAGCGTCTGGCACTGTGCCAGCGTGCGCTCGCTGTCGTACTCGCGCAGCAGCGCCTCATATGGCTCACAACCGCTGGTACCAGCAAGGTAATCTGCTTTCTCCCGCACCAGCGCCAGTACGCTTGAAAAGTGTGGTGCGAACGTTTTGAAATCCTGGCCCTTGCGCGCTTCGCGCCAGGCGGCCTCACAGCGGACGCTGGCTTCCGACAGTGCGCTGCGCAGGGTCTCCGGCAACGCGACTGTCCGGTTATAGAGTGTGCGCATTTCGCGCACGTTGGCCTGTTCCCACGGTGACAAACGATGCAACGCCGCGGTCGCATCATCCAGTAACGCGGGCACCCTTTCGTCCGCCAGCACGGCCTGCAGGCAGCGCTGTAACGCCGCGAGTTGCTGCGCCCTGGCGTTGGTGGACCCGGCAGGCATCACCACGGAGGTGTCCCATTGCAGGATCGAATCTATGCGCTTCAGGTGATAGTACTGGGCAAATATCGTCTCCAGTTCACGGTAGGCGTCAGTTCCCGCTGTTGTCATCTCACCCCGGCCGACCGTGTTTCAGCATTGCTTAATGCCGCGCCGGAATCAGCGTCTCGTGCGCCACGGCCTGCAAGCCGGTGCGCTCCAGCGCCGCGTTCAATATCATCCGCATTAACTGGCTGTATTCCATGTTGGCATACTCGGCCATGAGGTTGAATTTGCCATCCCAGCACCAGCCCGGATTCGGATTGACCTCCAGGAGTTTCGGGTGACCCTCGGCATCGCAACGAAAATCAAAGCGCGCATAGTCACGGCATTCCAGGCGCTCGAACAACTGGCGTGACGCACTGACCATCACGTTGCGTGTCTCCTCATCGACCTGCGCCTCGCGATAGCGAATCTGGGTCCAGTACGGCGACTCGGGCATCCACTTCGATTCGTAGGAAAGAATTTTGGGTAAATCCTCCGGTAAACCGCTGTAGTCCACTTCCAGCAGCGGCAACGCCTCCAGGTTACCGGGGTTGCCGACCAGACCGACACTGTACTCGGCGCCGGTGAGGTACTCCTGTATCAGGATCGGAACCCCGGGAAGGGTCTC
This sequence comes from Halioglobus sp., assembly GCA_020443325.1. Lineage (GTDB taxonomy): Bacteria > Pseudomonadota > Gammaproteobacteria > Pseudomonadales > Halieaceae > Marimicrobium. The sequence goes on from JAGRIK010000136.1 coordinate 11,473, forward strand.
GCGCAAGTAACCCATGTAGTCCAGTAGCTTGGCCGCATCATGCACCACAGCATCCTTGGTGATACCGATCGAACTGTCGCCACAGGCTGGCTTCAGCAGCGCGGGAAATATGGAGGGCAATGTCGCCGCCTGGTCACTGGGGTTGTAATACGTTTCCAGCGGCACCGGCAAATCCATGGCCGCGCAGATGGCGCGCACCTTGGCCTTGTCGTAGCACAATGCCAGTGATCCCGGTGCTCCACCGGTGTAGGGAACACCCAGCATCTCCAGCAGGGCCGGCACATGCAGCTCCAGGTTGGCGTCGTTGTTGTAACCCTCGTCACACAGGTTAAGCACAAACCCCGGAGGGCTATCCAATAACTTCTGGATCAGGTTGCTGTGATTGTCCATATAGCTGAACTCAAAGTCGTCCAGTTTCGCCAGGGCATCCTTCAGCACCCGTATGGTATGGAAATCTTCCTCATTGAATTTGCCGTTCAGCTTGACCGTGTCGGGAAGCCTCGGGTCGCCCATCACGACCGTGACCTTGCGTTTCTGGACAGGCACTACCTTACGGGCCTTCTTCTGCGGCCCAGTGGCACTGATAAAGAGGCGGTTGGCCATCATGCCCAGGTCGTGCCCGCGGGTGGAATCCGCCTGCAGTGAACCGTGGCAGACAATATCGGTAAATCCCAGGTTATCGAGGATGGTGCGCAGTTCGTCCTCACTGTAGAGGCGCTCGGCGTAGAACTGGTCGGCAATGACTCCGACATTGGCCTGGGTAACGACCTCGCGGGAAACGATTCGCTTACCGTTTGCCGACAGCGTACGCTCACGATTGACAAAGTGCTCCTGGTCAATCCACTCCCAGGTGCGGGGTTCGAAGTTCTGCGCCATCCAGTGTGCATCGACCACGTCCAGCACCAGCTTACCCTGTGAGCGCAACACCCGCATGATGCTGTGGAGGACTTCCAGGTCATCCTCCTCCCGCTCGAAGTAGCCAAAGGAGTTGCCCATGACGATAACGCAGTCCTTGCTATTTTCCGGCAGGTGAATGCGCCGCGCATCCCCCTCGGAAAACTTGACCCGCAAACCCTCGTTGCGCGCCCGTTTGCGCGCCAGGCGCACCAGGTACTGCGAGCGATCGAAACCGTGGAGATGCTTGAAGCCCCGGCGAGCCAGTTCCAGGACATGCCTGCCCTGGCCACAGCAGAGATCCAGCAAATCGCTGTCCTCGTTGATCTCAACAGCCCGGATGAGCATATCGATCTCGGCCCGGGTGTTTTCACTGTTCTCGACCACGTCACCGTCAGTCTTGAGGTAGACTGAATTGAACAGCGTCTTCCACCAGTCGCTGGGCAAATGGCGCTCCAGATCGGAGACCGGGCCCAGAGTGCGGATTGGCCTCGTGCCATCGCTCACGGCTTTTGTGGATCGTCTGGTCATTGTAGGTCTCCTTGCTGAAAATACCGCCCATACCGATTGAAGGGCATCATAGAACACATCGCCGGCAGACTGAAATGCCGCACCTTAAGGCCCGCGATATTGCCACTTATGGTCGCGCAGGTTAACAAATCAATTGTGGAATAATTACATGCGGGGCCTGCGTAATACCGGACTATACTCCCGCCACAAATCCAGCGGCCGGGGACCCGGCCCCGAGCCAGGGTTTCAACTCAGTTACACGCTTTTCGGACGACCAAAACATGTTTCGAATTCGCCAGATCCACGACGCCTCCACTCACCAGAACAGGCTGGCGGTGTCCGCTGTACTGAAAATCTACCAGGAAGCGTTTGACTACTACCCGGAGTACGCGGCCAAAATTTCCGAGATGATGAAATTCCCGCAGGAAAAGGATTTCGAAGTCGTCCTGCTGGTGGCGGAGGGACACAAGGAGCGTATCCTGGGATTCGCGCTCAGCTTCTACTATCGGCGCTTGCGCTACGGTTACCTGGACTATATTGCCAGCAACCCCAATCGCCACACCAGGGGCTACGGCAGCGCCCTGTACGAGGCGACCTGTGAGTGGTTCTGGCATCGCAAGGCCAATGGCCTTTTCCTGGATGTGCCCACCGATGATCCCGAACTGCTGCTGGAAAAAGACAAGTTGGCAGGCAATCGCCGCAGGCTAGCCTTTTATGAACGCTTCGGCGCACGACCTGTCGCCAACACCGCCTACGAAAGCACCGCACACAAAGCGAACGCAGGCGCGTTTACCTACCTGGTGTTTGATGACCTGGAGACGGGTAAACCGCTGTCCAGAAAGCAATTGCGCGCGTTCCTGCGGCGCATGCTGGCAGTCAAGGGGAATATGGATGCGGATGACGCGAAGCTCAAAGTCGTACTGGATTCGATAAAGGATGACCCGGTACAGCTGCGGCCTCCGCGCTATCTCAAAAAGGTACCCGAGGACGATAAAGCGCAGCAGACGCCGCTCGAGTTTGTCACCACCGGCGATGCCCTGCAGATCCACCACCTGAAGGAAAAGGGCTATGTAGAGCGTCCCGCCCGCGTGCACGCCATTCTCAAGGGGCTGGATAGCATTCCCATGAAAGCGTTGAAACCCCGTCACTTCGCAGAGCGGCATATCCAGGCCGTGCACCATCCCGAACTGGTGAAATTCCTCAAGCGCGGTGAACAGAACCTCGGGCCGGGACAATTGCTGTATCCGAACGTTTTTCCCGTGCGCCACCCGGACCGTATACCGCAGTCCTGGGACAACCAGGCCGGCTATTATTGCATCGACAACTTCACCCCGGTCACCAGCAATTGTTATCTCGCGGCGCGCAATGCCGTGGATGCGGCGCTCACCGCCGCGCAGCGTGTCGCCAAAGGCAGTCGCCTGTGCTACGCGCTGTGCCGACCGCCGGGTCACCACGCTGAATCGCGGGTGTTCGGCGGTTTCTGCTATTTCAACAACGCGTCGATTGCCGCTCACTACCTGTCCCAGTCGGGACGGGTCGCCCTGCTGGATATCGATCATCACCACGGCAATGGCTCGCAGGAGATTTTCTACCGGCGCAACGACGTCTACGTGGTTTCAATCCACGGCCATCCCCGCCTGTGCTACCCCTACTTCTCCGGCTACGCCGAGGAGCGGGGTGAGGGCAAGGGGAAAGGCTTCAACCGGAACTTTCCCCTGTATCCCGGCGTTGACGATCACAACTATGCGGACACGCTCGAAAAGGCGCTGGGTGTCATCAAGGCCTTCCGACCAGATTATCTTGTATTGTCGCTGGGTTTTGACATCATGAAGGGCGATCCAACCGGCACGTTTGATGTCACACCGCGCGGCATGTATCGCATCGGCAGGATGCTCGCCGACACCGGCCTGCCGATACTTGTAGTGCAGGAGGGCGGCTACTCGCTGCGCAACCTGCGCTCAGGCGCGCTGGAGTTTTTCCGCGGGCTGACGCACCCGACCTGAACACATAAAAAAGGAGAACACCATGCCCGTCTCGACTGAAATCCTGTCCCCGGTAATCGCACTGCTGGTACTGACCAGCGTCGTCTGGGCCTGGATGTATATCACGCGCATCCCGGCCATCAGCAAAATCGGCATGAAACTGGACCAGAACCTTCCCAACGGGCAACAGATGTCCGAGCTGCCACCCCGGGTGCGCTGGAAGGCGGATAACTACAACCACCTGCTGCAACAACCCGTGATGTTTTATGCCGTGGCGCTGACACTCGCTCTACTGGGCGCTGGCGAGGGGCTGAATGTCACACTGGCGTGGTGGTATGTGGGATTGCGCGTCGTGCACACGCTGCACCAGACGCTGTGGAACAAGATCGAGGTGCGGTTTGTGTTGTTCAGTCTCTCCTCACTGGTGTTGATTACACTGATCGTGCGCGCGGCGATGCTGGTCTGGTGAGGTGGCCGCGGCTAGCCGAGCAGGCTCCTGCCGCCATCCACGGTGATAACCTGGCCGGTGATAAAAGGTGCTTCGCACGCTAGAAAACCAACCGTGCGGGCGATGTCCATCGGCTCTCCCAGACGCTTGAGTGGTGTCTGTTGCACGGTTCTCTCGCGCATCGCTTCGTCGTAGCTGTCATCGCCCTCCGGCCACAGTATCGCCCCCGGCGCAACGCCGTTGACGCGTATATCGGGCCCCAGTTCCACCGCCAGGCTCCGGGTCAGTGACGCCAGGCCGGCCTTCGTTGCGCCGTAGACATTAAAATCCTTAAGCGGGCGCTCCATATGCACATCGAGGATGTTCACGATGCTCGCGCCCCCTGAGCGCATACCGGGCAGCAAACCCTGGATCAGGAAATAGGGCCCACGAAGATTGGCGCCGAGCAGGCTGTCAAACTGCGCGGGCGTACAGGACTCAATCGGTGTGGGCAGGAAACTGGAGGCATTGTTGACCAACAGGTCGATGGCCGGGTACTGCGCAAGCACCTCTGTCACCAGCACGCCGAGTTGCTCCTCATCCTGTAAATCTGCGCGAAACAGCTGGCAGGAATCGGCTCGTGCGGCACACAGTTCGTCGGCCAGTGCCTGCGCGCTGTCCGATGAACTGCGGTAGTGCAAGGCGATATCAAACCCGATGGCGTGCAGGTGGCTGGCGATTGCCCGCCCGATTCGCCTGGCACCACCGGTGACGACTGCGACCCTGTTCATACCATGCCCCTCAACCCAACGCTGAATCCGGGACCCAGACACCGTGAAAACCGACCGGAACGCGCACCGGTAGAGCGACTTTGGCGATCGGCCCGGCAGAGACGTCGGTGGCGTCGAACAGGCAGAACGCGCTGGTTTCGCTGTTTTTATCGTAAACAAAACTGGCCAGGTAGCCGTCGTCTTCGGCTCCTCCCGACTCGCTGCCCGGAATGAAGATCGCCTCGCCAGGATTGAGCGCCGGGCCGGGGAGATAGGCGTCGACCTCACCGGTTTTCAGGTCGTATTTGCGAATGCCGCCCTCGGCCTGTGCAATGCGTTCGGGTGAATCATTTTTCTCATCGACCGCGAGGCTGTAGCCGTAACGGTAATCCCTGGTCCAGTACGCGCGATTAACCTGCGGGAATTCCATGGCCTGGTCATGCACGCGCTGCACTGACGCCTTCCCCGTTTTCATATTCATCGAAAAACGCGACAGCCTGGCGGGATGGAAAAAATCGTGCGAGTTTTTCACCCACAGGTGATCGTAGCGCGCGGCGTCAACGATCACCTCATCACCCTGCTCGAAGGAGTTCATAATATGGAAAATGAAACAGCGGGGCACGTCGAACCATTTCACATCGGCGTTGGTACCTGTGCGGGGCATTACACCGAAACGACTGGGCGCGTCCTCGTCCCACTTGAAGGGCAGGCCGCTGCCGGAGATCGCCATGAACCAGGAGAACCGGACCGGCATCTCCATAAACACCACATAATTTTCTGTGACAGCAAAATCATGCACCATGCTGGGACCCGTCATATCGACAGGCTCTACCTGCAACATATTGCCTGCGGCGTCCGCTCGCATATAGGTGATATAGGGCTGTACCACGTTGTAACCGAAGAACAACAGCTCACCCGTCGCCGGATCAATTCTGGGGTGGGCCGTCATATTACCCGTCAGCTTACCCTCGTAGTTGAACACGCCCCTGGTCGACAAGTCGTCCGGGTCGATCAGGTAGGGGTAGCCAAATTCGCCCAGCGACATCAGCTCTCCACCGTGGTAGAGCAGTGATACCGCGCTGGTCGAATGCTCGGGATTGGGGCCGCCGAAGCCGCTGCTCTCCTTCCGGTAAACCGGTGTATCCACATAGCGATTGCGATACCAGCTGGCCTGCCCGCCCTCCAGGCGAACACCGTGTATCATCCCGTCGCCACCAAAAAAATGTTCGCTGATCCCGCTGGAGGAGTTGGTGCCGTTGCGCACATACAACCCGTTCAGTTCGGGCGGGATGCTGCCCTCAACCTTGAGATCGGTTACCGTGACTTCTTCAGAGACTGGCCTGAAGTTACCCTGCTGCCAGAACTTGACCGCAGGCTGCTCCTCGGAGCACCCGCCCAGAACAGTAGATGTGGCAACACCCAGTGCACCCAGCCCGGTATAGCCAAGGAAATCCCTGCGTTTCATTACTACCCTCTCCCGCCTGTTACCGTGACCGTCAGTCGTAAAAGGCCGGCGCCTTTTTCAGCGTATCCGCCAGTGCCTTGTCATGCTCTATCCACAGCGTCGCGCCTGTTTCAGCGAGCACGCTGTCAAGCTTGTCCATGGATTCCAGCGTTTGTTCGGCGTTGTAGTTAAAGGTGGGGACTCGGCGCAAGGTACGGTTAGCCTGGGTGTGATACAAGTCCCCGGATAATACGACTGGCCCGGTATTGTCCAGCATCACCAGCAGGCTCTGGTGCCCGGGCGTATGGCCGGGCGTGTAGATAAGGCGCACGCTGCCATCGCCAAAGACATCGTAATCGCCATCGATCAATTTCAGCCTGGCCTGCTTAAGCCCTTCATACAAGCTGGAATCGACGAACTCCTGCCCCTCGCCAAACGCATTCTTCCACTCGGCCTGCTGCATGAGAACGGTGTTTTCAACCAGTTCATTGGCGGCCCCCGAATGATCGAAATGGAGGTGGGAATAGGCCGCGTAGGTAATATCGCCGGGTTCGATCCCCATATCCGCCAACTGGTCGATGATCCAGCGGTCATAGCGCATGACAGGGCCCTCGGTGGGTTCGGATGGCTCGCTGCCCACTACCGACCTGGGCAGGCCGCCGTCCCAGAAAAGGATGCCGTCGTCATGCCTGATGAGATAACAGGGGACGAACAGTTCCCGGACATCCGATTCCTCCGGTTTGATATTGAACATCTCCAGACTGTCCAGCTTCGCGCTGCCACAATCGAAAACATAGAGTTTCGGGCCGGCACTTACAGACGCGGAGATGCACAGGGAAAATAATGCGAGGTATTTCAGTTGTGGTCCCATCGAATTGCTTCCTGGTTAGCTGCAGGGAATCGGGCCAGATCTTCCAACCGGGCCACTGCTACGAGATTAGCACAAGAGCGCCATACACCCGAAACCAGTGTGCCCGCTGTGAATTCTGATGGCATTGCCAATTCCAATAGTGTACACATACCTACCGATATAAAAACCTGACAGGCGTCCCCATGACGACATTATCCCGGCTACTTTGCATTTTGCTCACCAGCAGCTTTCTGCTTGCCTGCTCCAACGGCAACAATAATAACAACAGTAATTCTGTGGTAGAGCCGCCGATCGATCCGCCGCCCAATCCACCCCCCAGCATCTTTTCCCAGGCGACTTTTAATATTCCCAGTAAAGCCACTCCGGCGTTTACTCCGGGAACGCCGGGAGTGGTGGTCGACAGCGCAAAACTGATCCGTCAGTTTGGCAGCGCGGAGATCAACTTCAACCAGGCCCGCTATACCCGCTATTTCCTGTCGGACAAGGGCGAACTGCAGCCGGATGGCATCCTCGTGCTGGTCCCCGGCTTCGAGGGCGGCGCGGCCAATTACTACAGGTTTGCCGAGAACCTGCTGCGGCGGGCCACTGCCGAGACGAGCCTGGTCCTTGAGGTGTGGGCGGTCGATCGCCGCTCCAATCACCTGGAGGACACGGTGGGGCTGGACATTGCCGAGGAGCTTGGCGACCCGGTGGTCGGGCTGGACTTCCTTTTCGGGGATGCCGTGGGACTGGAACTCAGCCAGGCACTGGTAGACGGCCCCAACCGTCGCGCTGTTTTTCACAACAGCAACGTCGATACCGCCTTCATGGCACAGTGGACCCCATTGGTACATTCACAGGATATCGATGCCATTGTTGAAGCCGCTCGCAGCGTGGCGCGCAGCGGGAATGTCTTCCTCGGTGGCCACTCGGCCGGCACAGGCTATACCGCGCGGTATGCCGCCACCGATTTCAACCTGGCCGGCGGTGCGCCGGAACCCGGCTATCAAAAGCTTCGCGGCCTTATACTGCTGGAGGGCGGCGGCGCCAGTCTCTCATCGGACCCCGTCGATGAGGCGACGCTGGACCTGATAGAAGCGCGGTTTGACGGCGGTCTTTACGGCGCTGTGCGCGACCAGATGCCGCGTTGTATAGATGGCCAAACCGCCTGTACGGTAGAGTCGGCGGCTGTCGATTGCAGCGCTTTTGAAAATACCTCCTGTGTGGAACCGGAACTCGCCTACTCGGAAGTTCCCGGACTCCTGTCCACGCAGCTTTTTGCGGTATCAGAGGTGAATGCACTGGACGCGTCGCTCAACGAGGAAACGACTCCATCGTTGTTGCAGCACAACTTCGGTGACATACCGGGCAACAACGTGATTGCGAAGGTGCCGCAACTGAATATCTTAACGGCGCTGGTCGGCAATACACCGGCGTCATCGATCGCCCTGCTCGGAAAATTCATTGATGATGATGGCCTTGCAGCAGCGGCAGCCAGCTTTCTCGCCACGTCCGTGGGCTTCGAAGGCCCGGTTGTCGATGGTGTTACCACCTGGCTGAGCAAGGGTGAGGCACAGCCACCCGCGGCCCTCGTAGACAACGGCCCGGCACCACAGTTGCTCACAGAAATAAAGAAATGGGGTGTGGAAGTGGAGCCAACTGATCTGGAGAGAAGCATAGTGCCCGGTTTCTTTCTCGGTTCGACCAATTTCCTGGATTGGTACTACCCCTCATCCGGTCTCGGCGTTACCAACGGGCTCGGGCTGGACACGACCCCCCTGTCCGCCCCACCGCCACTGGGGCGTGGTCGCACCGACATCGACAACCGCACCCAGGCCGCGAACATCGATATACCGGTCATCGGATTCGGCGGCAGCAACGGGCTGACACCGGTTCCCGCCTCCTGGCTCCGGTTTGCCGCAGCCATCGGTCCCTGTACGGCGCCGAGCTGTGACAGTTTGACACCGCGGGTGCTGGATGCGGCCAACCCCAGCGAGGCCTTTCCCACCTTCGGGGATGTCAGTGGCGGATTTGAAACCTATATCTCAGAAGGCTATGCGCACCTCGACATTCTCACTGCAGATGATGACGAGACCAATAATGTGATCAGGCCGCTGCTGGCGTTTATCAACCGCAACCTGCAGTAGACCGTACGGAGGTCTCCCACGATGCATCTGACGACGAGCAAAGCCGCCGCTGTTGTCGCTCTCACCCTCGTGGGTGCAATCACTGGCTGTAGCAACAGCTCAGACAACAACAGCAACCCCGACATGGCTGCCACGGCGAGTTGCGATGTGGCCGCGCCCCAGGCCCTGCAGATGTGTATCGACACCATCAGCAGCGCTATAGGGGCCTGCTATCTCGACAGCGACGGCGCTTGTGACGAGAGCAATGCCGACATACTTGAAGCACAGGCCGCACTGCAAACCGCGGTGGAGGAGAGCTGCGCCGATGGCGAGTTCATGGGGTTAACCGTTGATGCCACTGTGGGACGCCTGCAGAACGCCTGCCAATCACAACCGGACTCGATCGCCTGGCGCACGTTCGGCGGGCCACAGGGTGCTGTGTGGCCCGATGCCACACAGGAGCAGCGCAGTTGCCTGCAGGCTGCCCACGAAACGGTGACAGGGTTCTTCAACGAGTCGCTGCTGGCGATCAACACCTGCCTCGCAGATGAGGATTGCGATACCGATGCGCTCCTCAGTGCGCAGCAAAGTGCCGCGGAATCCGCCGTGGCAGGTATCGCGCAAGCCTGCCCCGCCCTGGCCGATATCATTGCCGTAGACCCCGCGCGGTATGTCGCATTGGCTGAGGACCAGCTCGACTGCACCGTCGCAACAGTGCACGCCGATACCGGCGCCCTGGAACCGGGTTGCGGGCCTGCAAACGTGGATGTCGTGCCGCCGCGCGGCGAGTGGACGCAGATCATCCTCGATGGCGACAAATGGGGAACGATGTGCGGAGACGGCACCGAGTACGCCGTTCAGGTGAAACTCGCACCCGAGGGCTACCCTTTGGACAGGGTTCTGGTGGCTTTACAGGGCGGCGGCGTCTGCCTGTTTGAGGCCGACTGTAAAAGCAGGCTCGCCAACAGCCCCGCGCTGTTGAATGCACAGGGCCTGGACGACCTGCCCCTCGGCAGCGGTATCGCCGGCAACAGTGCTGACAACCCATTTGCCAACTGGACGACAATCTACCTGCCGTATTGCAACCAGGATGTGTTTATCGGCGGCGGGGTAGTCGAAACATTGGGCGACCTGGAGTTGCCGCGTTACGGCTCGATCAATATGCGCGCCGGGATTCGGGTGCTGCGCGATATCCTCTGGCAACAGATGGATGCTGCGGGTGGCGAGGGCTTCCGACCCGACCAGTTGATCGCGCTGTTCGGGGGCTTTTCCGCCGGTGCGTATGGCACAATCTACAACTACCACTGGATGCTGGACGACCTGCAGTGGCCCCGCACAGCGGCCTTCCCGGATGCCGGGGGTGCCCTGGACAATGGCGAACTGGCGGGGGTGCGCAGCCTTGGGCCTCTCAAGATTCCCGCGTGGGGCGCACAAGCCATCCTGCCGCCGTATTGTTTCCATGGCGATTGCGCCGTCGGCCCGGTGATGTACAACGCGATTTCACCCAGGCTCAAGCAGGTACCCGAACAACAGATGCTGATCCTGTCCAACCAGAAAGACAGCACGCAACAGGAAAACGCTTTCTTCAGCGATGAGGCGAAGTGGATCGATGCCATACGCAGCGCCTACTGCGACACCAAGGATCTGCCTGGCATCCAGTGGTACCTGACCAGCGAGTCCATGAACAGCGTGCATGTGGTATCGCCACAAGATGAGTTTTTTTACGGTGAGGTGGCCGGTAAACGGATGGTGGACTGGTTCTGGGGAGCAGTCACTGACCCCGACGCCGTGACAGACTGGGCCGAGGAAGGCAATTTCACCACCGACATTCCCGGCTCACACCCCTTCCCCTGTACATTACCCTGATCATTTTTAAGGAGTAGCAAGTGTCAATTTTCGATAACTTCAGACTGGACGGCAAAGTCGCCGTGGTTACCGGCGCCGGCAAAGGTATCGGCGCGGCCATTGCCAAAGCGTTTGCAGAAGCCGGTGCCGATGTGGTGATCGGCGCACGCACTGTCGCCGACCTGGAAAGTGTGGCATCAGAGATCACAGCAATGGGGCGGCGGGCACTGGTGGTACAAACCGACGTGCTGGACTTCGCCCAGTTGCAGAACCTGGCCGACCGCGCGATGGCGGAATTCAAACGTATCGATATTCTCGTGAACAATGCCGGCGGCTTTCCGCCCAAGCCGGTGTCACAGACCACCGCGCGCGAATTCGAGGGCGCCTTTCGCTTTAACGTGACCACCGCGTTTGAGCTTTCGCGCATCTGTGCACCGCTGATGGTTGAGTCCACCGGCGGCGGCGCCATACTCAATATTTCCTCCATCGCCGGGCACAGGCCCACGCCCTGTTTCTCAGCCTACGGCACTGCCAAGGGTGCGCTCTCCATGCTCACGCAGGAACTGGCGCAGGAGTTCGCGCCGAAGGTGCGCGTTAATGCAATCGCGGTCGGCTCGACCAAAACTGATGCGCTCAACACCGTGCTCACACCGGAAATTGAGCAGACTATGGTGGACCTGACACCGATGGCGCGGCTGGGCGAGGTGGAGGATATTGCTCTCGGCGCCCTGTATCTCTGCACGCCGGCGGCCAGCTATGTCACTGGCGAGATCCTTGGGGTCAATGGCGGGTTGGAGCGGCTTAATATGCAGATGCCGCGGGCTTGGGGGGGGATGGGCTGATCGGCTGGTTGGACGCTCTTTGTCACAGTGACCGGCACTAACCCAAATAGCACTGGCCGGGACACGCCGTGAACCCGTCCATGGGGGCTTGGGCTCGGCGTCCTGCCTCGCACAGTCCCGACCAGTGCTATTTGAGTTAGCGCCTCATTGCTAAACCTGCAGTACCTTCGCACCTGTCCAAAAAAAACGTTCGAATATCTCACTTTGTCCATATTTGACTGTTTTTCCAGTCTGAATTCGCACTACACTTGTAGACAGGCGAACAACGCAGGAGTCCCATGTATGTCAACTGTATCCCTGACACCCGACGACGTTCCCGTGGTTCCGCGCAACAGGGAGTTTGATATCGCGCGCTGTCTCGCGGGGGACTGGTTCGATAACCACGCATTCAAGACCGGCTGGTTCAACGCGATGTCGATCACCTTCCCGCTGGGCGAGAAGTTTTTTATCGACAGTGTGCGCCACTTTTCCGACCAGGTTGATGATCCCAAGCTGATAGATGACGTGCGCGGGTTTTGTGGACAGGAGGGTTTTCACCGCCGTGAACACCAGCGTTACAACGAAGCGCTGTGCAGTCAGCGGGGATATGACCTTCAGCTTATGGAAGGCCGCCTGGAGAGAAACATTCAGCGCGCCTATAAATTTATGTCGCCGCTGCAACGGCTGGCTGCGACAGCCGCAATGGAACATATCACGGCGATCATGGCTGAATCAGCCCTCAGCAAAGACCACCCGATGATCGATAAGGCCGACCCGGCAATGCAAGAATTGTGGCAATGGCATGCGGCGGAGGAGATGGAGCACAAGGCTGTCGCGTTCGATGTCTACCGCGCCGTTGGCGGCACTGAGAGAATGCGCAGGAATGCGATGCGGCAGGCGACTTTTTTCTTGATGCTCGATGTGATGATGGGGCTGGTACACATGCTCAGGAAGGACAAGAAGCTGTGGAATTTAGGCCTCTGGCGTGAGGGCTGGAGATTCCTGTTCGCCCGGGGCGGTATTCTGCGCAGGGTCTGGCCTGCCTACAAGGAATTTTACCGTGAGGGATTTCATCCCTGGGACAGGGACACCCGTCCGCTGCTGGCATCCTGGAAACTGAACGACGCCGTGCCAGCCTAGTACGACTCCAGAAGCAGAAGATAGCTGTCTGGGGCAGCTTACTTGGATATGTTAATCAGGTCGCTCGGTTCAACGTAAATGTGGCTGAGGCACTCACCCTCTTTCTCATTCCACTGGTCGATGTCGCCCATTCTGCAGCGAGCGGCATCGTGCACTCTAACGTGTGAAATCTCCTGGCAACCGATACGCTCAAACTGAACCTCGGTGTACTTGTCGTTCGTCGGCTTTATGGAGGCAAAGGCTATTGATTTGCTGTCGTAAATCACGCCCTCCCTGTTCGTCACGGTCAGGCGAGGCACCAGGGTGCTGATTCTGTAACTCAGGTTATTCTGCAGGCGGAACTGCAATTTACAGGCCTTATCCATATCCCATATACGCGACACTGTCAGCACCGCGCTGACGGACGGATCACCCTGCGTCACCTCGATAAACTCCCAGGTGTTATCAGCTTTCAGCAGGACCTGGCGCCCATCAATCGTAACAGCGGTAATATCTGTTTCAGCCGCAGCCGCGATGCTCGCCCCCAGGGCCAGTGAGAGAATCAGTGCGGTGTTGATAATGTGTTTTATTGGTTTGACTGCCATGCCAGTGTCTATTCCAGTCGCGTGAACGGTTCAGGGAGAACTAGAGGGTAGCGCCACTGCTTTGCGTAAGCAATACCCGTCTGGCGAAGGGAATGGGGGCATGGCAGACATGCCCCAAAGGGAAAACCTAGTAGCTTTTGGCCAAAACCTGTCGGCGCGCGTCGTACTGTTCGCGATACTCGGCGCACTGTGCGCGATCCACACCGCCCGACTGGTGTTGCCAGGCGAGCATGATGCAGGTTTTCTTCGCACTCAGCGCGAAGCTTGTATCGGAGTGAGTAACCTTCTGCAAACCTTGCCCTATTGAAGATTTCTCTAAACCAATCGCAGCGCCGTACATCGCCACACCCATGACCAGCGCTGTCGAAATACAACGCGCTTCCCCGAAAATTCTTGTCTGTCTGATATTCATGGGGCCATAGTAGACAGGCCATGTGTCAGAATGGTTGCGATCGTGTGAACCTTTTATGACAGGGGCAGCACCCGGACAAAAATCTTTTCGCAGCATTCACTGTTTACAGTACACTTGAGCTTGCCGCCCGTCGGCACAAAACACCTCCGCAGCCACCTGGAAAATATCATGCCGCGCATCTCTGTTCAGTTACTGGCAGTCTTCGTTGCTCTCGCCCTGACCACGCTCCAACTTTACGATAAAACCTATGCAAGCCACGCTGCTACTGTGGACGAATCTTCCGGCGGATTTAAAACAATTAGCGAGTTTTCAGTTGATGGCAATGCCGAGATCATGCAGGCAGCGGCTGGCGGCATGTATCTTGTGCATACCAACAGCGAACGCAACAGTATTGATGTTGTGGACCTGACCGACCCTGCCAGTGCCAAAAAAGTGGTTTCGCTCGATATGCCGGGAGAACCTACCAGCATCGGCGTCAGTCCGGACGGTAAATGGGCGCTGGCCGTTGTTTACGCGAGCAAATCCAAAGCAAAAAAGAAGCCGCTCGACCCTCGCCTGCCAGGCGTACTCGCATTGATTGATCTGCGCGATCCGGCCAACGCTGCTGTGACGTCCCTCATCGGCATTGGTCACCACCCCGACAGCATTGCAGTAACCTCCTCCGGCGACGAACTGGTGGGGATTATCGCGATCGAGAACGAACCGTTGATTGTAGTGGATGGCAAGGTCGTGGACGACGATGCGCCCGGCAACCCCAACGACATCAGTGAGAAAGGTTCAATACAGATTGTTTCAATCAACCCAAACAAGCCCAACCACTACAGCCTGACTACGTTACCACTTGAGAGTGCCCTGTTGCGCACCGCAAAGATGCTGAACATTGATGATCCACAGCCCGAGTATGTTGCCATCGCTCACGACAAACACCTTGCGGCAGTTTCGCTGCAGGAAAACAACGGTATCGTGCTCGTAGACTATCTGGCCGCCGAAATCATCGGGGCCTTCAATCTCGGGGTCGTGGCTCCGCGCCCGGCGGATCTGGTGAGCAACGGCGAAGTGGCGCTGGTGCAGAGCTATCCTACGGATGCCAGCGCCGAACTGCTCGCGGGCACACGGTTTCCCGATGCGATCAATTTCACACCCGATGGGCAGTTCATACTGAGCGCCGACGAAGGGGAGCTGCCACTGACTGGCGGCCGCGGCTTTTCAATCTGGTCGTTAGATGGAGAATTCGTCTGGGACGATGGCGGTGAAATTGAGCGTCGCGCCAGCGAACTGGGCCTGTATCCTGAAGGGCGCTCTGATGTCAGGGGGATCGAGGTAGAGGGGATTACTTCCGCCCGATTCGGCGCACGGGATTACGCCTTCGCTGTCTCTGAGCGCGGGTCGTTTGTCGCAATCTACGATATTACCCAGCCACGAACACCTGTGTTTGTACAAATCCTGCCGACTGGTAAAGGCCCGGAGAGTGTCGTGGCCATTCCGCAGCGTAACCTGGTCGCTGTCGCTGCCGAGAAAAGCGGCTCCATCACCATCATCGGCCACAGCGACAACAAGTAATCGATTCGCCACCGGAGACTCACTCTTTGGCGGCACGTTGTAACTATTTGCGCTGCTTGTCTATCTGATCAGCCTTCGCGGCGTATTCCGGGTTTTCCCGATAGAAGCTCTCCCAGTACTCATAGCCGAAGTTCTCCATCGCGCTTTTCTCACCGGTGGAGAAATTAATATTCTCCAGCGATACCACCCCGGCTTTAACACTCACATTGACGAACGAATCACGCGGCGTATTACCCATCCCCGTAGCCACATAGGTCATATCCGGCTCCTCCAGGTAGAACGTCTGTAGATACTTTCTTCCGCCTCCAATGTCGCCGGAGATCAGGAAAATATGCTTGTTGGCAGCGAGCGACTCCAGAAGTGGCTTGAGGTCGCCCAGAAAGAAACGGTAGTTCGGAGGCGGCTTGATGGGGTGGCGGTAGCGAAACAGCGCCGCCATCGCCGGATTGTCATTGTTATAGCTCCAGAACACCTTGTGGCTCAGTACAAAAATGTTCTTGATCGAGTCATCCGTTGCGGCATTGGCCAGCAGCGCCTTCACTCTATCCCAGTCTTTGCCGGACACAATGGGCACCCGACCCGTATCGAGAAAGATAAAAAGCTCACTGCCCAGCCGAAAGTGATAATTCGCCTCACCGAACTCCTGTTCATAGCGGTCGATATCGTGGCTGGCCGGGGTTCTGGTACCGTCGGGCAGCGGGTCATCGCCGATCTGCGTGTCGTGATTTCCCACCGCATTGAAGAAGGGGACTGGAATGTGCTCGCTGACCCAGGCTTTCAACTTCGTTAGACCTTCCTCTTTCAGGTTGTAGTAAAGGTCGCCAAGCGCAATCACAAACGCGGGATCGTCGCCAAACAGGCGCTCGAGATTACTGCGAAACACCTTGTTGGGCTCATAGATGCCTGGACTGGATCGCAGATGCCCCACAACCACGAAACTGTAGTCGGACCAGTCGCCTTCAGGGTTCACCGCAAGCTGATTGAAGCAGGATTTATAGGGTATTTCCTGGCAGGTGGCAGCGCTGCTGGACGCACTCCACGACAGGAGCAAGGCCACTATCAAGACAGGAAAGGAGGGCACGCCGGTTTTCATTATCTCACCTTCACGCGTTGCGCGGTGGCGCGGAAGCACTCCTCACCACACGCGGATCTGCTCAAGTTTGAATTTAATCTTTCGGATATCCCGATTTTTGGGATTTACATCATGGGGTGACATGGGATTCATATGCTGCAACTCAATGTGCAGGGAGGGAGAGCCTTCCAGCCCCGGAGGAAGTTCAACCGTATGGTCCAGCAATGGCGTTTCACTGAGCAACTGGCCATTTACGAACAGCCGCGTTGGTTCCTCACCGTTGAAGTAAGCGCCCTGTATTCGCAATTGTCCCGGCGTTTCACCCTCGTCCAACCGGATATAGATGGATGAGCGCTTGCCCATCGTCCAGACACCATTCTCCGTGATGGCACTCCAGCCTGAGTCCATTAGCACATAAGGTTCTATTTCACTTGCGCGCAAATTTTGCTGCGGTATTGGCTGCAAAAGCGCCACGTAGTTACCGTGCTCTTCCAGTTTCTGCGCTGCCTCCCTTGCCATTTTCGCAAGTTCTTGCTTCTGTTGGGCGACAGGATTGCCAGTGTCACCCAGAACCACGGACGAACACAGAAGGGCGAGTAGAACTAGAGTGCGCATACGGTATCCACACCGATGACATACTTGGAGTGACGAAAAATTCGCCCGGGCATCCCGGCGAGCAATTCCGCCGCTTTTTTTGATTTGTTTGTAGGGTATTTGAATTCTATAACGACATCGATCAACGAGGCTGCGGTCCTGGCTGATTTAATGGGGTACAGGCTCTGGTAGCGTATATTCCGATCGATAGTCATACGGATATCCGGCGCTATTTCGTAATAGGCCCGCTCATACTGCACATGCAGACTGGGAAACAGACTGGCCTGTCTTGCCACCGCCATGCTTCGCTCATTACTGCGCAACAATCGGTTGGCGATAGCGCGATCAAAAGGTAAATCACCTGTGGGGTTATCCAGTTTGATGATCAGTTTGTTGGCAAGCTTTCCCCTTTTGTTCTTCAACTCGAGAACCATGTTGTCGGTGGCATCGTTGTACCAGCGGATCCTGAGTTTTCCGCGCTTGCTGATACCCGATACATTGTCCTGATAGTCATCAAATTCGCTGGTATCCAGATAGACTGAATGTATCAATCTATCAGCGTACTGCTTAACCGGGTGCAGGCCTGCTCGTTGCAGCCAGCTTTCAAATTCGGTGAACTGTGCACGCTGGTAAGGGACTTTCAGTTCGTAGCGAAAGTCATTGCGTTGTAAGCCGTTACTCTGTGGCAAAACCTGCCTCCACGAGTTGCTGTTTATTGAAATTGGTTACCGGCTGGGCAACGCCATCAATCACTATCTGGCTACCGTTCTGGTTTGTCGCCAGGAAGCTGAAATTGCTGAAAGTACAGTCGTTGCATTCGATGGTTGCACTGCCGTACTCGTTTTTCTTGATGTACGTGATTAATGCACTGCCGGAAATATTGTTGAAACTACTGTCTTTTACCAGGGCGACAGAGAGATCCTTGCTGGCCACACCGCTGGAAGAGCCGTCAATCACCACTCTGCTCGCATCCAGGTTCGATTGTTCACCCACCGAGATTGACTTATCCCCGATCTGGTGAAATTTCACGTTCTCCAGCCTGAGGGTTGTACCCGAGACATCTACCGCATCATTGTCTGTCAATTCAAACAGGGAGTCCCGTATCAGTCCCACCGAAAAATCGCTGTCGAAACCATCGAAGGCAGTGCGCCTGATCGTCGAGTTGGTGATAGTGAAATCGGCACGCACTATATTCAACGCGTCTTCGCAGTGCATATTGTCAAAGGTGGAGTTGGTGACATCCACATCGCTTTCATAAAAGGATATGCACCCGGTAATCCCGTAGTAGTCCTGTCGGTTAGCTACTGTGGTATGGCCTACTCCAGTCAGCAGGGCATGCTGCACCTTTGAGCGCGATTCTGCCTGGGAGACCAGGATGCCACCCCAGGCGCCAACACCCTGAAAACCGGGTAAGGGATTGACGTGTACCTGTGCTGGCGATTCCTCGGTGCCAAGTATGAACAGGGGGCCACGCACTTTCAGCGTCGCACCGTCTTCCAGTGTGAGCCGCGACCCCGGCTCGAGAGTAACGGACCAGCCCTTGTCGAGTTCCAGGCTGTGTTCAATCGTGTGCTCACCCGGCCCGAAGACGATACTCCTGTCGGCTGCGTTGATGCGCACACCGGGCTTTCCTGAGAGCGCCTTGCGAAACGCGCGATCGAAACCCGAAATATGGTGTCGGAACTGGGTGACGGCCGTTTCAGTAAACGTTTCACCCTGGTACTCAAACTGGACGGCAACCCTGGTGTCGTCGGTAAAAGGCTTTCGCAGACTGATTTCAACTATATGGTTCGCCTCTTTGCCACCGGCCCCTCGCTGATACGCTGGCAGAACTTCCAGCTTTTCCACCACACCCTGCTCACTCTCACCGTCTTCATAAAGCACCTGAATGTTGGAAAGCGCGTGTGCCGAGAGATTTTTTAGTTGCAGCGTCATGCCGTCGCCTTCGGGAAACAGAAACGCACGCACATGGGAATAGAGTGGAGCATCCGGCCATTTTTTGACAAACGGGTGGGTGTTTGGGGTCACTACCCGACGGGATGACGAGAGCTTCATATTGTCGAGAAAATAGGAGAGATTATTGAGCAAGTTCCGGGTGTAGATGATTCTGGTCGGTAACTTCTCCATTGCCAGCACATTCAGCAGCTCAATCTGGGATTGCTGGTATTGTTCCTGCCACTCCGGGCTCGAGTAGGCCTGCAGTAATTCTTCAGCAAACTCCAGAACATATTGCTGAAAGTCCGGCTCGCCCAGCAGAAAAGGGGCGGCCATACGGTCGCAGTTTTCAGTCCGGGGTGTGCGTTCATGGGGAACCGGGCCATTATCGAACGCTATCGGCTCCAGCAGGTTGGTTGTGGGATTAAAGTAGAATCGTCGGTTGTGAGCCGCCTGGCCATGGCAGCCATACCACGTGTTCATCAGCACCCACCACCGCGCCACCTTGGGCAAATCGAATACATCCTTGGCTGGGAGTAGCCCATCCATAAAATCACGGTAGAGCGACATGGCGCGGACGGAATTATTTGTTGCGGTTGAACCGGGCGCGTAGGAGGGTGCGCTAAACTGTGAAACGGCTAGGTCGCGCATAAAAACATGTGCATTATCTCTTCCCGGCACTTTCGGATCTTCGGCAGGATTGGTCCGCACATTGAGATCTCTCTGCCGCCACATAAGATCTTCGTCCAGAATGACGATGGGGCCTTCACGCCTGGTTTGCGCTTCCAGTAACTCCTTGGAAAAGTGCTCCTCAAGTGCCATCACCCCAATCGCGTAATCATTGATGCGCACATCGACAAACCGGTAACGGGGGGCGAGCACTCCCCAGCGGCGCATTTCATCCATCAGTAGCGGTTCAGCCTGGTATTTACGCGTCTTGGGATGCTGGATCGAAAAGCGCTTCATGCCGAAGACGTAGCCCTGTTTTCGAATTTTGATGCGAAATGAGATTTTCGTCGGGTGTTCTATATGGTCTACCCAATCGCCTTTCAGCCGGAGTTCGGCTTTCAGCTTATGCGAGGGTTCACCGTCGTCGGCAACAACGGTCGCATCAACCCAGTCATCGTCTTCACCGATGAGAATTTGCCCGGGCTTGTCCAGAGTCTCGCGGCGTTTCTTGTACAGCTTCTTCAGCGCACCATCCGTGAGATAGATATTGAGGATTGGCAGGGTTTGCTTATCGAACTCCTCGCGCTGCACAGCCCATTTGAGGTTGGACATATCACGCAGTATATCGCCCGACAATATGCACAGCGGATCACCCTCCGTGCATTCAGGCAGCGTTGTGTCCTGCAGATCCTCCTTGAGCTGGTTCGGAGCCACAATCAGCAGCAACGCCACCAGCAGCGGAACTACAAGGAGCGCCAGTCGAATGGTTTTGGCAGACAAACCAGGTTCTCAGGTGATGACGCGTGCATTGGAGGTTAACGAAATCTCAAACTCCACCCCGAGGCCGGCAAACGCGCGGCGCAGTTCATCGAGGCTGCTGAGCTCTATGCGCAAAGTGTCGATCAGCAGTTCGATGCGATCACCACTTCGGTACAGGCGCTTCAGCTTGTAGGTAAAAGACTGCTCTTTCAGTAATTTTTCAACATCTGCCAAGTCGAGCGATTTGTCCGATGGCAAGTGCAGTATGACATCCACCAGGTTGCTGTTGCTGGTCAATATCTGCTTCTTGGTAAGTGCGAAGGGGACCAGGACAGCCACAATGACGAGAAAGCCAACGACAGTCACCATTACCTGGTTTGCGCCTAATCCCAGGCCAACGGCGATGGCAACAAATATGTACAGCAACTCTTCCGGCTCCTTGATTGGCGTACGAAACCGCACGATAGACAGTGCGCCAACCAGACCCAGCGACAACGCGATGGATGATTTGATGATCGTAATGATGATGATCATTGCCGGTATTAACAGCAGGAACATCGGGAGGTATTGATTGTGATCAACGACCAGCCTTGTCGATCGTGAGATGACAAACGCCCAGATAACAGCCAGTACAAGGCCGATGCCCATATTCCTGAGCAATTCGAGCAAAGGTATATCTATAACCGCATAGGGATTCGCAAAGTCCACCAACAACTCCTATTATTCAATATCGTAATCAGATCTGGTTCACCGCACGCATGCTATCGAAAAGGCTATTCGAAGTATAGTATTCATGGGCTCTGCGCTGCGAACTGGTGCGCAATTTCGCCAATTGGGCGACTGATGCTACTCGCGGGGATGGCCTTGGGCAGTCCCGTGTGGCAACACGACCTCTTACAGTATTGCCGAAGCGCGTTTAATACTGCTCCGGGACACTATTACACCGGCTTATCGTAGCGTGACTGCGCCGCTTCCATACCTGCGATGGCCAGATCGGTGTTTACCACGGATTGAAAGACCTCCTGTTCGTAGCGCAGAGCCTCATCCAGCGGCACTCGTTCATTTACAGCCAGGATTCGCTTGAGCCCCGCGATTGCGGCAGGCGATTTTTCAACCAGTTCTGCCGCCATTTCCAAGGCCACAGGCAGCGATTCCCCCGTAGCCACTACACGATTGATGGCGCCAAGCTCATAGAGGCGCTGTGCACCAAGGGGTTTGCCGGTCAACACCATCTCGGTGGCCGCAGTGCGCCCCGCCAATCGCGCCAGCCGACTACTGCCGCCAATACCCGTGGTCAGCCCCATCGCTATTTCCGGCTGGGAAAAGCGTGCCTGGGCTTCTGCAATTCGCAGATCACAGGCCCACCCCAATTCAGCGCCACCACCCGAACAATCGCCGGAGATGGCCGCAATACTGATGACATCCTCGTGTGCCAGTTCGTTCAGGCAGTCAAACCAACCTGCGCCGGTGCCTGTTTGCTCGCGGCCCTGAACGCCATTGGAGAGATCCCGCAGCCACGCGTGCTCAAGCCAGTGGCCCGCCAGGCCCGACGCAAGGATGACAACCCTCGCACCGGACTCCCGGCAGTGCCTGAACTGCTGCGCCAGCGCATCGATCGCCGCCCAGCATAGCTGGTTGCGCCGCACCGGATCGCTGAAGGTCAGGACAGCGACACGATCGCCGTTCCAGGCTATGTCTATTTCGTGACTCAAGCGACTGTGCCGGGCCTAACCGGGAAACCGGTCAAACTTTGGCAGATCGTCCGGCAGGTAATGGAAGTCCTGCTTCTCGATGCAGTAGAACGCCATATCCGGCGCACCGAAAAGCGTGGGGTCATCCATGGTGCCCACCTTGAGGATAATCATGTCGGGCAGCCCCGGCGGCAGGCTCGCCAGCGATGTTCCGCAGTCGGGGCAGAACTCGCGCTTGACCGGGGTTTCCAGATCGCTGCGCGAATACGATTTGGGCTGGCCTGCGGTATAGCGAAAACCACTCAGGGGCATCGCCAGTGCGACATTGGCGCCGCCACCGGAAATATACTGGCACTCGCGGCAGTGGCAGAGACCCCGCATAAGCGGTTCTCCCTCGGCTTCATAGCGAATTTTCTTGCAGTAACAACCGCCGGTGATTTTCATAGTCTGATTCCTCGATGGGGGGGCAATAATTGAATGGAACATTTCAGCGTCAAGATCGGCGGAAAACTGAACCCCATAGGGTTGGGACCCGCCGTGAACCCGTGCCCATAAAGAGGGGCAGACCCTCCATGGGGGCTTGAGCTCGGCTTGCCCATAAACAGGGGCAGACCCTCCTGCCTCGCACAGTCCCAACCCTATGGGGTTCAGTTTTCCACCTACCTGCCATTAACAGGCTTATATCAGTGCCAGTCTGGCCAAAGTATAAATTATGGAACTCATCACCGCTTACAACTGCCCGACACTGTAAACCACTGCCGGGGAAGTCGCCAGACCAGGGGAGATGCGGTATATTCGCGCGCCCGAATCAAGAATAATCAGGTCGCCATTATGAAATCCCTACGATTATTGAGTTTCCCGCTGGCCCTCTGCCTGCTGGCTGCGTGCAGCGGCGGCGACAGCAGCAATAACAACGCCATTGAAGTCCGACCGGCGCTCGAGCTCAGCATGACAGCGCCGCCTATCGAATTACCCGGCATCGACGCGGATTATGCCGAGAATGTGCGCTATGGCGAGGCTGAACGCAATCTGTTCGATATTTACCTGCCCAAGTGCGATGCGCCCACACCCCTGGTCATCTATATCCACGGCGGCGGCTTCACGGGCGGGGACAAGGGTTCCGCTCACAGCAATGGCGACACCATCCGGGAGTTTCTGCAGTCCTGCGTCGCCTTCGCCACCATCAACTACTCACTTTTGAAGGTGCCGTCACAGGCAGAGGGCGTGTCCTCCATTGTTGCACAGGGTGGCGTTCTCCCCTCGCTGCAGGACGCGGCACGGGCCCTGCAATTCATGCGCTACCACTTTGCCAGCCTTAATCTGGACCCGGAGAACGTCGCGGTGTATGGCGGCTCTGCGGGGGCCGGCGCGAGCCTGTGGCTGGGTACGCACGATGACATGGCCGACCCCGACAACGAGGATCGCATACTGCGCGAATCCACTCGGGTGAAAGCGGTGGGTGCGCTCGCGACCCAGTCCACCTATGACCTGCTCGTGTGGGAGGATGTGCTGCTGCCGATCACCAAGGACCTGGAAGGCGTGCTGGGTGGAACGGATATTCCCACCGTGGCGCAGGCCGTCGGCGCGACCAACTACCTGTTGACCTTTCTCGGTGTAGACAGCGTGGAGGGCATATTCACACCGGAGAACGAGGCGTATCGCGCCAACGTCGACATGCTGGGTTTGATGGACGCAGGCGATGCGCCTATCTACGTGCATAACTACCGGACCGGATTTGACGATCTCCTGAACCTGTTTCTGCACCACGGGTTGCATGCACTCGCGGTAAAAGAGCGGGCGGATGAGGTCGGCCTCGAAAGCGTTGCCTATATCGAGGAGCCCGCATACGAGCTCGTCGATCCTTCCGGAGAGGGCCTGGTATCCTTCCTGTTAAGGCATATCAACTGAGGATTTACGTTACACTGGGCTCATTCCACGCCCAGTGCACCCAGGTCCCACACAATGAACCACGACAGCAATCCCTTCGCCACGGAAGAAATCACGCCCCCATTCAACGATGAATGGGTGGCCAAGCGCCGCGTGGCTGATGCGATAAAACAGCTGTCCGAGGCGCTGGTGACCAGCTCACCCAACCTCGACACAATGCACGCCATCGCCGATCAACTTGAGGTCACCGCTGAGGAATTTCGCGGCTCACCGCGTATCTACGGCCGCTTTGACTGGGCCGCCAGCGGCGAGCACGGCAGCTTTGGCCAGATCA
>JAGRIK010000137.1 GCA_020443325.1 Halioglobus sp.
CACCGGAAACATCGCATTCCGCAGGCCGTGACGGAGAATTACTGTGCGTTCACGCAGCCCTTTGGCGCGGGCAGTCGTCATGTAATCCTGATTCAGCACATCCAGCATAGATGCCCGCACCAGCCGGGAGAGCAGCGCACAGGGGCGGGCGGCCAATGTGATCGCCGGTAGGACATAATGAATCGGTGTTTCGTACCCGGCCACCGGAAGCCAGTCGAGTTTGAGCGCGAAAATCACAATCAGGAAGGTCGCCAGCGCAAAGTCAGGCAGCGAGATACCGACGAGCGCCACCGTCATCGCGCCGGTATCCACCCAGGTGTTATGCCTTAGTGCTGAAATCGTGCCAAGAAATAGCGCCAGGACAATCGCCAGCACCAGCGCGGCGCTCTCCCATTTCAGTGTGACCAGAATGGCCGGGCCGAGTAGCTCCGTGACCGGTGTGCCGATGTAGTGGTACGAGGTTCCCAGGTCGCCCTGCACGGCGTTTTTTACATAGTAGAGATACTGCACTAGAATCGGCTGATCCAGCCCGTAGCGTGCCTCCCAGTTGGCGATTACTTCCGCCGGGAGGTTCTGGTCACCGGCCATCAGTCGCAGCGGGTCGCCCGGCGCGAGCCGTGAGGCCATAAACGCCAGGAAGGTCACCCCCAGCAGGCTGAAGATGATAAAAGCCGTCCGTTGCAGCAAGTATCGCGTCATGACGTGCGCACCTCATGCAGGCACAAAGGGTGGGGGCAGGCCGCAGCCCGCCCCCCGTGTACAAGCTGAAACTTACGAATTAAACGAAACCGTGTCAAATCCCATCGGGCCGAAGAGATTCGCCTGGAAGCCCTCGACTGCCGGGTTGACCAGGTAGATGAAGCGCGAATACCCCAGCGGGATCATAGCGGCATCGGCTACGGCCAGCACTTCGGCATCCTGCCAGGCCTGCTTGCTTTCGTCAAAGGTGGTGGCGTCGCGTGCCTGGTCAACCAGTAAGTCTACGTCCGGGTTGCAGTAGGTGGAGAAATTGCTGTCCAGGCCGCAGTACATCAGTTCATACGTCCAGACGCCTGCACTTGGAGAGTCGGCTGTCCATCCGAACAGGAAGAACTGCCAGCGATCATGCGCCCACAGGCCGTCAATCATATCGCCGCGCTCCGGTTGCAAAATCTCAACTGTAATGCCCAGATTGGCGTTGAGCATAGCCGCGACTGCCTCACCAATCGTGCTGTTCAGAGTCGCCAGTTCCAGTGTCGGGAAGCCTTCGCCGTTCGGGAAGCCCGCTTCGCTCATCAGTTCCTGCGCTTTGGCGGGGTCATAGGCATACCCTTGCAGGTCGGAGTTATATTCCGGGATGTGCGGCGGCACGAGGCCGGTAGCCACTGTCCAGGAGTTATTCAGGATCGCGCTGACAATCGTTTCTTTGTCAATGGCATAGTTGAATGCCTGCCGCACCCGCACGTCCTTGAACGGCTCAAACATACTCTGGTTCATCCCGGCATACTGTAACTGGGCGCGGGTGAAATACTGAAGTTGGGCACCC
>JAGRIK010000138.1 GCA_020443325.1 Halioglobus sp.
ACCCGAGGGCTGGGGTGGCCGCCTGACCTATACCCTGGTCCTCCCGAAATAGGCGCGTTCGTCAGGGCGCCCGCTGCCTAGACCTCGGGAGGGATTTCGCGAGCGAATGCCTCCCAGGTACCTATAGGGAAACCATCGTCCCAGTCGGTACACGCCTCCAGAAAATCCGGATGATGTTTTTCTGTATAGGCCAGCACATTCGGCGAAATATCATCAAACCCGCTATTAGTTTTTATCGAGTGCATGCGGCCAAACACATAACCTGCCACACCACTTTGGCCCATACGCATCCAGGGCCACCAGGGTGCCATACGCGAAAAACCGCAGCGAAAATCCGCTGACAGAATGTTGCGATCTGCCAACTGCCGGTAGCTGGAAAAAAAGGTGAAATGTTCTGACGGATTGATGTATTCCCCCGTCGATGCTTTTGGCCACTTCCCGGGTGTTACCGGATTTCGATACCGATGCGTGTAATCCCATTCCAGCAAGACATTATCGTTAATACGACGCCAGGGCAGGATGAAAGGATAGTTGCCATTCTCATCGACTATCGCCGTGCCCTCGTTCATCAGGGTCGGCGCATCGCCCTCCTCTCCCATCGCGAATGTCGGCATGATCGGCGTCACTTCACCGCGAATCCGGTCATTCAGGAAATTCAGCACCTCGACCGTTTCACCCGTCCACGGGTTATCCCAGGTTTGGAGAATCTCGCCCGTTGCCAAATCGGCAAAGTAACCCACTTCCTTACCGCGCAAACGCACATTGCCCGATGGCAGTACCTTTGCCTGGAAACCGCCAAAGCCACAGTAACGAAACAGTGGTTTCAAGCGCTCATCGCCCACCATCGCAAACAGGACACCGTCAAAGGCTGAGTAACAGGGCTTGTCCTCGTAGGAAGCCCACAGTTTGCCGAATGCATAAAGGTTGTCGTAGGGGTTCGAGAAGTCCAGTTCACCGCTCTTCGACGTGCTGTTGCCACCGCCACCGCCAGTGGCTGCATCGGGGAATTGTGGCGACGCAAAACTGCCGCGGATCAAATCCGGTAAAACTGACATAAGCACTCCCACATGCGATCGGACCGGGCTGGTTCAGGGCTTTCAACGAGGCAGCTGCGAACAAACAAAAAATGTTATATGGCTATGACATTAAGACCAAATACCGCCGCAGTGCAACCATTGTTTAACCGGTGAGTACGAATGGCGACAAGTCACCGCTGGCAGTTCAACGCCTACAACACCCCCCCGGCGAAGCCCTGGCATGGTGCCCGCAGGTTGGCACGCATACTGCATATGGTAAGGTTGAGCACAGCAAATGCCTCGGCAGTGTTCACAACTGGCTACCAGGCATTGCCGAAAACGTCACAACTAATGATTTTCAAGGAGAAACTATTTTGGACTTATTACGCGTACTGTTAGCGATCCTACTTCCACCGTTGGGTGTGTTCCTGCAGGTCGGTTTCGGCGGCCAGTTCTGGCTAAATATCCTGCTAACACTGTGTGGGTATATTCCCGGCATCGTACACGCCGTGTGGATTATTGCCAAACGCTAGCCAGAGCCCGTTCAGGCCCCCGATACACAACATTTTTTAATGCAACGACATGGAGCCGCGATGACTATCCAAACACCACAATTACCCTACAGTCTTGATGCACTGGAGCCACACATTTCCGCAGAAACGCTGGAATATCACTATGGGAAACACCATAAGTCCTACGTCGATAAGCTCAACAAACTGTTGCCGGGAAGCAATTTCGAAGAGTCCTCCCTGGAACAGATTGTAAAAGACTCAGAGGGCAACCTGTTTAATAACGCCGCCCAGGTGTGGAACCACTCGTTCTACTGGAACAGCCTGAGCCCCAACGGTGGCGGCAGCCCAGGGGGCGATCTAGGCAAGGCGATTACGCAACAGTATGGTTCATTTGAAAAATTCAAGGAGGAATTTACCCGCTCAGCGAAAAGCAATTTTGGCTCAGGTTGGACATGGCTGGTGAAGACAGATTCAGGCGAACTGGCCATCCTCAATACGTCCAACGCAGAAACCCCGCTTGCGAGTTCCTCGACCAAGGCACTTCTCACAGTCGACGTGTGGGAGCACGCCTACTATATTGACTACCGCAATTCGCGGGGTGAATACCTCGAAGCCTTCTGGGCGTTGGTGAACTGGGAATTCGCCGCAGAAAATTTCTCCTGAATCGGCTGTACATTATCAGTGCTCGCGATGGAGCAGCGTTCCCCGGAAAAATGCGCCCCTGCGGCGCTCACCGATAGACACGCCGCGATTCCCCAGCAACCTTGCCGGCCGCGCAGCGTGCACTTTCTCATGTATACTCACCAGTAGCCATCGACTGGCGAGATACGTTCGTTCTTTTCCACTGCATTTACCTGGTAACCTGAATTTGAAACCGTGCTGCCTGATTCTGGATCTAGACCCTGCTCACGGAGATTCGCTGACCCAGTTCTGTAGCGAGATAGGGTTTGAAGTGACGCGGGCGGCCGATCTTGCCGAGGCCAGGGCTGCCACGGTTCACAGCAATGTTGTAATAGCTTTCATAGACCTGAATATTGGCCGCGACAGTGGCGGTCTGGAACTGCTCGAAGACGGCACACTGGATTCGATTGAAGCGATCTATATGAGCGAGACTGACAATCCGCTACAGGCTGATGAGGCTGCGAAAAAGGGCGCCAGCTATTTTTTCTGCAAACCGTTCAATGCAGAACTACTGGGGCCTCTGCTGCAAGATATCGTCGAGGAAGCAACCCCCGAGCCTGAACCGGAGAGCGTTGGACAGCCCTGTACGATAGATCAGTTTGGTTTCCTGCGCGGTAGTTCCCGCGCTATGCGTAAATTGTATCGGGTGCTGCGCAAGGTTTCCCAGGTGGATGCCAGCCTCATGATTGTTGGCGAGAGCGGTACGGGGAAAGAACTGGTGGCGCAAACGGCACACACTCTCTCTCCACGCTCTTCGGGTCCCTTTGTCGCCTTCAATTGCGCAGCGGTCGTGGAGAATCTGGCCGAAAGTGAGCTGTTCGGACACGAGAAAGGAAGTTTCAGCGGCGCGCGCAGCAGGCACCGAGGGCTGTTTGAGCGCGCTCACGGCGGCACACTTTTTCTGGATGAAATCACCGAAATGGATATCAACCTGCAGGCGAAGTTATTGCGCGTGCTTGAGACCAGGACCTTGCGCAGAATCGGCGGGGAAGAAACCATCGAGATTGATGTGCGTTTTATTTCAGCAACCAATCGTTCGCCGGAGCAGGCAGTTCAGGAAGGCAAATTGCGGGAGGATTTATATTTCCGTCTGGCCCAGTTCCCTCTTCGTGTACCGCCACTGCGACAGCGAGAAGACGATATCGGCGGTCTGGCGCACTATTTTCTCAATTCGCTCAATGATATGCACCAAACTGACATTTCCATTACCAGCGATGCGATCGCATCGATCGCCGGGAGACCCTGGCCGGGCAATGTACGCGAGCTAAAAAATTATATTGAGAAGGCCTATATCCTGTCGGAATCAGTAATTGATGTCCCGGACCTGGAGGAAGCCAATGTATCGCTGCAAGACATAAAGCCACCTGCCGACAGGGGAGAACAGATCAGCGTCTCTGTCGGAACGCCGCTGGCCGATGCTGAAAAAGAACTCATTCTCGCTTCGCTGCAGCGCCATGACGGTGATAAGAAGAAATCCGCAGCGGAACTCGGCATCAGCCTGAAGACCCTGTACAACCGGCTGCGGGATTACGAGGAAGATGCTGTGGACTCACCCCCATCAGGGCAGCAGAAACTTTAGCGGACTGGCTTGACCAGTTGAAACGCCTGCAACTCCTTGTTGAACTCCAGTTCCGCCCACTTCACTGCAATATTCTGCCACGGGGTTTTTAGTTCCACGTAGTGAATCGCGCCGCGTGTTACATCCACCGCACAGTGCTCCACGGTACCAACGAACTGGCCGCGCAGCCCCAGCACGGGCCAGACGCGCACCGGCCGGGTCACCATTGTGGGCGCGGCCGCCTCGTCAGCCAGATTCGCCATATCACAGACCTTCCCCGTATTGAGCGTTGCTAATGAGTACTCAGGCGGCGTCTTGCAGCCTTTGTTTCAGCCAATCCAGATCAAGCTTCAGAGGATTACTGATATAGTCGTCGGAGTTTTCAACGACATCCCGCAGATACTCCGTGGAGACCTTCCAGGCAATATCAGGCTCATCTTTACCGCGCGACACGAACTCGATACGCCGTTGATTCAGGCGAACCGTGTAATAATCGAAAGGGTCATCCGGGCTGTCGGCGTAAATCGCCACACCGAACTTGCGTCCGGACGCATGCTCGTCGATCAATTCCAGTACATTCTTTATTACTGGTTTATCGCGCAGTTCCTCAAGGGCGGAGTTCGTAACCTCCAGTGCTTCCATAAACAACTTATAGCTGTCCTCAGATTTTGCTTCGCTAGCCATTAACTTCTCCTGTCATTGCCAATTGAATTCTTGTGCCACATAGTGGGCAAATGTAGCGACTACTTCGCCACTACCCAGATACTGCAATTTGCATGCCAGTGAAGGAGAGCTGCGGAATACTTGAATGCAGCCCTTGTGTCGCCGCTTCAGTCGCGGATTCGTCGTAAATTTTTCAACCGGGCTGCAAATATTGCAAAATCGACACAGGTCAGCACATTTCAAAAGGTTCACGTTGCAATTGGACCGCCGCGGATACCGGCACGAGCTTCCAGAGTCCTGCTAATCTTGAACAGTGAGATCGATAAGTTAGGACTGCCCGCAGTCCTCCACCGAAACAGACACTCCCTCCAGGCATGAGCCCGATATGAAACTACAACTACCCACGCTTAAAGAGCACTTGAGAACAAGCATCTGGTTCATCCCGGTCATGCTATGCATCAGCGCTCTGGCGCTTGCGATGATTCTTGTGTGGGCGGAACGTCAGCTTCCAGCCTCAATTAGTGATTACCAGTTTTTCACGATGCCTGTGCCGGCGGCGCGCGATGTTCTGGGTGTTATCGCAGGCGCGGTGCTTAGCGTAGGGGGCGTGGTTTTCTCTATGACGATGGTCGCGCTCACACTGACCTCGGGACAATATGGCCCCAAAGTCCTGCGCCAGTTCCTCAGTGATAATGGCAGCAAAATCAGCCTGGGTATGTTTCTGGGAACAAGCCTGTATTGCCTGATAGTACAGCTTAGGTACGAGGAATCCGATAAGCCCGGTATAACCGTTATCGCCGCACTGATACTTACCCTTATCTCACTGGCCGGATTTATTCGCTTCATTCATAGAACCGCGACAGATATACAGGCCGATCATGTCATTCAACGCATTGGTGGGGAGCTAAAGAACCTGCTGTGTGACATGACCACAGAGGAACACGCGCGCAATCGTCAGTTTGATACGCTGGAATGGCGCAGGGGGGCACGAGGGCACAGGCCAATCTCCCTGTCCGCGCACCGTGAAGGCTATGTACAGATGATCGACTACCCGGGCATAGTGCAATGGTGCCTGGAGAGAAACTGTTATGCCCTGTTAAATGTGCGGGCCGGTGATTTCCTGCTTCAAGGATCCAGTCTGATAAAGCTTTACGCCCTTGAGGGCGACCCTGACTCCCAGCCGTTGGAAAATCTGCTGGACTGCATTGAGCTGGCCCCCATGCGCAACCCCGTACAGGATCCCGAGTACCCGATAACCCAGTTAAACCAGGTGGCTGCACGGGCGCTGTCTCCCGGTATCAATGATCCGGGAACCGCCATCACCTGCATCGATTACTTCAGCCTGGCGATAGCAGCACTTTGTAACCGGGAAATTCCCGGGAAAGTGTTTCTGGACCGCCACGGAAGTTCACGGGTCCTGGCGCGCCACACTGACTTTGCCGGGATTATGAAAGCGTTCTACGCACCGTCGAGGCAGTTTGCCTGCAATAATCTTCCGGTGTTAATTTCGCTCATGGATTCACTCATCCGGTTGGGACAGCTGACGACAGCGCAGTTCAAACTCGACAACATAGGCGAGCACGGCCACGAATTAAGCCGCACAGCCGAGGGCGGCCAACACGCAGAGAGTGATTTAGGGGATTTCAGGCAGCGCTACAAGAAGCTCTGCAGGGTAACAAAACGATTCAATTGACGCAGGAAATCGGTTTGTGGCACGGAGCCTCCGTTAAGGTTGTCATAGGGATTCGAGAAGTCCAGTTCAATGTTCGTCGACGTACTGTTGCCTCCGCCACCTCCAGTGGCATCATCGGGGATTGCGGCGACGCAAAGCTGCCGCAAACCAAATCCGGTAAGACTGACATAAGCACTCCCACAAGCAATTGGGCCAGGCTAGTTCAGGGGTTTTAACGGGGCGGCTGCGAACAAACAAAAGATGTTATATTGCGATGACATTAAGACCAAACTTCCCTGCAGTACAACTATTGTTTAACCGGAGAGCACGAATGACGACAAGTCACCGCTGGCAATTCGACGCCTACAACACCCCTGCCGAAGCCCTGGCATGGTGCCCGCAGGCACTCGCCGAACCGGGCCCCGGCCAGGTACTGTTGAAGATTCTCGCCGTGGGTATGAACCGCTCCGAATTCAATTATGTACAGGGCAACTACGCGCCCGCACGTGCATTTCCCAGCGGCATCGGCCAGGAGGCCGTTGGGGAAATTCTTGCCATTGGCCCTGCCGCTGTAGACGGCCCGCAACCCCATGCCAAAACCCCACTCACCGTTGGCTCTCGCGTGGCGCTACTGCCAGGGCGTGTGGATATGTGCGAGATGGGCACCTATAGCGATGTTGGTCTCTTTGACCAGGCTGCCCTCGCACCGGTCCCGGATACCTATACCGACGCCGAAGCCGCTGGCCTGTGGATGGGCGTGCTCACCATGGCGGGGGCACTGGAACTGGCGGGCATCACACCCCAGTCAGCCAAGGGAAAAACGGTATTGATCACCGCCGCCAGTTCAAGCATGGGCGTAATCGGGTTAAAACTCGCCAAAACCTGGGGCGCCACCACGATTGCCTCCAGCCGCAGTGCCGCAAAAGCCGAACAACTGGCGGCCTTTTGTGACCACACCATTGTCGCCGACGACAGTGATTCACTGATCGCTGGCGTCGCCGATGTTACCGATAAAGCGGGGTTTGATGCCGCGCTCGACCCAGTCGGGCAAGCGTTTTATCCCGGGTTGATTCAGGGTGCCGCCACTGGCGCATCCATTATCAGCTATGAAATGATCACTGGCCGCGAACCAATACTGCCTATCCCCCTGATGATGATGAAGGACTTGACCCTTCGCGGTTACACTATTTTTCGTCCCTACCGGGTACCCGGGCTGTTAACGCAGATCATCGATTGGGGCATGGCATATGCGGATCAGATCAAACCGATTGTGGCTGGTACGCGCTCACTCAGCGAGGCACCGAAGGCGCTGGAAGAACTGGGCCGCTGTGAACATCTGGGTAAACTGGTGTTAACCAGTAACAGCACTAACTGAAGGAGGGGCAATTGCATTGAAACAAGGAAACATCAGGATCGCAGTGATCGCAGGCCTTCTCGTCCTGGGGCTTGCGGCTGCCGCCGCAATAGTCCTCAGGAGTAATGTGGCGGTGGCACCCACCGGGACTGTCTTGATCACCGGCTCAAACCGGGGCATTGGCCTCGAATTCGCGAAACAGTATGCGGCGAAGGGCTGGACGGTGATCGCCACGCACCGTCGAGACGATGTGCCTGATAGCCTCAGATTACTGAGAGACCAGTATCCATCGGTCAGAATCGAAAAACTGGATGTACTCAACCACGATGAAATCGATGCACTGGCCGCCAAATTACAGGGCACACCGATTGATCTACTAATTAACAACGCGGGGATAATGTCCACGGGGGATCCCGCCTCGGCACAAACCTTCGGCACGTTGAATTACGATCTGTTTGACATATACATGCGCATTAACGCACTGGGGCCGATTAAAGTCGCCGAGTCATTCCTGCCGCATGTCGCGGCGAGCAATCTGAAAAAGATTGTGAACATCAGCTCCAGTGCAGGCCGGGTGTCCCGCCCTCCTCCCCACTCCGGGAATATGTGGTACCGGGCGAGCAAGACTGCACTTAACGGGCTGATGGTTACCATGGTGCCGACTGCGAGCAAATCAGGCGTTTCTGTTACGATGTTTGAACCCGGCTGGACCTGGACGGGGAAGAATGACAAGAATCGCCAGGAAGGCCAACTCGATCCGGCTGAGGTCGTCGCTGCGATGATTGATACGATAGAGGGGTTGACGCTCGAGGATACCGGACGTTTCCTCGCGCGCGATGGAGATACGCAGTCCTGGTAAAAAGCCATCGGTGCTGCTCTATGACTATGAAACTTCGAATCAGACACTGGTTGTGAGTACACACAACATAAAATTTACACGGCGCGGACTACTCATCGCCGGATCAGCGACAATCGCCGGCGGTTCGACACTCCTGTTGCTCGATCATTTATCAGGCAGCGACGGCCCACTGGCCGATAGTTACGCCGCACACAGGATAGGCGCGCAGTTCGCCGGCACCTACCCCAACCCCGACGATCTCTGGCGCGGAGCACCTCCACCCGATGTCACCCAATGGGGGCCGCGACTGCGCAAACTCATACGCGAGGACTTCGAATCGGATCGACTGGTGCAAGTGGACGGCTGGTGGCTCGCGGAGACGGAGGTTCGTCTGTGCGTCTACATTCACGCCTACACGGGATGATTTCCCTGAAGGGTACGGCAACTGTACGCACCCGCTGCGCCTCGCGGGCGACGAACGGGTGTCGCACGGACTACAGGGCATGATAGACATCGGCAGCAACGTTCCGGAACAGGTCCACACCGGCATCTGCATTGTCGGCTCCGGGCCAGCGGGAATGACGGTGGCTATGGAGCTGGAGCGGCTGGGCGTCGATTGCCTGCTGCTGGAGAGCGGTGGCCGAGTGCCGGATCAGGCGTACACCGCATTGAACGAGACACGACAAATCGGCATCAAAACCGACCCTGTCGTGGCCAACCGGGTGCGTGGGCTCGGCGGCACAAGCGCGCTGTGGGGCGGGCTGTGCAGACGCCTGGATGCAATGGATATGGAACGACGTCCATGGGTGCCTCACAGCGGCTGGCCTATTGGGCTCACCG
Organism: Halioglobus sp.; assembly: GCA_020443325.1. GTDB lineage: Bacteria > Pseudomonadota > Gammaproteobacteria > Pseudomonadales > Halieaceae > Marimicrobium. The sequence goes on from JAGRIK010000138.1 coordinate 9,135, forward strand.
ATTTACTTCCGCATTACAGGACTGCGCACAGGATACTCGAACTGCCACCAGCGCAATACAACCTGCAGGTCTTGCGTTCGACCGGTGCTGATCCGGGACCCGTGTTGGAAGACAGGGACTTCGAGAATACCGCGTTTTACTATGACAATTCACCGGTGCGCTTTGGCCCGCGCTATGGCCCCCAATTGGAGTCGTCCAGGCGCATTCGCACGATTCTCGATTCGACAGTCGTCGACATCGTCACCGATGACGAAGGGCAGCGTGTCGTTGCCCTTGAGGTCTCGACATTGGGCGGCAAACGTTTCCGGGTATTGGCACAGCGTTTTATTCTCGCTGCGGGCGCGATCCAGACTGCCCGACTATTGCTTAACGCCGACAGCGTTCACAGGACGGGTCTCGGCAACACCCATGACATGGTCGGCCGCTACTTCATGCAACACCCGGTGCTGTACCGCCCTCGCCTGCTGATGTTCAACGCCAAATCCCGCTATCGCTTGCGCCGCGAGGGTAAGAACAAGGTCTCGCTCCTGACAGCGATAAAACCGGACGCGGCCAGGGAACACCAGCTGCTGAATTTCCATTTTTTCCTGCTGCAAACACAGCCTCCGGGTGAAAGGGAATTGTTGCTGCGCAGGTTGCCCCCTTCCATAAGGCGGATGGTGCAGGATATGCCGGTCGCTCGAGTGGGTGAGGTCGGGGAGGTGCCTGAATATATGAGTGACCTGAGGTCGGTACTGGCGCCCCAGAGCAATCCGCAGACATTCTACGTGCCATTGGAAATACGTGCCGAACAGGCGCCGAACCCCGACAGCAGAATCACACTCGACAGGGAGCGCGATCAGTTGGGACTGCGCCGGGCCGTAATGGACTGGCGACTCAACGAACTGGATCAAACGAGCTTGCAGGCCGGAATGAGGCTTCTCGGCGGCAGCGTGGCACGCAATGGCATAGGACGTATTCAATCCGGGCCGGACCAGCTCGCTATTCCCGAGGTGGGGACTGCATTCCTGCACGGCGGCAACCACCAGTATGGCACTACCCGAATGGGAGATTCACCGCGCAGCAGTGTCGTCGATCGGGATTGCCGCGTGCACGGCCTGGCGAATCTCTATATAGCGGGCTCCGCCGTTTTCCCGACCACGGGATACGCCAACCCGACGCTGACCATTGTGGCGATTGCGGCACGACTGGCTGAGCATCTGGCGCGTTCAACACCCCGAGCCTGATCGTTCACCGTAAACGTTATTCTTACCTAGAGGGCAGCAGCATGATCGTCACCGTAGATATCAGCATGTATCCGCTTCACGTCAACTTCAGGGAACTTGTGCAGGACTTTATTGCAAAGCTGGAATCGTACCAGCATCTGCGCGTCCACCCAGGACCCACCTCAACCGTCATCATCGGCGAATATGCCAGCGTAATGGAAGCCATCACCGAGCTGCTCGCATGGAGTCACAGCGAGCATGGGCAGGCCGTCTTTGTCACCAAATTCATACTGGACTATGAGGCGGTGTAGAAGCTTCTAAGTATCCGTGTTCGAGGCCACCCGGGAAATTGAGGGGCAGACCTCCCTGCCCCAGGATGTTTTCTCACTTTTCTATCGATACCATGTCATATAGACCTGCTTCTCGAACCACTAAGCAGAAAGTCAACAGAGGGGGAAGCCATGCAGCCTTCGAGACCAATGTATTTCCGGACACTGCTATTTCTGGTCTATGCCGTGTTTCTCGTCGCCTGTGGCGGTGGCGGCGGCTCGTCATCTGGAACCGCTGCGTCTCCTGCGGTCGAGCCAACTCCCCCGCCTCCCCCGCCTCCCGTTGAGCCGACGCCGATTTCTGCGGAGGAGGCAACACGTTTTCTCAGCCAGGCCACATTCGGCCCCAACGCGGCGGGCATTGAGGAACTGGTATCACTGGGGATGGAGCAATGGCTTCTGGATGAATTTGATAAGCCTGCATCACTGCACACTGAGGCGGTGTTAGCGCAGTTTCCCGAAGACGGCACGTTCCTCGGGGACAATGGATTGCCCTTTCCCGAGCTCGTGTTTCTCCCCTCCGACTCGTTCTGGAAAGCCGCCATCGAGGGCGATGACCAGTTGCGCCAGCGAATGGCCTTCGCGCTGTCGCAGATCCTGGTCGTATCGGGCGACAGTGATGTGGGACGATTACCCCAGGCACTGGCTCACTACGCAGACATACTGACCGACGGCGCCTTCGGCAACTACCGCGACCTGTTGCAGGAGGTAACCTATTCGCCCGCGATGGCGATATTCTTAACCTATCTGAGAAATGAGAAGGCCGACCCGGCGCAGGGCCGAGTGCCGGATGAAAACTATGCGCGCGAGTTGCTGCAGCTGTTCACCATTGGCCTCGTTGAACTGAACGCCGATGGCACGCCGGTTACTACCCCGGATGGCGGCGAGGTGGAGTTGTATGACAACGGCGACATTACGGAACTGGCCAAGGTATTTACAGGGCTGAGTTTTGACGGGCCGCGCTTCCAGACGACGTTCCAACGACTGCCCCTTCCCGCATTCTACTCGCCGCTGGTGATGTTTGAGCAGTTTCACTCCGAGCAGGCCAAGCAGTTTCTCACCGTCAGCATTCCCGAGAATACCCCCGGTGACCAAAGTATCGACCTCGCGCTGGATGGCATTTTTGCCCACCCCAACGTCGGGCCTTTTGTGGGAAGGCAGCTCATTCAGCGCTTTGTGACCAGCGCGCCCAGTCCCGCCTACGTAAGCCGCGTTGCCGCTGCTTTCGACAGGGGAGACTACGAGTTGCCCTCGGGTACCCGCGTGGGAAGCGGTGAACGGGGCGACCTGAAGGCCGTCATTGCCGCGATACTGATGGATGTGGAGGCTCGCTCAGCCGCTTCAGCAGAGGACCCGACGTTCGGCAAGTTGCGTGAACCTGTATTGCGTTTCACGCATTGGGCGCGCGCCTTCGAAGTCAATAGCGCCGATGCCGCGAATGAACTCTCCCTGCGCAATACCAATCGTGCCGAAGCGCTGGGTCAGCAGGCGTATCGCTCGCCTTCCGTGTTTAACTTTTACCGGCCGGGGTACATCGCACCGGGCACCGAAACCGGCGCAGCGGGACTCACCGCGCCCGAATTGCAAATTACCACCGCCAGCACGGTGGTCGGCTATCCCAATTTCCTTGCCTCCTTTGTGTTTGGACTTTCGCCCAAGATCGACCGCGATGAGCCTCCAACCTATGTCGCGAACTACGCCAGGCAGGTTGCTGTGGCGGCAGACCCACAGGCACTGCTGGACAATCTCGACCTACTGCTGACACACGGCACCCTGCAAGCGGAAACCCGCGAACGAATCACTGGCCTACTCGACACGCTGGATGCAGAAACGGAGGAGGACCTGCTACTGCGGGCGCGTTTTGCCAGTGTATTGGTGATGACATCTCCTGAATACATCGTTCTGCGCTGAGCGCAAACCACACAGGACACTAGTTATGCAGAATCGAAGAAGCTTCCTGAAATCCTCCCTGGCGCTACCCATGATGATGTCCGGTAGCTCGATGCTGGGCTCGCTGGCCGGGTTTAATGCACACGCGGCGGACACCTCCGGTTACCGCGCACTGGTCTGCGTTTTCCTGTTTGGCGGAATGGACTGCCATGACACGGTGCTGCCCTATGACACCGCCTCCTACAATGATTATTCGAGTATTCGTGGTTCATTACTGGATTCTTACGCCGCGCAGCCGGGCGGTTCTACCCGTGCGCGGGAAGCGCTATTGCCACTGGCGCCCTTCAACAACAACTTCGGCACGCGACAGTTTGCGTTACCCCCACAGATGAGCGGCTTGCACAACCTGTTTGCGCAGGGCCGCGCCGCTGTTGTCGGCAATGTAGGGCCACTGCGTGAACCGACTGACCGCGCTGGCTTTAACAACAACTCCGCACAACTTCCCGCGCGGCTGTTCTCTCATAATGACCAGCAATCGACCTGGATGTCCTTTGCACCCGAGGGAGCGCAGTTGGGCTGGGGCGGGCGTTTTGGCGATGCAACTGTGGCCGGGAATCTGCAGAGTGTGTTCTCGCAGATTTCACTTGGGGGGAACTCGGTATTCCTTACCGGTGACCAGGTGTCGCCCTTCCAGATCAGCGCCGACGGTGTACCCGCTATTCAAATCATCGAAAGGGCGCCCGCACCACTTGCCCCGATACTGCGGGATCACTTTGTGTCGACTGGCTCGAATCGGGATAACCTGTTCGAGCGCGACTTTATTGATCTCAGCAGGGTATCCCTAGCGGCAAATGATACCCTCGATGCCGCCCTGCAGTCCGGCTCTGGCATGACAACACCCTTCCCTGCCAGTGGGCTGGGCGCGCAATTGCGCGCCGTGGCGCAAACCATCGCAGTCCGGGATATTCTGGGCGCATCTCGACAGGTGTTCTTTGTCTCGCTTGGCGGGTTCGACACACATTCAACACAGGCGGCTGACTTACCTGCATTACAGCAGGATATCAGTGACTCCCTCGCCGCGTTTTACATGGCAACGGAAGAACTGGGTATCGCCAACGAAGTGACCGCATTCACTGCCGCAGATTTCGGGCGCACGTTGACGGTGAATGGCGATGGAACCGACCACGGGTGGGGAGGCCATCATTTCGTCGTGGGCGGTGCCGTGAAAGGAGGCGAAATCTACGGCGATATCCCTGTGTCACAACTGGGGCATGAGCAGGATGCGGGCAACGGGCGATTGATCCCCTCAGTGTCTGTCGAACAGTTCGCTGCACCGCTGGGTAGTTGGTTCGGATTAAATCAACAGGAGCTGAATATTGCACTCCCCGGACTCGTGAATTTCCCGTCCGGTGGCCTGGGCTTTTTATAGTGCGCGCAACGGGGCTTAACAGTGTATTTCCCGGGTGACACGGCACAGTACAATAGTACGCCAACCCGTAGGACGGAGCCTGTTGTGCCCCCGCTGCTTGAAGAACTGAAAGCCCTGCACAACGACAGCTTCGGCTGGTCGCTGGCCTGTTGCGCCTGGCACCGCGATCTCGCTGAGGATGTGCTTCAGGAAGCGTACCTGAGGGTGCTGGATGGGCGTGCTGATTTCAATGAGAAATCGACAATCAAGACATGGTTCTTCGCTGTTATCCGGCGGGTGGCTGCGGACATGCAACGCACGCACAAACGACGGTCGATTCTCAATCTGCGCGTGGTGGCCGATACGCTCGCATCCGTGCAGGGTTCGGTGGGGCACACCAATCCGATGATTGACACACTTTACGAGGGTGAAACATCGCAACAGCTGCAACGCGCCCTGCTGCAACTTCCACAACGCCAGAGGGAAGTATTGCATTTGGTTTTCTACAGCGGATTTACCGTGGAGGAAGCGGCGGCAACCGCGCAGATCACCGTGGGCTCGGCAAGGACTCACTACCATCGCGGCAAGGAACGCCTGCTCCAACTACTGACAGAGAATGACGAAAATGAATGACACAAAGGCTACCGGCAGCGTGATTAGTCTGGAGAATCGGTTCAGGCAAATGCGCTGCGAGGATACGCAGCTGGCGCCTGACTTCCCATCAGAAGCCGTATTTTCACAGCGTGATTCATCGGTTGCAGGCCACACCGCATACCATGCGATACCAAAGGTAGCGGCAGCGGTCGCCATACTGGCGGCCCTTGTGCTGCTGCTGCTGACACGTGAACCGGTGCCAGAGGACCCGGCATTACTCTATACCGCCATCATGACAGCCAACCCGCTCACTACTGAATCACTGCTGTCCGTCTCCTCGGACACCCTACCGGGAATGTCCAGCCTTCCCGAGATGTATGAGACCGGGCCTGTTACTGACGAACGGCAACGCACAAATTGAATTGGGGCTCTTTAGAGGGATTGACGATGAAACTCTTCAAGTTACTGACAGTCGCAGCCTGTTTTTCTCTGGGAATTGCTGCGGCAAATGCCGATATTGCACGCGACATCCAGGGAAAACGCGAGGCACTTAAAATGGGGCTTTACCCACCCGATATCATTATGCGCCACCAGGAACGCCTGGGCATAACAGAGGCCCAGCGCAAACAGATTATCGATGCGGTGACAGGCTTTCAGTCCGAAGTCGCTGAATTACAGTGGACAATGCAAAGTGAGCAGCAAAAACTGCAGCAGTCGTTCGCGACCTACAGCATTGACGCCGAGTCTTCGCTGGCCCAGGCAGAGAAAGTCCTCGCACTGGAGTCCCGCTTCAAACTCGCACATTTTCGACTCCTGATCACCATCAAGAACGCACTCACCGAAGCGCAAATCGATGCGATCGACCAGGAGATCAACCTCAGGCGAAAATCACTGGGCCCCAGAACCAAGGAAACACCATATTTGGGGTCAGAGTAAAAACCATGATATTTGGGGTCAGATATTTGGGGTCAGAGTAAAAATTGAACTTTAATTTTTACTCTGACCCCAAATATGCTCTCTGACACCCAATATGCTCTGAGCGGAAATATGCGGGAGTTTTTACTCTGACCCCAATGTAGTAGAGTGGGGTCAACTTCCTCCGAGCGGATAAGACGATAGCTATGCCCTACCCCACCAAGAAAGCGTTGTTGAACTGGGCGGAAAACTACCCGACACTGTGGAACGCAGGCGACAAGCGCGCCTGGGTGGAGAACTGGCGTACGGTGGCAAGCGGGGAGTTTCGCATGCTGGATCCGGTTGGGACGCCAGAGAAGCGCGGTTTCAAGAAGTGCTGCGAGGACTCCTGGGATCTATTCCAGCCACGGGTCAAATTTCGCATTCAACCGGGCACACTGTTTGTCTGTGCCAATGAAGTCGCCTGGTGCCTGGAGAATCATTTCCAGGGTTCAGATGGCGAAGAGGTAAAGTACAGCCTGGAGACCTACCGCTTTGGTGATGATGACTCGGTGGACATTCGCACGTACTACCGGGTACCGGCACACAGTAATGCCCAGTTGGGCGATATCTTTAAAACTTACCTGCCCGGGAATTCAGCGGGAAATTGAGCTGAGGAGATGGCTGCGAGGCTAACGGATCAACGTCCCGCCGCAGATGGCAGATGGCAGATGGCAGATGGCAGGCGGCAGGCGGCAGGCGGCAGGCGGCAGGCGGCAGGCGGCAGGCGGCAGATGGTGCTGAGAGTTTCACCAGCCAAGCAAGGCCAGCATTTGCAGCAGATCGGATGTGTCAATCCTGCCATCCGGGGCACCCACGGGATAAAGATCGCCATGTTCCAGTTCGAGAGTGCTGGCGACAATCTGGCCCGTCACAATCCGCTGCATGACAAGGTAGTCTCCAAGGTTCACGACGCCGTTCGGCGCACCCAGTGGTGCGACATCGCCATCACCGTGTGGCGAGAGATCCACATCGTCAGAGATACCGTCCCCATCAGTATCCGTTGACAGTGGATTGAGATCACTGATGGGGTTATAGGCCGATGGATCGCCGTCATAATTCACCTCAGCAAAGTCACTGAGCCCGTCGCCATCAGTGTCGGCCAGTAACCGGTTGGTCCCAATGCTCTCCTCAAGCGTGTCGCTGAGGCCGTCGTTATCGTCGTCGGGGTCGCAGGCATCGCCCACCGCATCGCCATCGGTATCTGTCTGCTCCGGATTGGGAAGCTCAGGGCAGTTATCGGGGTTCTTCAGGATGGTGAACGAATCCGCCGTGCTGCCATTGCTGCGAAGGAAGGTGGCATCGAGCCGATTGCCTTCGATGTCCAGCACCATGGAGCCGAGCAAATTCAGCGATGCATGGACCATCACCGGGTGATCGAGCGGACCGCCGCTGATCTTCCCGGAACTTCCCGCGGTAACGTAAACGGCACCTCGGTAAGGGTTCGCTTCATCGTAAATCGCTTTATAGGCGCCGTCCTCCCCTTCCCGACCGTTGCCCGCATCGACTTTCATCGCATTCGTCAGCGTGTCGGATGTGTCGTAATGGCCGTGCAGCAGGAATGAGCGCTCATAGGAATGGCTGTGCCCTGACAACACCAGGTCGACTCCCGCCGCTTCCAGTATCGGCAGTGCGTTCTCGCGCATTTCCACCAGTTTCGCCTCGGTGTCAGAATCATGACTGCCCTTGCTGTAAGGGGGATGGTGCCAGAATGCGATAATCCAATCCTGGGTGGTCTGGGCTATATCGGCCGCCGCCCAGCTCAACATCGCGCCTCCGGGAGACCGGTCAGTTTCCTGCGAATCGAGACAGATGAAGTGGATATTGCCGTAGTCAAAGGAATAATATGCCTCCGTCCCCGATGCGAGTCCGCCGGCCTCCCCCGCCTTTGGCAGCGTGAAAATATCATAGTACGGACCGCTCTGTGTGGATGAATCCGCAGAGATACCGTCGTGGTTCCCGAGTGTCGGCCACAGCACGGATGTGCGCAGTATATCCGGGTAGATATCGAACACCGCGTCCTGGTATTGGCTCTGCGTCCCGCTGGTATACGCATTATCGCCCAGCATCATCCATAGGTCGGTATGCCGGGTGCCGGTAAAGGCTCTGTAGGCATCCGCTACCGCGATGGCATTCGCATTGGCCGTACCCGAATCACCCAACACCCAGATACGTGTCGGTTTGGGAGTACCGACAACAGGCGATGTGACAAACCGGTGGTCGGCGTCGTCACCCGCAAGCACCTGCGAACTGCTGCCCACCGAGTAGTAATAGGGGGTGTCAGGGGAGAGGTTATTCAACGTTATTTCATGCTCGGTGGTGGCGACACCGCTGCTTGCCGAATCGGCCAGGTTTCCCAACACAGTGCCATACTGCACTTTGCTGTCAGTGGGCAGTGTCGTGCTCCATCTCACGATGACGCTGGTGGGCGTGCCACGTTGCAGGTATGGGCCGCGAGAGACCTGCAGAACCTCCGCGTTCGTAAACCACGAAGCCAGAATCTGGCCGAGTGCGTTGACCGGGGATGCCTCCTCAGGGATAGTGCCAGGGGTCACGTCTGCCCGAACCGGATACATTGCAAGATTCGCTAGCGCCGCGCTCGCGAGCGTGAGCAGCACCAGCTTGAGTGCAGCTATCCGCCTGGACCCGGTCGTTCGCATCGTCCTAACCTCCTGTGCCTGTCTGATCAGGCAATAGGGTGCGGCTTTCAATTTCCTTGCGCAGGTCAATCATCATACGCGAATTGCGATGCCTCGTCGGCAGTGCATCTATCGCCGCCAGCGCCGCTGCATAGGCCTGTTCAGCCTGGCTGTTCATCCCGCCATCCCGCAGAATATCACCCCGCAGCAGCAACAGCGATTCCTTGCGCGTCGACTGGTCGATAATTCGATCCAGTCGACGCAACGCCGCCACATGGTTACCGCGATTGCGCTCCAGCTCTATCGCATAGTCCATCAACACACGGATATTCCCGAGGCGAGTGCAGCCGTCATCGAGCGTTTGCAGCGCCGCGTCGATATGCTCCGGGCCGGCGTCGCGCAGGGCACGCGCACGCTCGTAATAGTATTCCGGGAGCGGATCGTCAGGTTCCACGAATAGTTCGATTACCCGCGCGTATTCGGAGGCTGCGGCGAGCGGTTCACCGCTCAACTGCCAGGCTTTGGCCCTGGCGAGCCGCGCCCGCACGTATCCGGGCTCCATGGAAACGGCTCGATTCAGGGACTCCAGCGCTCGCGGGTAATCGCCGCGATCTAGCCAGGTATTTCCCCGACCCAGTTCCGCCTGCACATTGCCCGGATCCAGTTGTTGCACCTCGTCAAAATCAGCGAGCGCCGCTCGCCAGTGCTGTTCCATACGATACAACTCCCCGCGCTGCAGATACAGATCCACATTGTGTGGATCGGCCTCTATCTCCCTGGTTACCTGGGCTATCTGCTCCGGGATATCACTGTGCGCAAACAAGGAGACACTATTGAAGGCGCACACCAGGCTCGAGAGAACCAGCAGGACAGGAAGAAGGGCATTGTACGCTGACGGATAGCAGTGCTTCTTCATCGCGTCAGTACGCTCACACGCGTTACTGCGGTGCCACCGTAGTGCGGTGAGGGTACATCTCTGCTGTCAAGCGGTGTAGTGCTGTGTCAAAACTATCGTCGGGGTTTTCCAGGCAGTACTGTTCCAGCCATACCATCAGGGTTTTGGTGTTCTTGCGACCACCGATATCGTAGGTGTCATAGGCCAACCTGCTGATGCCTGTCAGGTATCCCATCGTGTAGAGTGAAAAACCGTAAAGTGCGGCCCAGTCATCCTCTTTCTTGGCGCTGTTGACCGCACGGTTCAGTGCGTAGCAACTCTCCACTTTGCTGAATGCCCGCACATTGTATTGCTGGTTGGCGTCCGCAGCGTGCAGAGCAGCGGGCATAGCCCACAGTGCTATATAGACTGCGCCTGTTAACAGTAACCGCTTCATTCTCGTAGTCCCCTCTCGCTGCTGAAGGATGGTACGTTGACAAGACCGCATGATAGACATTGTGCCATGGCAAGGGAATTGGTCGGCACAGGCTATGGACGAAAAAAATGTTCCGCCGGCAATAAAATACGACTCAAAGGCAGATCCAGCTCCCGCAGCGCGTTACCCGATCCACATGAGTGGCTATCGGTTCCGGGCGAGTTGTGCCTCCAGCTTTTCCTTCATCGGTATCACCCACTGCTCCTTGAGCTGGGGCGAGAGTAGACCGGCGTCCTCGAGGTCATCGCAGAGCTTCATCTGGTGCGCGAGATCGAACATATCGAACTGCCGGCAAATGCGGGCGTTCTCGTTCAGGGTGAGAAAGGAGATACCCGGGGTTTCAAAATAACTGCCATCCGCGCGGACGCCGGGGCCCCGGTTCATCCAGTGGGTTATCAGTGTGTTGTCAGTGCCGGTGTAGACGCCCAGGTAGGGGAATGTCCAGCCCTCCCAGCCAACGTTCATATCGCGCCCGTAGTGCGTGGCCTTGATTTCCTCAATGCCATTGGCCGTCACGTCCATCACCCCCGCATACTGACACGTATAAATGCAGTCTGGTGCATAGATTTCATCGACAAAGAATATCCAGTCATTGGTGCGGGACGCCTCTTCATGAGCCGCTATCAACCTGTCGGCCACAGCCCGCAAAATCGTTTCGCTTAATAAACCCATTGCTTGTCCTCCTGTTGGCGCTCCCTGGCAATTACCAGGTAAACATCAGCGTGTGATCCCATTAGAACATTGATTTGGACGTCGGGGTATTGGGACGAATCTCGAGCAAATCGACAGCGACGCCCTGGGGTTGTGCCAGCGCATACCGCACAGCCTCGCCGACGTGGGCAACATCCATCCCGGTATCCATAAAGCTGCCCGCGTGCTTCCATGAGGCCAGCGCCGACTCCAGGGCGGTTGTATCCCAGCCATCGGCAAAACTGGTCCAGGCTCCGCCGGGCCGGACGCAAGTCACGCCGATGCCATCGGCCTGCACTTCGAGCCGCAAGTCACGGGTAAAACGCTCCACCGCAGCCTTGGTGGCGGCATAGATAGACAGGTGGCTCATCTCGTCGTAGTGCCACGCACTGGCCGAGGAGATATTGACGATGCGCGGATTCTCGCCGCCGCGCAGCAGTGGAATGGCCGCCTGCGAGCAGAACACGGTGCCGAGGAAATTGGTTTGTATCTGCTGCAGGACCTCTGCTTCGACCAGGTTTTCGATGGCATTGGGTGTGGCCATCCCGGCATTGTTGACCACACCATCGAGCCGCCCGAAGTGGGCCTTGATGGTCGCAAGGGCGGCACTGATATCCGCCCGGATGCCGACATCTGCGGCGACACCGATTGCCTGCCCCGCGCCAAAGTCTTCCAGTGCCTTATCGAGTGCTTGTTGGGAACGGCTTATCAATCCGACTTTCGCGCCGTTCTCCGCCAGGTTTTTGGCAATCGCCAACCCAAAACCTTTGGACGCTCCTGTAATAATATAGGTCCTGTCCTTGACGCCTGCCATCATGCACCTATCGCAATGGTCTTGGTTTCCAGGTACTCCTCAAAGCCTTCGAGGCCCATCTCGCGGCCCACGCCACTCTGGCGATAGCCGCCAAAGGGCGCATCGGCGCCGTAGAAATTCCCCCCATTGACATTGACAGTACCGGCCCGGATTCGCCGTGCGACCGCCAATGCGCGCTCCTCGCTGGCGGACCAGACCCCGCCCGACAAACCGTAGTCTGAATCATTGGCGATGCGCACCGCATCGTCCTCATCATCGTAGGCAATTACCGCCAGTACCGGGCCAAATATCTCTTCGCGCGCAATCGTCATGTCGTTGGTAACATCCATGAAGACCGTGGGCTCGACATAGTACCCCTTCTCCAGGTGCGCGGGCACTCCCCCGCCCAGCAGCAGGCGTGCACCCTCGGCCTTGCCCTTCTCGATATAGTCCAGCACCCTGTCCCGCTGCTTTGCGTTGATCAGGGAGCCCATGATCTGGCTGTCTGACGCCGGGTCACCGTACTCTATGAAACCGAAGTACGTCGGTAGCAGCGCCTCCACCTCAGCCTGTCTCGAGCGCGGAATCAGTAATCGGGTATGGATCGCGCAACCCTGCCCCGCGTGGAAACAGACCGCCAGGCAGGAGAGCAAACTGGAGCCGAGGTCCGCATCATCGAGGATAATATTGGCTGATTTCCCACCCAGCTCCAGGAAGACTTTTTTAACGGTCTGGGCCGCACGCGCCATGATGTGTTTACCGACGGCCGTGGAACCCGTAAAAGACACCATGTCGACACGGGGGTCGCCTACCAGCTGGTCGCCGACTTCCCGGGGATCCTCGGCGGTGATCACATTGAATACACCGGCGGGAATGTCGGTGTACTCCTTGACCACCCGTCCCAGCATGGATGCTGACCACGGAGTGTCGGGCGCCGCTTTCAACACGATGGTACAGCCAGCAGCGAGGGCCGGCACACACTTGGCGAGATTGATCTGCAGGGGCACATTCCACGGCGTGATACAGGCGACGACGCCGATCGCTTCTTTCTCGACGAGGCGACGGCTTTTTCCGCCCATCATTTCCGAGATGCCGATATCGCGACTCCATTCGTAATTTGGCAGGCTCTTCAGCGTGTAATCGATAAAGCCTATCGGCAACTCGCACTGCGGCCCCATCGCACCGCAAAGGCCCAGCGGTGAACCTGTTTCATCGGCGATCTGTTGCTTGAACTCCTGCTCGACTGCCCGCAGGCCCTGCTGCAACTGTGCCAGGCAATTGAGCCGAAATGCGTGATTGGTGGACCAATCGGTTTCGTCGAAAGCGCGGCGGGCAGCAGCGATAGCCCGCTCCATATCCTCGGGACCGGCATCCGCCACCTGCCCCATCTCCTGTTCAGTGACAGGGTTAACATTCGGGTAGGTCCTGCCGGACGCCGCTGCGCAAAGCTCACCATCGATAAACAAACGGGTTTCGGGGTTCATGGTGTTTATTCCTGTTCATCGGGAATTCGTGATTCATCCCTGGCCATAAATACATTCTCGATACGATCGCGGATAAATTCGGCGGTCGGCAGTACCACGCCCATATCGGCAGCGGTGCTGATAGCGCAATCGAGATCCTTTCGCGCCAGCCTGCCCATACTGCCGAAATAGGAGTCCATCTCCTCCTCGGTGGCTGTTTTGGCCACGGCATTGCGACCCGTTGCAAACATGTGCATCTGCTCGTTGACCACGCCGTTGGACAGGCCTACTGCCCGCAGCACATCCACGGACAGGCCGCAGGCGTGCGCAAGGCGCGCCGATTCGGCCATCACAACAAACTCGGCGTACTGCATAAAATTGTTACACAGTTTCAGCGCTATCCCAGAACCGATGGGCCCCGCATGAACGATTTTTTCCGCAGATGTCTGAAAGACGGGAGAGCCCGCCTCAAGCTCCTCGACCGTGCCCCCCACCATATAGCACAGGGTACCATCGACCGCCCTGTGGGCGCCGCCGGTGATCGGCGCGTCAATGAGGTGGAACCCGAGTTCCGCCGCTTCCCTGGCCCAGCGTAGCAGGTTGGCCTGGGTAACGGTGCTGTGGATCGCGATCAGCGTACCCTGGGCAGCGTGTTCAAAAATTCCGTCATCACCATGCAGTAACGCCTGCACCTGGGCGTCATCGCGCACGCACACGCCGATGTGCTTACAGGCACTGGCAAGTTCGGCGACTGAACCGCAACCGATCGCACCCGCAGCCACCAACTCCTCAACTGCAGGTGTGTAAACATCGTAGACATGTGCATTGTAGGCATCGCAAATCAGGCGCTGCGCCGAGGGCTTGCCGATATTCCCCAACCCTATATACCCGACGTTGCTTGCAGTGCTCATGCATTCACCTCATAAAATGGCGATGGCCACCCTATCCCGCACCATCGCTTGTTCTCGAAAATGTGTAATGCGGAGTGTAGCGAGAATACCCTTTAAGTCAATACATATTGACTAGTAGTCAATTCGTGTTTACTATTTTCCGATGAGCGAAACAAGCCCTACAACTGTCGACACCGGGACTATCTGGAATCGATACCGCCATAATTTCCCGAGACACCTGCTTGGGGTGTCGCGGTATTTGCAACAAAACGCAATGACGACACTGCAGGACGAATGCGGACATCGGGGTCTTCGCCTCAGTTTTGCGCCCTACATCACTCTACTGACCGCCGGTGACAAACGGGTCTCGGAACTGGCGGATATTCTGGGTATTTCGCGCCAGGCCTGTAACCAGGCGGTGAAACAGATTGAGTCGGCAGGCTACATCACTCGCACGGCCGACCCAGAGGATGGCCGTGCGAAACAGCTCACACTGAGTGCGCGTGGCGCAGAGCTCAGCAGCGACGGCCAGCGCATTACCGGGCAACTGGACCGGCAATTTGCAGAGCTTGTCGGTGCACAACGGTTTGCGGATACCTGTGAATTGCTGGCCCGGATAACCACTGCTCTCTCACTGGGGCTGGCAATACCGCGGCAACCGCTCTCAAACATACAAATGGGCGCACTCCTCCCGCGACTATCGGATTACATCATGCACAGGCTGATGGAACTGAACCGCGAGAAGGGTCATGCAAGACTCAAACTGTCTTTCGGGCAGGTGCTGACGGCTATCGGTCCCGGCGGCGGCCGTATCCAGCAAATGGCGGCGATGCACGATGTCAGCAAACAGGCTATCAGTGCCATTGCCACAGAATTGGAAGAACTGGACTACCTACAACGCCAGACGGACCCATTGGATGCCCGCCAGGTCGTCCTGCAGTTTACCGCACGCGGCCAGGCGCTGATCGCCGATTCGGTTGCCAGCGTTGACCAGTTATCAGAAGAGTTCGCCGCTATCGTCGGTAAAGCAGCACTCAAACGCATGACAGCCACACTGTACGACCTGTATCGCGGCCTGCACCTGGAACAGGATATTTTTGAACACACCGGGACAGTGGACATCCGTCTTCTCGCCCGTCAATTACGGCAGCAACTGGGTGACCAGGGCAGTCAGGCCCTGGCCAGACTGTTATTGAATCCCTCCCGGGTTACGAGGTAAAAAAACATGAATAACGATTGGCTTTCCTATCTGTGGCAGCACTACAACATTGTGGGCTCACTGCTGGCACTTGCCGGCATTGTCGCGATTACCGTTCTGGGTAAACGCTTGCTGTTCCGCGTACCTGCCCTGGCCGAAATGCGCGCACGCAACAAGGAACAGGACAAACCCAAGTGGGCCCAGGAAAAATACCCACCGATCGTACGCGCCACGCAGAAAACGGGCATGTACTGCAATCTCACTTTCTTCCTCGTGCTACTGCCCTTTTGCATTACGCTGCGAGCCCAGCCGGTCTGGAAAGTCCTGCTGGATATTTTTATCATCCTCATGTTTTACGACTTTCTGTACTATCTGTCACACCGATTCTGGTTCCATGGCCAGGGCCCCATGCGCAAGATTCACGCGGTGCATCACCAGGCGCGTAACCCGACCTATCTGGACGCTCACTATGTCCACCCCCTGGAAACCTTTATCGGCCTGGCGCTGTTCATCGGTTCGATTGTTTTCCTGGCAGCAGTGATGGGGCCGTTCCAGATTGCCACTGTGATCGTGACGTATGTGATATTTACCAACCTGAACCAGATCAACCATGTCTATCTGGACCTGCCCTACTTCCCCTACAAGACCATGAACTGGATTGTCGCAAAACACCACGTGCACCACGAGAATATGCACAAGGGCAATTACGCGACCATCACACTCTTTTACGACAAGGTGTTTGGGACTATGGACTGACCGGGACCGGCCGCCAGCGGCTCAAAACTGCGGCCATCGACCAGTTCAGGCAGGTTTGAATGGCCGACGCGAGGCCAGCCCCAGGATCAGCAGGACAAGCGGCTCCGGCACATTAGTAGCGCTGTCGGGGATCTAGTCGAGGCCGACGGGCTCGCACCCCAGTAGGCGTTTCAGTCGCTCCACGTAATTCGCTTTGTGAAACG
>JAGRIK010000139.1 GCA_020443325.1 Halioglobus sp.
CGTGTCCTGACCACCACCCTGCCCCTCAGGCTCGTGCCGCCAAATCTCAAACTGAGCCACTACCCGCAGCTGACATATGTGGAGCACGGGATAACAAACAGGCGCATGATGGGGCCGCCACCAGGGCTGTATACATGGGCGTTGCATGCGGTCGTAAGACTGTTCTGGCCTGCAAAATATTAGTACAGAGCACTGCTACGATATAAATCAATAACAGCAGGGTTGATTCCGGGGACAATAGGCGGATATGGGTATAGACATCAACCAGACCTCGTTCGACGCAGGGGACTATCAAGCGTTCAACAACGCGCTGCAGTTGAACCTGGCGGCACTTGGGGATTTGCTCGCGAACCCGGGGTTCGGTGCGGGCCCCGGCTCGCTGGGTTCTGAACTGGAGATGTATATCGTCGATGCCCGGGGAAACCCGCTATTTCGCAATCAGGAGATCTGTGAAGCGGCGCAGGACCCGCAATTGTCGCTGGAGTTGAACCGCTACAACCTCGAATACAATCTCACGCCTTACGCGCTGCACAACAACCCGTTTGCATCCACCGAACAGGAGATGCTCGAAAAGCTGTCAGCGGTTCGACGAGTGGCGGCGAACTTTGGTGGGCGGATAGTCCCGATTGGCATCCTTCCCACACTGCGCCAGTCAGATTTTGGCGCCCACTGCATTACCGACCGCAAGCGCTATCACGCACTGGTGAGCCAGTTGCGGCGACGAAGCGACCGGTTCAGGATTGACATTGACGGTGAGAATCCCCTGCAACTGGAGATGGCGGACATCACGCTGGAAGGGGCCAATACGTCTTTTCAAATACATTATCGTGTGCAACCAGCGAACTTCGCCGATACTTTCAATGCCATCCAGTTGATGACGCCACTCGCGCTGGCGGTGGGTGCCAATTCCCCCACGCTGTTTGGCCACAAACTATGGCATGAAACGCGTATACCGCTCTTCAAACAGTCCATCGATACGCGTCAGGTCGATCGCTATACCTGGAATGTGCCGGCGCGGGTAAATTTCGGCCAGGGCTGGGTGCGGCGTGGGGCGCTGGAACTATTCACTGAGGTCGCGCGTATCTACCCGCCGCTACTACCGGTCTGCGCCGCATCATCGCCGCAAGGTGATATCGAAGCTGGGAGAACGCCCGCGCTCCACGAGCTGCGCTTGCACCAGAGCACTGTGTGGCTGTGGAACCGTCCCGTTTACGATGATGCCGGCGGCGGTCATTTGCGTATCGAGATGCGTGCGTTGCCTGCGGGCCCTACAGCGCTGGACATGGTAGCCAATGCCGCCTTCCTGATTGGGCTGGCGGAGGGAGTGCGGGCGCACATCAACAGCGTGTTACCGGCGATTCCATTTGGCATTGCCGAGTACAATTTTTACCGTGCGGCGCAGTTCGGTCTCGGCGCCAGGCTGGTCTGGCCCGATAGCGGCCAGTCCGGTTACAGGGAGCAATCTGTCTGTTCTATTGTTGAGCGCCTGTTGCCCACTGCGCGCCAGGGGCTGGACTCGATTGGTATCGCGCCCGATGAAGCGACGCGCTATCTCAGCGTGATAGAGCGCCGCTTGCAGCGACAACAGACAGGCGCGAGCTGGCAGCTCGCGAGGCTGGCCGCGCTGCAACAGGCAATGCCGCTGGAAGCAGCGCTGCACAGGCTGCTTGAAGAATTCATTGAGCACAGTATGGAGAATGTTCCAGTGTCAGAGTGGCAGCTATGAGTCGAATCCAGTTTATCCGTAATCCGGCGGCTTCGAGTATTGGCAACAATGCTCAGGAGTTTCTGCGCCTGCTGGGCGGCCCCGCCTGTCTGTTCCTGGAAGGGGAGGACGATACCCGAACGCGCGCGCTGGTAACGCTGTTGCACGGCAACGAGCCATCGGGGTTGATGGCGTTATTCCGCTGGCTGAAATCCGGCCAGCGCCCGGCGGTCAATGTGGTGTGCATTGTCGCCTCGGTGGTAGCTGCCCTGGAACCACCGGTGTTCAGCCATCGCATGCTGCCCCGGGCGAGGGATCTCAATCGCTGCTTCCGCGCGCCCTTTGATGACGCACAGGGCGCACTGGCGGAGGAGATTCTGGAGATTCTGCGTGTGCACCACCCGGAGGCGGTGATCGATATCCACAATACCTCCGGGTCGGGGCCTTCCTTTGGCGTCTGTACCCATATGGACCGTGAGCACGATGCGCTGGTTTCGCTGTTCACGCAGCGCCTGATTGTATCGAACCTCGGCCTGGGCGCCTTGATGGATATCAGCGAGCACAGCTATCCCACGGTGACTGTCGAGGTAGGGGGGCGGCTCGATGAGGAGGCACATGAATTGGCTTATGAGGGATTATGTCGCTACTTCAAGTCACCTGCGGTGTTGTCCCAGGGTAAAACGGACTGGGGCCTCGAGTTGCTGTACGACCCGATCCGGCTGGAGCTGTGTGAGCATGTCACACTCACCTACTCAGACGCGCCAAGCGAGTCCTACGACATTACGCTGAGGACAGATATCGAGCATCATAATTTCGGGAGTGTCTCTGCGGACACACTGCTGGGGTGGGCCAGGGGCTCCGAACGCAGTTTGTTCACTGCCCTTGATGCCAGCGGGCGCTGTGCCGTCACCCGTCTGGTGCGCATTGTCGACGGTGAGCTCTATCCCGCGCGACCACTCAAGTTATTCATGATCACCAATAACGCGGCGATAGCGGAATCCGACTGCCTCTTCTATGCGGTGGCGGATGATGGCTCGGCGATCTGTGCCTGAAGGCGCTCTCTTACACCGTGTGACGGTACGTTGGCAGGGTGGATGGCAACTGTCGTTAATCGCAGCCCTGTTCTGTGGTGCGGAACCTGGCCCAGGACTCCTCGTCAGTGCTGACAGGTATAGCCAGCATGACAGCGACCGTAGTCTTGCCCAGTTTGCGCACGCGCAGTCCGCCATCGTCACTCCGCCAGAACAGGCTGTGCGCATCGTTCCAGCCCATCGCCACAATGGGCATCGCGGGTGGGCCCATGCCACCCAATAACCCGCCGTCATTGTCCAGCAGCAGGGTGTTGTTGCCACAACTGAATTCATTGCCCTGCAGGCTTCGCGTGGCAACTGCCTCACCCTCGGCGTACAGTGTGATACGCAACTGGCCATCCTCCCCGCCAGCGAAATCGACACGATCGGCCTGGCATACCCTGCGATCGGTGTAGCAATCCGGCTCGATCGCGGGAAGGAACATCGAGAGGGATGCCGACTCGATTCTATCCGCGCCCTTTTCGTACATGCGCCCCGTCGCGCAATAGCTGCCGGTCAGGTCAGGGCAGTGCACGTCGGCAGGCGCTGTTGTCGAGACGGGGTTGTGGGCGGAGCACCCGTTTAACAGGACGGCGATAAGCACGGCCGCAGCACGAGTGATCGGAGAGGGCTCTCTTCGGGGATTCGTGGAGCGGTGGCGTGTCTTCATGGTCAGATCCGCTGTTTACAAGTTGGCTTTACTGCGTGGGCTGCGTGGGCTGCGCGGGATGAGATGGGTGTATGCCCGGGAGCGGGAATTCTCGTGGCGGTGCATCGCTCGAGGTACTCGAAGAAGAAAAGCAGTATTCCTTAACCAGTAGTTTGCTCGCATCGCCGTTGAGGTACATCGCGGAATTCACATGTGCGACTGTACTCACACAATCCCGCCTAAAGTCTGAACCCATGTCGATCAAAGTCGCCCAGCTTTCGCTGCCCTCGCGATGCCAGCCGACTGGCACGTAAACATGACAGGCATTCAGGTCGGTCGCGACTTCAATCGTGGTTTGCGGCCGGTCGCTCCAGTAACTGCCCGGCGTCCAGACCAGTACAGAAAAACGATGTTGGCCCGGTAGCAGGTACACGGTTTGTGCGTGGGATACTGTGCCGTGCTGCAGCATCAGCGTTTCCAGTTTGCCATCAACCTGGGAAATGCCGGCCTGCAGGCCGCCGGCACCAACAATAACCGTGGCCATGCCGTTCGGCGCGGGTGCACCCCAGGAGCAGGCGCCCCGGACAGCGCAATCGACTTGTGTATCCCCGGCCGGCAGGAAGCGGTAACTGTAAGTAATGGCTAACAGGCCGTGGGTGTTCTGCAACCACAGTGCGCCCTGGCTATCCACAGCGAGCCGCGTGCGCGTTGGTTTGAGTAACTGTGCACTATCCGTTTCGCACCTTATGTCCTGCGCCGGTATGCTGATGCTGCCGACGGTTGAGGTTTTATCCAACGCGGTCAGGGTAAGCGAACCGTCTTCCTGCCGGTCAATGCGGATGCGATCGGCGAAGGCGAGTTCGGCGCTCGCGTCTTCCACACCCATGGCACCGGTCAGAATAGCGCTGTCGATGCGGTTATCCCTGAGCCGGATACCCTGGTTCTGCCACTCGCCATCCAGTGCCTCGCAGCCCCGCGTCGGTTCCAGTGCAGAGTCGACAAGCGCGCCTGCCGCAAGTGTTTGGGTGGAATGGGGTACAGTGAGTGTGCAGCCAGCCAGAAAAATCGAGATGAATACGCCCGTGGCGCACGTTGCGCAGATGATAACTTGTCGCGAGGAGAGTCTCATGCCCCGGCCCCGGATTATCTGGTCCTGTCGAAGTATATGCCAGATTCAGGGACTGCGATATCCCGCCTGGCACGCACTTGCCTCAGGCGAAGCCCAGCACCTTTGAGTAGAAAACGTATTCCGCCTCCAGCGCGCGAACCTGGTTTTCGGCTTTGCGAAAACCGTGGGATTCGCCCTCGAATGCAATGTACTCGGCCGGGATGCCCCGCGCCTGCAGTGCCTCAAAAATCTTCTGGGACTGGTTGGGCGGTACGATGGGGTCGTCCAGCCCCTGCAGCAGTAGCAGCGGCGCATTGAAGCCCTCGAGATGATAGATGGGTGAGCGCTCCCGGTAGAGGTCGATTCGTTCCGGGTAGGGGCCGATTAACTGGTCAAGATAGCGCGATTCGAATTTGTGCGTGTCTTTGGCAAGTGCCTCGATGTCGCACACGCCGTAGTAACTGGCCCCGGCGGAAAAGGTGTCGTGATAGGCAAGTGCTGCCAGGGTGGTCAATCCGCCGGCGCTACCTCCGCGTATGATGAGGCGATCCGGGTCTGCCAGCCCTTGCCCGGCGAGCCAGGCAGCGCCAGCCACGGCATCCTCTACATCATAGACTCCCCAGTGACCGTAGAGTGAGTGGCGATACGCACGGCCAAACCCCGTGCTCCCGCGATAGTTGAGGTCCAGCACGGCAAAGCCCCGGCTGGTCCAGAACAGGTGATTGAGCTTGAACGCCGGTCCGGCCACCGCGGTGGGCCCGCCATGTACGCTGACGATCAATGGGGGAGCCTCGCCGCCGGGGCCTTCTGTGTGTGGATTGGTTGGTGGCAGGTAAATGCCGTGCGCCTGGCCGTCCGCGCCGCTGGGAAAGCTGACCAGCTGAAACGCCGGGGTCCAGCCCGCGTCGATGCGGGTATCGCTGGCCGTACGGATTATGTCGGGATCCTTGCCGTTGAGATCGGTTGCCAGCAGTTCAGCACTGCTGTCGACCGAGGCGTTGATCAGGAACAACTGCTCCGCAACCGGGAGAAAATCGGTGATGCCGACGCTGGCAAGTGGCACGGGACGGGTGGCTGTTGTGGCGGGGTCAATCAGCTGCAGCGATTCGACGCCGCCCCGAGCAGCTTGCGCCAGAATTCGCCCGTCATCGAGCAGTTGGTAGTAGTGTTTGCCGATAAACCAGTCGGGTCCGCCGATTTCGGTGTCTTCTGTTACCGGCGCCACCAGCGAAAAACGGCCATCCACAACCCGGTAAATCTGCCACCAGTTGTCGCGGTCGGAAATCGCGAACAGCGCATTGTCATCGCGCCACTGCGGGTTGAGTACTGCTTCCTGGATGCCGCTGTTATGCAGGGTGAGCGCTGCCAGTTCGCCCCGGGAATCCAACGTGGCGGACCACAGGCTGGTGTTGTCCCAGGGCATATTGGGGTGGCGCCAGCTGGTAAACGCGATGCAGCTGCCGTCTGGAGACAGGGCGGGGGCCGATATGAAATCGTCCTGATCGAACAGCACTTCACCTTCCGAGATGCCATCCAGTGCGAGCGCAACCAGCGTGTTGCGCGGCTCTCCCTCGCCGCGGTGGTCTTCGCGCACGCAGATCAGGCGATTGCGGCGCGGGTCCAGTACAAAGGCGGCAAACCGGAATTCTGCGGCGGGGGTGACCGCCTCCGGTTCGCGGCCTGGAGTCATGCGATAGATCCGTTGGTCCGCAAAGTTCGAAAACCAGATAGTGCCATTGGCAACCAGCACGCAGCGCCCGCCGTACTCGTGAACCCGTGTCCTGGCATTCCACGGCGGCGGCAGTACTTCCTCCGGCTCGCTCCCCGGCGCCCAGCGCATGATGGTGCTGCGACCGCCTTCGAGCGGGCGCGACTCCACCCAGTACAGGTATCCGCTATCGAATGCCAGTGAGTCCAGGCCCCGGCTGCCTTCTGCGACGGAGGCGGCTGATATTGGAGAAGGCCATGAGCCATACTCGCGGATTGTGGTCACGTGTTCCCCCTTTCTTGTGCTGCAAACAGCGGTTTGTAATAGTAACAGGCCAGTACCTCACGCATACTGAATCCTCACAGTATCGAGTCAACGGAGCCATGACAGACCTGGAATTAATAGAAGTGGACGCCTCCGGCCTGGCCTGTCCCATGCCCCTGCTGAAAGCGAAGCGGGCGCTGAATGCGATGGAGAGCGGACAACGCCTGCGGGTACTCGCGACGGACCAGGGGTCGGTCAGGGATTTCCGTGTCTTCGCCGAGCAATCCGGTCACCTCCTGCTGGACAGCGCAGAGGTGGACGGAATTTATACGTATCTCCTGCAAAAACGTTGAGGTCGCGGGCGGGGGGCGCAATGATTGTCCTGGCGATGCGTCTGTGGCGACCAAACGGTCCTGCCCATAGCGCTTTCGCTCAGGCTCGCACTCTATCGAAGCAACTGGTTTCGAACTGAGCGATGACATGCATGCGTTCTCGCTTCAGTTTACGCGATAAAATAGTCAGAATGCGGAGATAGCCCACGCAAACCGCATGACTTCGGCGCTATACTCTGTCCCGGTGTCATCGATCGTTTGTTTTCCCTGTTACGCGTTAGAGTTCGAACTGTTTATGCTGGATATTTTCAAGAAGTGGTACAGGCGTTACCTGTCGGACGAAGAGTCGGTGCTGCTGCTGGTGTTGCTGACGGTCTCGGTCGTCCTGCTCATGACGATCGGCGATATTCTTGCGCCAGTGCTGGCGGCGATTGTGCTGGCTTACCTCGCGCAGGGGTTGTCTGCCCAACTCCAGAATTTCGGCCTGCCACAGTGGCTCGGGGTTGCGGTCTCCTACCTGGTTTTCGTCGGCATCTTTTTCGGTTTCTGTTTTGCCCTGCTACCTCTGGTATGGCGACAGATGCTGAGTCTGGTCAGCCAGATGCCCGACATGCTGGAGAGCATGCGGCAGTTTCTCGGTGTGCTTCCCGAGCGCTACCCACACATTGTCAGCAGGGTGCAGCTGGGTGAGTTGACAGCGGTTGCGCAAAGCGAAATTGCAGGGCTCGGCCAGGCGGTGGTCAAAGGCTCGCTGGCGTCGATCCCCGGCATCCTGACGGTGATGGTCTACATGATCCTGATTCCCATGCTGGTGTTTTTCTTCCTGAAGGACCGGCAGAACCTGATCGACTGGGTTGCGGGCTTTTTGCCTGCGGAGCGCCCGCTGCTGCGGCGTATCTGGGGCGAAATGAATGAGCAGTTTGCCAATTATGCACGGGGCAAGGTGCTGGAGATGCTGATCGTGGGCTTCGTCAGTTACTTCGCGTTTATCTGGCTGGGCCTCGATTATGCCGCCCTGCTGGGCCTGCTGGTGGGGCTCTCGGTGATTATCCCCTACATCGGCGCCGCGCTGGTGACGCTGCCGGTGGTAATGGTCGGTTTCTTCCAATGGGGCCTGTCCACGGAATTTTATACGATGTTTGCGGTCTACCTGTTGATACAGGCACTGGATGGTAACGTACTGGTGCCATTTTTGTTTTCAGAAGCCGTGAATCTGCACCCTGTCGCCATCATTATGGCGGTACTGTTTTTTGGCGGTATCTGGGGTGTCTGGGGTGTATTTTTTGCGATACCACTGGC
>JAGRIK010000140.1 GCA_020443325.1 Halioglobus sp.
GCCTTCCTGACCGAGGCCGTCACCGGTATCCAGACCGTCAAGACCCAGGCGGTGGAGCCGCAGATGCAGCGGCGTTGGGAGGATCAACTGGCCAGCTACGTCACCGCGTCCTTTCGCGCCCAGAACCTCAACAACATTGCCAATCAGGTAGCCGGTTTGGTCAGCAAGGTCACTACCGTGCTGATCATCTGGTGGGGAGCTCACCTGGTGATTGCGGGCCTGCTGACAGTGGGGCAACTGGTGGCTTTCAACATGATCGCCGGGCGGGTCACGGCGCCCATCCTGAAGCTGGTGCAACTGTGGCAGGACTTCCAGCAGGCGGGCATTTCCCTCAAGCGGCTGGGGGACATCCTCAACACCCCCACAGAGCGCAGTTTCAGCTCCAGTCGCAGCAGCCCGTCGCAGTTGCAGGGCGCGGTGAGCTTCGAGCGGCTCAGGTTTCGCTACCGCCCCGACGGCCCGCTGGTGCTGGAGGAGTTGGATCTGTCGGTAGCGCCGGGGGAGATCGTCGGGCTGGTGGGCCGCTCGGGCTCGGGTAAGAGCACGCTGGCCAAGCTGATCCAGCGCCTGTACGTGCCGGAGGGCGGGCGCGTGCTGGTGGACGGTACCGATCTGGCGATGGTGGATACGGCCTGGCTGCGGCGCAATGTGGGCGTCGTACAACAGGAGAGCTTCCTGTTCAATCGCTCGGTGCGTGACAATATTGCCCTGGCCAACCCCGGCCTGCCCTTTGAGCGCATCGTGCAGTGTGCCCGGGTGGCCGGTGCCCACGATTTTATTCTCGATCTGGCCGAGGGCTACGATACCCTGATCGGTGAGCAGGGCAGCAATCTGTCCGGCGGCCAGCGCCAGCGTATTGCCATTGCCCGGGCGCTGCTTACCAACCCGCGCATCCTGATCCTGGACGAGGCCACCAGCGCGCTGGATTACGAGTCCGAGCGCATCGTGCAGGAAAACATGGGCGCCATCGCGCGGGACCGGACGGTATTCATTATCGCCCACCGGCTGAGTACCGTGCGCCACTGCGACCAGATCGTGGTGCTTGACAAGGGACGCATTGTCGAGGCGGGCACCCACGATGAACTGCTCGATGTCAACGGCTATTACGCGAGGCTGTATGGCTACCAGAACCACAGCCCGGTGATTCGACCGCTGGCGACGCAGTCGTCTGCGGAACACGCTGGCAATCGGAGAAGGGAAAACTGATGAGCGCCACCGGTCAACAACACATCTGTAGCGCAACAGAGCGGGGCGGCCTGTGCCGGGCGCTACGGATTGCATGGCGCAATCGCGCCCACCGCGGTAGTGCCGCCCCGGAGACCTCCCAGCGCGAGTTCCTGCCTGCCGCGCTCCAAGTGCAGGAAAGTCCCGCCTCGCCCGCCCACCACTGGCTGCTGGCATTGCTGTTGTCGCTGTTTGTTCTCGCCGTGCTGTGGGCTTGCCTGGGCGAAGTGGATATCGTCGTCACCGCTCCCGGCCGCGTGGTACCCAGCGGGCAGGTCAAACAGGTGCAGGCGCCCGAGGCGGGCACCGTGGCCGCCATTCTGGTCAGCGAGGGGGACAGGGTGGAGGCCGGACAGCCCCTGGTGCGGTTTGACCCCACCTACGCCGACGCGGACGACCGGCGCATACGTGAGCAGATTGACGATGTCGCCGTGCAGTCAGCCTGGCGCCGGGCGCTGAAATACTGGCTGGAGAAGGGCGGAACCGACGATAGCGCTGCATATGTGGCCGCCGGCGAGTCTACAACCGAACTGTCAACGGCTGACCGCGTGCAGGCGGATATGCTTTATCGGCAGCACCGGGAGGAACTCACCGCAAGAATAATCGGCATGGAAAAGGAACTGGCCGCCAATCGCGCCGAACAGGCCACGGTGCGGGCTGAGCGCGCGCGGGTACAGGCGACCCTGAGCATACTCACGGAGCGGGTCGGCGCCTACAAGGCCCTGCTGGACCGGCAGTACGGTGCGAAGGTGCAATACCTGGAAATGCTGCAACAGCAGACAGAACTGGAGCGCACCGTTCCCGTGTTGCGCTCGCGTGAACAGCAACTGGTGGAAACCGCGGCCGCCATCGGGGCCCGCATAGACGCCACTATCAGTGAGCAGCGCAGACAAAACCTGATGGAACTGGCGCGCCTGGACAGCGAGCGGCAGACCCTGGAGCAGGAGTCGCGCAAGACCAGGCAGCACCGGCAGCGGCAATTGCTCACTGCGCCAGTCACGGGTACTGTATTGGAGCTGGGCATACACACTGTCGGCGGCGTCGTATCGCCCGCGCAGGAACTGATGAAGATCGTGCCGGAAGACGCCGCAATAGAAGTCGAGGCGCTGCTGCAGAACAAGGACATCGGCTTCGTGGACGAGGGACAGGTGGCCGCGGTAAAAGTCGATACCTTCAATTTCACCAAATACGGCCTGATCGATGCAAAGGTGGTCGATATCAGTAATGATGCAGTGGAGGATCGACAACTGGGCTGGGCTTTTAAAATGCGTCTGCGCCTGGAGCGGGATCGAATCGCAGTGGAAAACAAGCTGGTAAGTCTCAGGCCCGGTATGGCTGTCACGGCAGAAGTGAAGACCGGCAAACGACGCCTGATCGAATTTTTCCTGTCGCCGCTGCTGCGGTATAAACAGGAGAGTGTGCGGGAGCGATGAGTGTTTGAAAAGGTCTGTGTTAAAGCAAGTCGGAGATCAGATGTCTGATGGCGGTACGGGTTGCACGGGGGGAAAGCGCGTAAGTCTGACAGCATCACGCGAAACAGAGCTTAGCCTGAATCTGTGAGATTATGATTCATGAAATTTCTTACTGTCACTCGCTGTGTCGGTAAATACAATAGAGTACGTAATATCGCTGCACCATGAATTTATTGGATTATCCGGATAGTGCACGAACTTACCAGCATGATCTATTGAAGACCTGGGGATAAGAATGTTTATGAAAGTACTAAAGATCTTCAAAAAGATCCTGATATTTATACTTTTTCTACCAGTATTTCTGTACGCCTGTCTCTACATTTATGGCAAGTATTTAACTTTTACCTTGGAATACAAAAATGCCTCACTGGATAAAAAGCTGGCAAAAATCGCACACTCGGGAAATGGCTTTGGCGGTGCTAGCAATCTGATCGTTAGAGACTCCGGCTATCGTTCAGAGCGCTACTTCTGGATAGACAACGAGAATCTCGCATTTCGTAAGGAGCGTGTGGCCGGTGACCCTGAAGATATGCATCTTCAATTTGTCTGGAATACCAAGGTTAACAGCATAAAGCCTCTGGTGCTCAATGGCATGATGAGTAGTTACTATGACAATAAACTCTATTATGGTAACTCATCGCGATGGGTAGTGCGCGCTAGTGGAAGGCGAACAGCAAGTGTATTTCGGTCTGATTTAGTCGAGCTAGAAGATAAGTGGATTGTGGAAAATCCGCACAGTATGGAAAATGAATTTCAACCTCCTTCTGATCGATACCAACTCATGTGGATGTGGGGAGCAAAGCCATGGTTTTACCTGAGTTCCAAGAATCGCACCGACGCAGATGTCCCAAAGCACCGCTTTGATTACCTGTGGGAGTGGGGGTGGATTATCAGGAGGCCAAGTATGGGTGAAGACATCACCAACTATCCTGGGCTGGAGATGGGTATTTTCGATATCGATGGGGAAGTTTATTACGGCCAGGAGGGAAAACAACTCAATAGTATGGATGATTTCTTCGCAAGTGGTGTTCAGAGCATTGATTTGGTGTACCTGCATTTTGCTGACAAGTACTGGCTCGCAACCCGGTTGTTTGAGCAACCTGGAGAAAACGTGGTAATGGGCCTGATTGATCGTGAGGGTAAATTCAACGAGATTAAGTGGCTGAGCGATTGGCCGGACTATTACGGCATAACTGTTCTTACTCGGAAAGGTTTATTCTGGTCCGGTAGAGACTACCGGCTGGAAAATCCCGGGCCTTACGATAAAGGTGCCTATTTGCAGCGTGCAGATGGGTTGGTTTACAAGGTGGTGCAAGGACAATCTTTTGATCCGGTCCTGTCGAATGATGGTTGCAGTATCGCATTTTATAATATCTCCAGGTATGACCGGGATGATGGAAGTCTAAAGGTTTTCAGGATTTGTGAATCGGATATTAATGCAAAGGAGTTGCAGAATGTTAACCGTTAAATCAAACGTTATACCCACATTGGCTCAGGCGTCGCACGATGCTTATGAAGACGTTAGTGAAGGTATTTTTGGGTATACGCTTAAAGAGCGTGTAGATGATTCTGAAACCGGAATGTCTTTTACAATATACAAGAACAATAGCAGTGATGAGTATATATTTGCTTTTCGAGGTACTGAATTTTCAGCCCAGGATATTTATACAGATATCAGTGCGGGAATGAATCAATGGACGACGAGAAATAGACAAAAAGTTAGCGCGAAGATAAACGAACATACTAAACCAGGATCTGGAGTGCACATATACTTCACCGGTCATTCTCTTGGCGGAGCGATTGCACAGTTTGCTGCCTATGAATACGCTGTTTTTTCAGCGAAAGCCGAGAACGAAAATGTTGATCTTCCGTCTTTTGACTTAATTACCTTTAATTCGCTAGGCGGTGCTATGGGGCTTAGAGACACGTCAAAGTACTCTCCAGGATATGATCCTTCTAAAGCGGCGACCATAAACGCGGCACACTTCAAGATCAAAGGCGATGTGGTCTCGCGCCTTGGTGATGATCATGTCGGCGGCGACGTGCTGGTAATCGATAAGCCGGTTGCATCACCCTATGCGGCGCATGCCATAGCCAACTTTACCGGCTCCGATGGCAGTTTGCGGGTCACGCCTGAGCAGTATCAATCAGCGACTGCTGAGGATATGTATCTGGACATCAGGGAATCCCTCAGCCAAAGCGGCGTGCTGGCCAGTTACCTCGATGATGGGCGCTTTACCGAAGAAGAGGCGACCTTGAGATCCATTTCAGCGCTGGCCTTTGGCGTTGCGAATGCGCAGCCGCATCAAGTGAGCGAACTGGTGACCGCTTTTTTTGGTGAGCCGTCGACCATCGGAAAGGAAAAGTACGATGCATGGGTGTTGCTTGGTCAGCACGCGGTCATCGCGTTACAGTCGACGTGGCAAGTCAAGGCCGTCGGTAATGCTATTGGCGCGTACACACTCGCGCTGGCAAATATCATGCAAAGGTCGGCTCAATACTGGGAACATAATCCCGAGCTTGCGGACACGTTGGGGCCTTCCTTCGATTTTTTCATGAATAAAGTGGCAAAACCGGCAGCCAGGTTGATCGAGGCGGGATTTACCTACGCGCTACAAAGTGAGTTCTTGGGCTATGAGCGTCAGGATGTCCTGGATTACGTGAC
>JAGRIK010000141.1 GCA_020443325.1 Halioglobus sp.
ACCAAAGCCAGCGGCTTTCTCAATCCGCGAGAAATCATTCATATCCATTTTTTACGTTACCCGCTCTACCGCCTGATCCACAGAGCTGTGATACTTGTGAAGCAAAGCATTAACCCGCCTGCAGAAGCCTAATCTACACAGAGTCGCGTTAACTTGTTTTCGATCAATAATTTCAGCCAAAACCCGGCCCGCCATGAGGATATACTCACGCCATGTTAGGGCGAATTTTTCTTCCATCACTTACTCTGTTGCTCGCCTATGGTTTCTGGGCCAGCACCAGTTTCAAGGATATTGCCGCCGGCGTGGCCCTGTTCCTGTTCGGCATGCTGTGTATGGAGCAAGGGTTTAAGGCCTATAGTGGCGGCGCGCTGCAACGCGTCCTGTCGGCCAGTACCGACCGCCTGTGGAAAAGCATGACGTTTGGCATCGTCACTACCACCCTGATGCAGTCGTCATCGCTCGTATCGGTCATTACCATCTCCTTCCTCAGCGCCGAGTTGATCGGACTCAGGCAGGGAATAGGTATCATTTTTGGCGCCAACCTGGGTACCACCACAGGGGCGTGGATCGTCGCGGGCTTTGGCCTCAAGGTGAAGCTCTCCACCTACGCCCTTCCGATGCTGGTGTTCGGTGTACTGCTGCTGATGCAGGCCTCCCAGAAACTGAAGGGGTTCGGCTGGATACTGGTGGGAATCGGCTTCCTTTTCCTCGGTATCCATTACATGAAGGAAGGGTTTGAAGTCTACTCGGAGCAGATTGACCTGACGCAATACGCGATGACCGGTATAGCAGGGCTTCTGGTGTTTACCGTGATTGGCAGCGTGGCTACTGTCATCATGCAGTCCAGCCATGCCACCCTGACCCTGATTATCACCGCGCTGTCCGTCGGCCAGATCAGCTATGAAAACGCCCTGGCGCTCGCGATCGGCGCGAATATCGGCACCACCGTCACCGCCATTCTCGGTGCTATTGGCGCCAACGTCGCGGGCAAACGCCTGGCGGGTGCCCACCTTATATTCAATGTCGTCACCGGCCTGGTGGCGCTGTTCCTGATACAGGGGA
The DNA here is from genome assembly GCA_020443325.1 of Halioglobus sp. GTDB lineage: Bacteria > Pseudomonadota > Gammaproteobacteria > Pseudomonadales > Halieaceae > Marimicrobium. The sequence continues at coordinate 1,063 of JAGRIK010000141.1, forward strand.
TCATGGCCGCTGTGGACCTGGCGAGCGCCTGGCTGGGCATTGCCGCAGACAACCACACCCTTAAACTCGCCGTATTCCACACGCTGTTCAACCTGCTTGGTATCGTGTTGATGCTGCCCCTGGTGAATTTCCTGGTCTCCTGGCTGGAGCGTCGGTTCAAGGAAGACAACACCATGCGGGACAAGCCGCGCTTTCTCAGCGAAGCGTCCCTGTCCCTGCCACAGGTAGCACTGCAGGCTGTCACCAAGGAAACCAAGCACCTGTTCAGCAATGCGTTTACCCTCATCGCCCATGGCGTGAGTGTGCGACGGGCCAGCATCGTCAGTAAAGATGACCTGCAGTTGCTGATCGACGTTCCCGGGAAAATCATTGAACTGGATATCGATGATCAGTATGAGCGCATGATCAAAGGTATCTACAGCGCCAATATCGAATTCCTCAGCCGGGCCCAGGCGGCGGCTCCGCATGAATACGGGGATGCCCTCAACGCTCTGCGACGCGCCAATACAGATCTGGTAAGCGCCATTAAAGCCGTCAAACACCTGCGCAAAAACCTGCTCCTCTACATGCACAGTGACAACCCGGATCTGCGTCGGGAGTACAACTCCTTCAGGGTACGTATTGCCGAGGTGCTGCGCTCGTTGGCAGTATTGCGCGAAACCGAGGACACAACGACAGCGCTGCTTTCGCTCGACAACATCCGGGTCGACATCCTCGATGGCGAGACGCGTGCAGCCAAATCTGTCGACCGCTTGATCCGCGATGGCCATATCACGCCTGAGCTGGCCACCTCACTGATCAATGACGGTGCCTATGTCAAAGAAGTGATACAGCGCCTGCTCGATATGAACGAACAACTCCATCGCGCAGAACTGCCCCACGGCGATTCATTGCAGGATGAACTTGCACTGAAAGCCGAAGAGATCGCCAATATAGCCAAGTATGCCGGTACGGTCCGGTAATCGTGATATGAGCAGGATCGCCCTATGACAAGTGCCAAGCTGTTCGAAAAACTCAGGAGCCTGACCAGGGATGCGAAGAACGTCGACAAAGAGCATATCAAGAAGTTGCGCAAGGTGTTGCGCAAGCTGAAGAAACGCCAGCAAAAACTCGCGGAAGAATGCGAGGCCGCCGCAAACGACCATGATCGCCAGAAAATTGAGCAGGAGATCGAAGTGCTTAAACTACAGCGAACAAAAGGCGTTGAAGTGTACAAGCGACTTAAAAAAGAGCGCAAAGAAAGAAAAGAGCGAAACGAGTAAGACGTGCTTCCCCGGCCAGACACACAGCCTGCACCCTGTATCGACAACAAAATGACCTGGACAATGCTTCGCGATCCCTACACCACCATGAGGACAACCGGCCTGCCTGAAGCAGCCCCGGTACAGTGGCGCCCGTGACAAAAACCCTCCGCAAACTTCTCAATGCCATGCGCGGCAGCCTGCGGGACCTGATGCCCATTTTCCTGGTCATCGTATTCTTCCAGTTCGCGGTACTGCAACAGCCGCTGCCAAACCCCGGCGAAATGCTGCTGGGCCTGGTGTTCGTGGTACTGGGGCTGACGTTCTTCATGCACGGGTTGGAACAGGGGCTGTTTCCCATTGGCGAGTCCATGGCCACGGCCTTTGCCCGCAAGGGCAGCCTGTTCTGGCTGATGGTATTCGCCTTTTGCCTGGGCTTTGGCACCACAGTGGCGGAACCGGCGCTGATTGCCGTGGCTGCGGAGGCAGCAGATGTCGCGTCGGCCGGGAAGATGATTGACGACAGTGCGACAGCCCGGGAGGAATATGCAGACGGGCTGCGGTACTCGGTGGCAGTGGCCGTGGGTCTGGCAATAGTCATAGGCGTACTGCGCATCCTGCGCGGCTGGCCGCTGCAGTGGCTCATCATCGGCGGCTATCTGCTGGTGGTCGTCATGACAGTGTTCGCGCCGGAGGAGATCATCGGAATCGCCTACGATTCCGGCGGGGTCACCACCTCGACCATCACCGTGCCGCTGGTGACAGCCCTGGGCGTGGGACTGGCCTCGTCTATCCGGGGACGCAACCCGATGATAGACGGTTTTGGCCTGATCGCACTGGCCTCCCTTACGCCGATCATCTTCGTCATGGCCTACGGGATGTTGATCTGATGGCTATCCTGTCTGCCGTGGTGGATGTCACTATGGGCACGGTCTACGACGTGCTGCCCATCGCCGCGATTATTTTCGGATTCCAGTTTTTTGTGCTGCGGCAGATTCCCGCCAACCTGCCGTCGATCCTGTGGGGTTTCGGCTGGGTACTGCTGGGGCTGTCGCTGTTCCTGCTCGGCCTGGAATGGTGCCTGTTTCCCCTGGGCCGCCTGATGGCGGAGCAACTCACGGATCCCGCGTTTATCCAGGCGACTCATGGCGCAGCAGGCGCAATCAACTGGCGCGACTATTTCTGGGTTTACATTTTCGCATTCATGATCGGGTTCAGCACGACCATTGCCGAGCCATCGCTCATTGCAGTGGCGATCAAGGCCCACCAGGTCTCGGGGGGTGCGATCGGCATCTGGGGCCTGCGCATATCCGTTGCGCTGGGCGTGGCGGTGGGGATCTCCCTGGGTTGCTATCGCATCGTCGTGGGCGACCCCATACACTGGTACATCATCGGCGGTTACATCCTGGTGGTGTTGCAGACCACCGTGGCTCCCAAACTGATCATTCCCCTGGCCTACGACTCCGGCGGCGTCACCACGTCCACGGTTACTGTGCCGCTGGTAGCGGCGCTGGGTCTGGGACTGTCGGAAACCGTACCCGGCAGGAACCCGCTGATTGACGGCTTTGGCCTGATCGCCTTTGCCAGCCTTTTCCCTATACTCACCGTAATGGCTTATGCCCAACTCGCCGAATTTCGCGCGAAGCTGGGCAAACACCAGTCCGGCGATAAACACTGATGCGCAACAAGAGGATGCAAGCATGCATTTCAAAATGATTATCGTATTTGTTGAGGACAGCAAGACCGACGCCGTGCTCAAGGCTGCCCGGGAAAGCGGCGCCACCGGGGCGACCATTATCAACAACGCCCGCGGCGAGGGCCTGAAGGTCGCGAAGACCTTTTTCGGCCTGTCGCTGGAAACCCAGCGGGACGTGCTACTGCTCCTTGTAGAAGAGCACCTGAGCCGCAGTATCCTGGAAGAGATCAACCGCGTCGACCACTTTGACGAAGAACCCGGCACCGGTATCGCCCTGCAGATCGACGTGGAAGACGCAGTAGGCGTGGTATCGCAGGCACAGAAAATTACCACCGATGTGGAGGAACTGCTGTGAAACACAAGAAATTCATTAGTGCCCGCGAGGTGATGCACACCGACCACCTGGAACTCGATGGCCTTTGCACCGTGAAGGAAGCGCTTGATGTGATGAAAGCGGCCAATGCCAGTGTGATCATCGTGAAAAAACGCCACGAGCAGGACGCCTATGGCATTCTGCTGCTGTCGGACATCGCCAAGAAAGTCCTCGCGAAAGACCGCGCACCCAACCGGGTGAACGTCTACGAAATCATGTCGAAACCCGTTATTTCTCTCGACCCGGACATGGATGTGCGCCACTGCGCGCGCATGTTCGATCGCTTCGGGCTGTCCAGTGTGCCGGTGATCGAGCACGGCAAGGTGCTGGGCATCGTGAGCTACACCGAACTGGTATTCAAGGGCTTGTGTGAGTTGATCGACTAGTCGCTGCCGACGCTAGCGCGATACAGCGACTGGCTCTCTTGCCACACCGCGCGGGTCGATCAGTAACTTGGCGTGCGTCTCCGGATCCTGTAGCGCCCTAGAAACTCCAGTTCGCGTTGATGGCTACCTGCAGCGCATTATTGTAATCAAAATCGCCACCAAAGCGCGATCCGGTGATCTGCGCACTGCCCATATCCATATACATCAGGTAACCGCCGATTGTCATGGAGTCATTGAGCTTATAACGCGCACCACTGGCGTAGCGTATCTGTCGGTCCACCGGCAACTGAGCGTTGCGATTTCTGGCGTTGACTGGGTTGGAATCATATGCCACACCGCCAGTGAGATCCCAGTCTTCATTCAGCTTGTACTGTGCACCCCAGGCAACGTGGTAAGTATCTTTCCACTTGGTGGGAATACCTGCCTGACCATCCTGGGTGGAGACCAGCACATTACCCAGTGAACTCCAGTCGTCCCAGCCCACGGTGAATTCCACACTCCAGCGCTCGTCCATATCCTGGTGTACTGAAAAACGCACATATTGCGCGAAGTCTATTTCAGTATCAGTTGACACACCGCGGGTCCCTATCGCAGCACCTACAGGGTTATCGGCGGGGATGTTGATCTTGAAATCACCATCAAACTTGATATTAATTTCGCTCTGGTAAGCGAGACCAAAGCGGGTAACGTCAGACAGTTCATAAAGCGTTCCCAATGCGAACGCAGGCTTTACGTCATTGCCATTAATATTGCCCCTGCCGTCCTCCAGGCTGGGATCGAGACGGGGAACCGCCATATACAGTTTGAGATCCGCATACACGGCCTGTGCCGACACACCCACGGACCATTTATCGGTCACCTGATAGGCCACCGACGGCGCGAGTGCCAATAGCGCGAGTGAGACCTCCGTGGCCTGATAGCGCCCAACCCAGTCATCATGGTATTTCATCCCCGCCCCTGAAATCCCCCCCAGGAAAACACCCGCGCTCCACTTATCGGAATCCAGATCGTTGATATAGGCCATGGAGGCCAATGGAGCAATTTCCCCGGCGTTACCGCCGTCGCCATAACCGTTGCGGGGATTGCTGTAATCGATGTCAAAATTCATGTTGCCGAAAACTGCCCCGGCGGAAACAAAGAGTTGGCTACCTTCCTGACGCAGGATGCTGGCCGGGTTGTAGGCAATGGTCATCGCCTCGTCGGTCCCGGCGGAGGCGCCGGCAGCGGCACGACCGCCTGCGAAATCGCCATATTCGTTTAACCACAACCCACCCGCGGAAGCGGTACCTGCGGTCAATATCGTCGCTGCAACGGTACAGCCCTTCAGGATTTTCATCATGCTGTTCATCTCCAGTTCTTATGTGCCAATTTTGGCCTGTCTTCTTGACCCGACACTTATATCAAAATTTGGCCGAAAAAACGCCCCCGTTGTGTGGCCAAATTTCACACTTGGAAAGGTTCGAACTGAACCACTTTCCTTTCCCGCTCTCTTTGAATCCGGCAGTGCCAATCTCGACTGCATCCAGATCATCAAGGGGTGGTCCAGAAGTCACATTGCGACGCATAATCTGCTTACGCATTGCGAACTTAATCACAGTTATATAACTGTCACATTGCCCGTGTATTTTGACTGTGTTGCAGTGACCGCCTGACTTGTACAGGCGCGATCCTGAATTGTGATGCGCACGGGGAATGACAATGACAGACGAAGAACGCGGAAAGCCCGAACAGGAGAGGGAAGACTACGCCGAACACCTCGCGCGGGTCCTGCCAGACGCCGATCACAGCAGGGCGCTGTTACAGGCGCACTACAAGGCCCTGCACACCGCCCCCTCCAGTCGCAGTATCCGTAAGGGCCGTTCATCCCGCGATTCCGAGGAGTAGCCCGGGGGGCACAAGTTGCCGCACCCCGTGTCTGGCGCCTGCCAAACCCTCCACAGTGTGATTACCTCGCCACCCGTGGCATCAATTTTAGCTACTTTTCCCGGCCTCTTTCGTCATTCATCCACTACCCGAACTCCGCTACTGTAACCACGCTCAAACAATCTTTCTCCGGTAGCGCGGACATACGAGGCTCCTATGCAAACTGAATTCTGTAAACAACTGGGTATTGAAGCACCCATTTTCGCCTTCACACACTGCCGCGACGTGGTTGTTGCCGTGAGCAAGGCCGGCGGCATTGGCGTGCTCGGTGCGGTGGGGTTTTCTCCCGCTAAACTAAAGGAAGAACTCGACTGGATTGACGCGCATATCGGTGATCACATCTATGGCGTGGACACGGCCATACCGCAGAAGTACGAGGGCATGGATAAAACCAGCCCGGAGGAACTGGTGGCGATGTTGCAGGACGCCATTCCCCAGCAGCACCGCGAATTTGTCAGCAAGTTGCTCGCGGACGCCGGCGTGCCCGAGTGGCCGGACAAGGACGACGAGGTAAGCCTCAGCTTCTCCGCCGTGCAGGCCCAGCTACTGGTCGATGAAGCCCTCACGCGCCCCAAATGCCGCATGATCGTCAATGCACTGGGCACACCACCGGACGATATCATCAAGCAGGTGCACGATTCCGGCCGCCTGATCGGCGCACTGGCCGGGCGCCTCAAGCACGGGATCAACCACAAAAAAGCGGGGCTGGATTTTGTGGTCTGCCAGGGCTCTGAAGGCGGCGGTCACGCCGGCGAAGTCACCTCGATGATTCTCTGGCCGCAGATGGTCGACGCCGTCGCCCCGCTGCCGGTGCTGGCTGCCGGCGGTATTGGTAACGGTCGCCAGATACTGGCGGCGATGAGTATGGGCGCTGCCGGTGTCTGGCTGGGATCGATGTGGCTGAACTCCGAGGAAGCCAATGCCGAACCGGCGCAGCGCGAGTCGTACATGAAGGCCACTTCTGAGGACACCGTGCGCTCGCGGTCCTTTACCGGCAAAACGGCCAGGATGCTGAAAAATGAGTGGACCGAAGCCTGGGAGCGGGACGACACACCGGATGCATTGCCTATGCCCCTGCAGGGCTACCTGACATTCGATGCAGTGCGGCGGACGCACCGGTATGCGGGCAGCGGCGACTGCCAGAAAGTGGCCTTCAATCCGGTTGGCCAGGTGGTCGGGCAGATCAACTCGATTGAGTCCTGCCGCGATATTATGTTCCGCCTGCTGACCGAATACAGCGAAGCTCTGGATCACGTTAACGCCCTCACCCCGCAGGAATAACACCTGCAGCCGCAGCAACCCGGGCTCAGTGCCCGGGGTCGCTGTCGCCGCTTTCCTCCAGCTTATCGCAGGGCAGGTGCAGCGTGCGGTAATCGGCGTCGCTGATTTCGATGGTCGCCGATGCCTCGTTTTGTGCCTCGGGCCTGTCTGGTTCGGATCTATCTGCGAGCACAGCAGCAGGCCGACCGGCATCTGCGCTGTCAACATTCTCCCTGCACTCTTCACCGCGCCTCTCCATGCGCCCCCCCCTGTGGTCTGTACATCCATCCATGGCAACCGGGATATTCTGCAGCGATGAAAATGCCGTTGGAACACCAATAACAGACCGCCCTTATTTGATGGGCGCTTGTTAGCGCGGGCCCGGTGTGTTTACCATGCGCCCTCTGCAAGCGGCTCCGGACCATTCCTGTGAAAAAACGTCTCTGGTCGATCACTGCCCTGTTGGTTATCGCGCTCGCCTACGTTGCTCTCGTCGCGATACCCGAAGAAGCCATCTACAACACCCAGCGCAGTGCGATCACGAGCACGCCCGCCGCGGTGGGCCTGGCGTTCGAGGACTTTGTCGTCTCCCCCGGAGACAGCGAACTGCAACTCGCGGGGTGGTGGATGCCGGCAGAAAACGCCAGGGCGACGCTGGTGTTCATCCACGGCGGCGGCTCCAACCGCACCAGCAGCTATTTCGGTTCGCTGGCGTTTTATCGCGCGATGGTGGATCAGGGTATTTCCCTGGCAGTGGTCGACCTGCGCAATCACGGCGACTCGGGTGATGATGGGCATGGACTGCAATTTGGCCGCACGGAACGCTACGACGCCGCGGCCGCGATCAATTGGGCGCGGCACAGGCACCCCGATCTGCCCTTGTTTGCGATGGGTATCTCGATGGGGGGAGCAACGCTGGTGCAGGCCGCGTACCACGGCGCCGAACTGGACGGCCTGATCCTGCTCGACAGCCTGCTGGACACGCACGACACCTTCAAACAGGGCGCATTCGTGGCAACAGGCCTGCCGCCGGCACTCTTCGCCGCGTCTGCCTGGGCGGCCACACAATTCTATGGCCTGCCCGGGGCCGGGGAACAGGCACTGGAACGGGCCGCCGGACTGGACATACCCATTCTCGCAATACAGGATCCCGACGATCCCGTCACCCGGGCCCGCTACAGCCGGGAACTGGCAGAGCGCAACCCGCGAGTCACCCTGTGGCTGGCACCCGCAATCGACCTGCAACATCCCGATCTCGCGTGGAAGAAACGCTGGGGCACACACGTCTCCGCGTTCCTGTTCTACCCCCGGGAGACCGTGGCGCAGATAGTGGCCTTTATCGATGCCCTCTCACGCTGAGCCTGCGTCGGTACCATGGTTTCGCTACTTTTGTGCTAGATTAAGGATCGCGTCCGTCGCAGCCAGGAAGCCCTTCGACCATGCATTTCACCCCGGTAGACACAGCCAACACCGACGAGGCCATTCGTATCATTGCCGAGGCCTTCGCGGACGATCCGGTCATCAACTGGACCTGCAACCAGCCCGCGACCCTGGTGCCCTTCTTCGAGATAACACTGCCCGTGCTCATTCCCCACCAACTCACCTACCTGGATCCCCAGGGCCGCGGCGGCGCGTCCTGGCTGGGGCCACACCAGGCACTGAAGTGGCCCGTCAAACTCTCGAGTGTACGCGAGATATGGCGGCTCGGCGGTTTGACCGGCGTATACCGGATGCTGTTGAGCGGTGCGAAAACCGAGAAGTACCACCCCAAAACGCCCCACTATTACCTGTTCGCCATCGGCGTCACACCGGGCAACAAGGGCCAGGGATTGGGCACCGCACTCATCACTCATATCTTGAAACAGTGCGACGCCGAGGGGATGCCCGCCTACCTGGAGACCTCCAAGGAAGAGAACCTGGAGTTCTATCAGGGCCATGGGTTTAAAGTGCTGCAACAAATCCGGTTCGCGGCCTCGGCGCCCCCCGTCTGGCTGATGTGGCGGGAGCCGATGCCCACAAACGCCTAGCCGCGGCAGTGCATCCACCCAGGTTGACGACGCGTTTCCCTGCAGGCCGTGGTTTCAAAGGCCCTGCCTGTGTTTACCCGGATTTCTGTACTTAATGGGACTTCTCGCTGGTGGAACCCGGGACACTGCGCTAACCTCGTTGAAGGAGCATCGCTTTTTTGTACCGAAACAGAGGCAAAACAGTGTCCGTTTTCTTTACATTTGTAGCTTAAGGAATGACCTGGAATTTTTTAACACATTGTAAGCGTTAGGTTTTTTATTGTTGGCACGGTGATTGCTTTAACCTAGGCAAACGGAGGTTTTCCGTTTCGTGTATGACCTACACCCTATGAGGAGAACGACCTTGAAAACTAAAATAGCAGGATTATCAGCAGCTGCGCTCTTAGCAGCCAGCTTATCGACGCCGGCCAGTGCGGCATTCATAAGCGGCAGTATCTCTTTTTCCGATGGCCTGGATACTCTCGGAAATATCGTCAGCAACCTGACGACGTTTGATATTGGCGCCCCCACCAACGCAAGCGGTGGCACAGGCGACTTTGCAGGCGTTGCTGGTGTAACGGCTACCTCAGACATCGACATTCTGGCTCCA
>JAGRIK010000142.1 GCA_020443325.1 Halioglobus sp.
CCGACATGCCGGGCAGTCCGGCGAGGTTGACTGCGAGGGTGTACACATCTTCCAGGTACATCGCGATCGGGTCGTTGGCCTTGGCGCGCAGCGCGAATGCTGGGCCGGGCGTGGTCGGCCCCGCGATGATATCGACCTGCCCGAAGCAGTCCATGAAATCCTGTTTGATCAGGCGGCGAACCTGCTGCGCCTTCTTGTAATAGGCGTCGTAATAACCGGCAGACAACGCGTAGGTGCCGACCAGGATGCGGCGTTTGACCTCGTCGCCAAAACCCTCCTGCCGGGTGCGTGTGTAGAGATCGTGCAGGTCGACAGGGTCGTCGCAGCGATAGCCGTAGCGCACGCCGTCAAAGCGCGACAGGTTGGTCGAGGCCTCCGCCGGCGCAATGATGTAATAGGCGGGGATGCTGAGTGCACTGTGGGACAGCGATACATTTACCAGCGTCGCACCCTGCGCTTCCAGTTCCCGCAACGCCGCGTTGATACACTCGCCCGTGGCGCTGTCCAGGCCGTCGCCGAAGTATTCACCCGGCAGGCCGATGCGCAACCCCTCCAGGCTGTTGTCCAGGTTGAGGCAGTAGTCCTCGGTATCCCTGTTCGACGAGGTAGAATCCAGCGGATCGTGCCCGGCCATCGCGTTGAGCAGCAGGGCGCAATCCTGTGCGCTGTGCGCCATGGGGCCGGCCTGGTCCAGGCTGGACGCGAACGCCACCATGCCCAGCCTTGAAACGCGCCCGTAGGTTGGTTTCAGGCCGGTGATACCGCAAAAAGCTGCGGGTTGGCGAATTGAACCCCCGGTGTCGGTGCCGGTAGCAGCGGGCGCCAGCAGGCCGGCCACCGCTGCAGCGGACCCGCCGGAGGAGCCGCCCGGCACGAGATTGGTGTCCCAGGGATTGCGGACCGGGCCGTAGAAGCTGCTTTCATTGGAGGAGCCCATCGCGAACTCGTCCATATTGGTCTTGCCCAGCATCACGGCGCCGGCCGTCCTGAAGCGCTGGATCACCGTCGCGTCATAGGGCGGAACGAAATTGTCCAGCATGCGTGAACCGCAGCTGGTGCGCAGGCCCTCGGTGCAGAAGATATCCTTGTGGGCAATCGGGATGCCAGTCAGCGGGGCGGCGTTGCCGGCGGCGAGGCGCTTGTCGGCTTCGGCTGCAGCAGCCATGGCCGCCGCTTCATCCACGCTGATAAAACTGTTGTACTGGCTGTCGAGCGCGGCAATGCGATCGAGATAGCCACGCGTGACCTCGACGCTGGAGAACTGGCGTTCACGTAGCCCTTCGATAAGTTGGGCAACAGAATGTGTGTGCATTAGGACTGTCCTGATGCGGCGCGTGCCGCCTATTCGATGACTTTGGGAACCAGATAGAGGCCGTTTTCGACGGCGGGGGCGATGGCCTGGAAGGCGTCGCGGCGGTTTTCCTGGGTTATTACGTCCGGGCGCAGCTGCTGGGTCGCGTCCAGCGGGTTGGCCATGGGTTCCACATTTTCGGTATTCACGGCCTGTAACTGGTCCACCATATGCAATATTTCAGCAATGCGCTCGGTGACCTGGCCGATTTCCTCGCCGGCGATACGGATACGGGCCAGCTCCGCTATCTTTGCAATCTCGTTTTGTTCAATACTCATGGTGTTTCATTCGCTGGGCGCGGCCCTCAAAGCGGCGGGGGGCGTAAACTTATCACATTTGCGCCTTGCCCAAAATCCCTGTGGTTGGTACAGTTGCACAATTCAGTCAACTCCCGAAAAAAGCCGGTCGAAAGACGCTATATCCGCGATAAAAGCGGGTTAATCGAGATGTAAAAAGAACTCTAACACGGGGTTCCCCGTTGTTTTCACAGGGTAGTAAAAATTCATGTTTAAGAAGCTGCGTGGGGTGTTCTCAAGTGACCTCTCGATTGATCTGGGTACGGCCAACACGCTGATTTATGTGCGTGATAAAGGCATTGTGCTGAACGAGCCTTCGGTCGTTGCGATTCGTATGCACAATGGCCAGAAAACCATCGAGGCCGTCGGCATGGAGGCCAAGCGCATGCTGGGCCGTACACCGGGAAACATCACCGCCATTCGCCCCCTGAAGGACGGTGTGATCGCCGACTTCCTGGTGACCGAGAAAATGTTGCAGCACTTTATCGCCAAAGTGCATGAGAGCAAGTTTATCCGCCCCAGCCCCCGCGTGCTGGTGTGTGTGCCCTGTATGTCCACGCAGGTTGAGCGTCGCGCGATCCGTGAGTCGGCCCTCAGTGCCGGCGCCAGGGATGTCCGTTTGATCGAGGAGCCGATGGCGGCCGCAATAGGCGCCGGGCTCAGCGTCGATGAAGCCACCGGCTGTATGGTGGTGGATGTCGGCGGCGGTACCACCGAGGTCGCGATTATTTCGCTGAACGGCGTGGTCTACCGCGATTCCGTGCGCGTTGGCGGTGACCGCTTTGACGAAGCCATTGTGTCCCACGTACGGCGCCGCTACGGCAGCCTGATCGGCGATGCCACGGCCGAGCGGATCAAACTGGAAGTCGGCTGTGCCTTCGCCGGCAGTGAATTGCGTGAAATCGATGTGCGCGGTCGCAACCTGGCGGAAGGTGTGCCGCGCAGCTTCACACTGAACAGCGACGAAATCCTCGAGTCGTTGCAGGATCCGCTGGCTGCCATTGTGCAGGCTGTCAAATCCGCACTGGAGCAATCTCCCCCCGAACTTGCCGCCGATATCGCCGAAAGTGGTATTGTGCTCACGGGTGGCGGGGCCCTGCTGCGCGATCTCGACCGGCTCATCTCAGAGGAGACGGGGCTGCCTGTTATCGTCGCGGATGACCCCCTCACCTGTGTCGCCCGCGGCGGCGGTGTGGCAATGGAACGAATGGATCGGCGCACCATCGATTTGCTGTCTACGGAGTAACGCATCCCCGTGGGGTCGTTGCTGTGCGGGTATTCACACGCCGTGGGCAGCTGGTTAAGCTGTCCGGCCGAGTGTGTCGATATCTGCAACTGAGGAGCGCGCATCAAGCCATTATTTGTCAAAGAATCCTCCCTGCTGTGGCGCGTGCTGCTGGCGATGGTCCTCGTGGTCGGGCTTATCGCGGCAGACCTGCATTACAACAAACTTCAAACCGGACGCGCCGTGCTCGATACGCTGGCGTCCCCCATCTTCTGGGTCGCGAACCTGCCCTCACGTGTGAGTGAGTGGACAGGCACCCACGCCCAGTCGCGAGCACAGTTGCTGGAGAGTAATGACCGCCTGCGCCGTGAAAACCTGATACTGCAGGGTCGCTCACAGCAGATGGCCTCGTTGCAGGGCGAGAATGTGCGGCTGCGGAAGTTGCTGAACTCGAGCGCGTTGCTGCGAGATGACGTTCTCGTTGCGGAACTGATCGGGGTATCGCCGGATCCGGAGCGCCAGCAACTGGTGCTGGACAAGGGTACGGACGACGGTGTTTTCATCGGGCAACCGCTCATCGACGCAGACGGCTTGATGGGGCAAATCGTGGAAGTCAGCAACAATGTCTCCCGGGCGCTGTTGATCACCGATGTCACGCACTCTGTGCCGGTACAGGTCAACCGCAATGGTGTCCGCGCAATCGCAGAGGGCAGTGGTGAGTTGAGTGCGCTGGAAATCCGCCACGTATCGTCGAATACCGATATCCAGGTGGGCGATTTACTCGTGACGTCCGGCCTCGGCGGACGATTCCCGGAGGGCTACCCGGTGGCAGTGGTGACTGTGGTCGAGCGCGATCCCGGCGAAACCTTCGCCCGCGTATTGGCTGTTCCCAGTGCTGCACTGGATCGCACGCGACACGTCCTGCTGGTGTTCACAACACGCACAACCCAGGCAGATTGACCGGTGGCGAGCAGGGAAGGGCAGGGCTTTGTGGTCATCATCCTGACCTTCCTCTTCGCTTATGTGCTGGCCGTTGTGCCGCTCCCCGGGTGGTTGCAGTGGGCCAGGCCGGAGTGGGTGGCGCTGACACTCATCTACTGGTGTATCGCACTGCCGCAGCGCGTGGGAATCGCCGCCGCCGTGCTGCTCGGGGTGGGGCTGGATGTGCTGGAGGGGTCTGTGCTGGGACAAAACGCATTCGCGCTGGTGGTCGTGGCGTTGCTGTCCCAGTTGCTTTACCAGCGTTTGCGAGTCTACAGTCTGTGGCAACAGGCCGTCGTGGTGTTCATCCTCGTCGGAATCAACCAGTTAATCTGCCAGTGGGTGCAGAGCATAGAGGGGGTGAGTGTGCTGCCGCGATTGTTCCTGCTGCCCGCACTGTCCAGCGCCCTGTTGTGGCCGGTTATCCTGCACAGCCTGCGTGGTTTGCGCCGCTACTACCAGGTGAGTTGAGATGGGCGCACCGCGCTTGATACTGGCCTCGGCCTCCCCGCGTCGCCGTGATCTGCTGGATCAGTTGGGCGCGACGTACACCAGCGAGCCCGCCCATATCGACGAATCCCAACGTCAGGGTGAGCCTCCGCGAGCGTATGTACAACGGATGGCCCGGGAAAAAGCGCAGGCTGTAGCGCTGCGTTTTCCCGCGCCGGACCATCTGGTACTTGCGGCCGATACCACCGTGGTGCGTGACGATACCGTGCTGGGAAAGCCGCGCGATCGCGATGAGGCGATGGCAATCCTGGCCAGTCTCAGCGGGCGTTGGCACACCGTGCTCACAGCGATCTGCCTGCTCGGGGAAGGCGGTATGGCGTGTGAAGTGGTAGCGACCAGGGTGGAGTTTGCCACATTGACCCGGGCGGATTGCGAGGCGTACCTGGCTACCGATGAACCCTGGGACAAGGCCGGTGCCTACGGCATACAGGGCCTGGGCGGTGCGTTCGTGCGCGCGATCGAGGGCAGCTATACCAATGTGGTGGGCCTGCCGCTGTGGGAAACCTGGCGGCTGCTCTGTGCCCGCGGGATAACAACCGCGCTCAACCCGGCGGAGCCAGCCGGCACTGTGGGTGCAGACCGGTGAGTACGGCGCCGTGAGTGAAGAAATCCTGATCAATTTCACACCGATGGAAACCCGCGTGGCGCTGGTGGACAACGGTGCCGCGCAGGATATTCATATCGAGCGCGCAGCCACGAGGGGCATCGTCGGCAATATCTATGCGGCTAAAGTGGTGCGGGTCCTGCCGGGCATGCAGGCGGCCTTTGTCGATATCGGTGTAGAGCGCACCGCCTTTCTCCATGTCTCGGATATTGTTGTGGCGCAACAGCAAAACCGCAGTGACAGGAACCGCCCCAGTGACAATATCGCGGACCTGCTGCACGAGGGGAAGAAACTTGTCGTGCAGGTTGTCAAGGATCCACTGGGCAGCAAGGGCGCCCGGGTTACCACCGAGTTGTCGGTGTCGACCCGCTACCTTGTCATGCTGGCGCAATCCGGGCACATCGGTGTGTCTCAACTTATCGAAGACCCTGTCGAACGGACGCGCCTGCAGCAGGTGCTGGCGCAATGCCTCGCGGCACAGCCCATGGCGGAACCCCGGGGCTTTATCCTGCGCACGGCTGCCGAGGGTGTGGGCGAGAATGAAATTGCGGCGGACCTGCGTTTTCTCGACCGGCTGTGGTCAGCGGTCGCGCGTCGTGCTGCGGCGGCCACGGGGACGGAACTGCTCTACGAGGAGTTGCCGCTGTACCTGCGCATTGTGCGCGATATGGTGAGGCCGTCGGTCGAGCGTATCCAGGTCGACAGCCGGGAGTGTTTTGCCGCCCTGCAGGCATTTTGCGCCGACTATGTGCCGGAGGTGGCTCCCCTGCTCGAACTCTACAGCGGTGAACGCCCGTTATTTGAGCTGCACGCCGTCGAAGATGAAATCCAGCGGGCGCTGGAGGCGCGGGTAGAGCTCAAGTCCGGCGGTCACCTGATCATCGACCAGACCGAGGCCATGACCACCATCGATGTCAACACGGGGTCATTTGTCGGCAGGCGCAACCAGGCTGAAACCATACTCAAGACCAATCTGGAGGCCGCTGCCGCGCTGGCCAGGCAGTTGCGGGTGCGTAACCTGGGCGGAATAATCATCGTGGATTTTATCGATATGGACGATGCAGAGCATCGCCGCCAGGTGCACCGCACGTTGGAAAAGCACCTGCAGCGTGATCCTGCGCGCTGCCAGATCAGCGGGATCTCTGATCTGGGGCTGGTCGAGATGACGCGCAAGCGCACCCGGGAAAGCCTGCAAAGAATGCTGTGTGAGGGCTGTCCCGTTTGCCGTGGGCGCGGTATGGTTAAAACGGCGGAGACAGTTTGCTATGAGATCTTTCGTGAAATCATGCGCGATGCTCGCGCCTATGAAAATGACAGCCTGATGGTGTTGGCTTCGCAGGCTGTCGTCGATCGACTACTGGACGAGGAGTCAGCGCATCTCGCCGACCTCGCTGAGTTTATCGGCAAGCCGATCAGCCTGCGGGCGGAGCCGGGCTATAACCAGGAGCAGTTTGACATCATACTGCTCTGAACAGGCAGTGCGCGTGGAAGTGACGCTTGGAGAATCCCTTTTACAACAGAATTGCCAGCGCTCTATGGGTGTTCCTTCTCATCCTGGTAGTGACGCTGGCGGCCTATGTCAGCGTGGGGCGCCTGCTTACAGCGAACCTGGCAAGTTTTCGTGTTGAAATCCTGCGGGAACTCAACGCGCGGCTGCCTTTTGGTATAGAGGCACAGGAGGTCGCCGGCGAGTGGCAGTCGTTTACGCCGGAACTCATCTTGACGGGTTTGCGCATCACTATTCCCGGTAGTGAAAGCCGTCCGCTGGAATTGTCCCGGGGTCGTATGGGTGTGGATGTGTTGAACAGCCTGCGCACGCGCTCGTTGCAGATGACGCGCCTGGTCCTCGACGGTCTCAGCCTGCGCGGCGAGCTGTCCAGTGAGGGCGAGTTCAGCCTGGCGGGATTTGGTCGTGAACGCGGCGGGGCCACCGCGCCCCTGCGGGAATTCCTGTTGAATATCGAGCGTATTACGCTGCGCGACAATCGCCTGATTCTCACGATGCCCGATGGCGATGTGCGCGATCTGGCGCTGCAACTCGAACTGTCGCGCGAGGGCAGCCAGCGCCATGTGCAGGCGACGCTCGTTTCCTCCGCGGGTGCGCAGATAGACGTGGTTGCGCAGGGCCTTGGTGATCCCTTTACGCCCGCCCTGTTTGCGGGACAGGTTTACCTGAATATGCAGTCTGCTCACCTGGGCGCGGTGCGGGACATGTTTGCCGAACAGGCCATCGCCGTGTGGGCGGATGGAGCGGTGGACCTGGAATTGTGGTTGAACTGGGACAAGGGCAAGCCGTCCGTGCAGGCCCGGCTTGAAGGCGGCGACCTGCTGGTCGCGGCCGACAATGCATCCTGGGAGTTGCCCCTGCAGCGTGTCGCGCTGGAGGCGCGGCTGCAGCAGCGCAATGACCAGTGGTCGCTGTTCGTGTCGAATGTGCAGATTGAGAATGACAGTGTCCAGTGGGCGCTCCCCCGGCTGCAACTGGACACGGTGAAAGATGGGTTGCGCGCGCGCACCGAAGGCTTTGAGCTGGCGCCGCTAAGCGCGATTTTCAGCAATCAGGAAGCTGTCTCCGAGGCGTTGCGCGACGTGTTCAGCGTATTGCAGCCGCGGGGCCATATATCAGCGCTGGAGATTACTATTGGTGATATCAATCTACCGGGAGATGACTGGCAGCTAGCCGCGAATTTCGAGGACCTGGCGGTGGAGACGCTGCACGGCGCGCCCGGTGTCACCGCGGCCACCGGGTATACGCAGATCGTTCCCTCCGGTGCCACCGTTATTCTCGATGGCCAGTCGATGACGCTGGATTTCCCGGCGGTTTATCGCGAACCCCTGCATTTTGACGATCTCTACGGCACGCTGCACCTGGATTGGGACGCCGGCTCAGTGAAACTCACAAGTGGATTGTTGACAACGCTGGGTGAGGAGGGCGTTGCCAAAGTTATGTTCGGCCTGAACATTCCGCTGCAGCCCGATGACATCGGCATTGAGATGGATCTCCTGGTGGGACTGCATGATACCCACCCGGTACACCGGATAAAGTACATACCCTATATTCTCGACCCCGCCCTGCTGACGTGGCTGGCCGACAGCATCGGAGAGGGCGATATCGAACAGGGTGCTTTCCTCTGGCGCGGCAGTCTCCGGGAAGGCGCGGCGCCGCTGCGCACGGTGCAGCTTGCCTTCAATGTTGCCGATACACAATTGAACTACCACCCGCAGTGGCCGCCCGTGTTGGTCGAGCAGGGTGTCATCCTCATCGATGACA
>JAGRIK010000016.1 GCA_020443325.1 Halioglobus sp.
GCGGCGCGGGCAGAGGCGATGGGGTTTGACGGGCTGCAGGTGCCCGACGCCATCCACGACGGCCTGCTGCTGGCTGCACTCGCGCTGAACGCGACTCGCTCCCTGATAGTCGGCACTGCGGTGTTAGTGGCATTCCCACGCAGCCCGATGACCACCGCGATAGCCGCCTGGGATTTGCAGGCGATGTCTGGCGGCCGCTTCGAGGTGGGGCTGGGCACACAAATCAAACCGAATATTGAGCAGCGCTACAGCGCGCGCTGGGATTCGCCGGTGCCCCAGCTGCGCGAGTATGTGCAGGCCATGAAAGCGATCTTCCACAGTTTCCAGACCGGGGAGCGGCTCAACTTCGAAGGCGAGCACTACACGCTGACCAAACTGCAGCCGTTTTTTAACCCTGGTCCCATCGAACACCCGGACATCCCGATTCTGTGCGGCGCAGTCGGTCCGGCCATGACAAAAATGGTCGGGCGGATCGCCGATGGCATGATTACTCACCCCACCAACACACCGCCACGCTATATCCGCGAGGTCTGTCTGCCGCGCCTGCAACAGGGTTTTGCCAGTGCCGGGCGCGACCCGGACGCATTCAAGCTGGTGCTGGGCCCATTGACGGCGACGGGGAAGGACGAGGAAGAAGTTGCCGCCGCCTGGGAGAAGCAGCGCAGTATGCTGGGATTCCTCTATTCCACGCCCGCGTACTGGCCCAGTCTCGAACTGTTTGGCTGGCAGGACAAAGGCCAGCAGCTGCTCGATATGACGCGCTCCGGTGATTGGGCCGCGATGCCACAGATTATTACCGATGACATGCTGGAAGTGTTTGTGCCTCGCGGTTCATACGATGAGATAGACCGGGTCTTCCGCGAACGCTACGCGGGCCTGACCCGACGGATCACGTTCCCGATGCCCGAAAATCCACAGGACGATGAGCGAGTGGCAGACGTCGTGCGCCGTTTGCAGGCGCCAGCGTGAAGCAATCAGCGTGAAAAATTATCCTGTAGCCGAAAAATTTATAACGAGTGCGTTACAGGCGCGTAAAGCAGATGGTTTCACCGCTACACTGGTTGGTGGCGATTTACCAACTGACATTGAAGGAGATAGCACATGACAGTACCAGAAGCGGTCCACATCGGGCGAGATGACCTGCCCTTCATTGATATTGGCGATGGCAGCAAGTTGCGCGTGCTGCAGGTGAAACCGAAGGAGGGCCTGTGGATCGTCGAAAACATCTTCCAGGCGGGCTATGAAGTGGAGACACACAAACACACGGGGCCGGTGTGGGGCTATACGCGCTCCGGCGCCTGGAAGTACAAGGAATACGATTACGTGAACAGGGCTGGTTCATTCCTGTACGAGCCTGCCGGTTCCGTGCATACGCTGCAGTGTATCGAGGATGACACACAGGTGTGGTTCCAGATGTACGGCTCCAATATCAACCTGGATGCCGACGGCAATATCACGATGGTGGTGGACGGCGCGGGGACGCTGGAGTTTTACCTTGCCGTGTGCGCCGAGATGGGGCTGCCGCGTCCCAATGTGCTGGTGGACTAACTGATGCAGATCGATGTCTACAATCCCGATAACTACACCGCCGGTATCCCGCACGAGCAGTTTGCCTGGCTGCGCGCCAATGCGCCCGTTTACTGGCACGAACACCCCGCGGGCCACGGCTACTGGGTCCTGAGCAAGCACGCCGACGTGCTGGCGGTGTCACGTGATTTTAAAACGTACTCTGCCGAAGAGGGCTTCGTGATGGTGGATGACCTGCCACCGGACATCCTCGAGATGGCGCGCAACCAACTGCTCGGTATGGACCCGCCGAAACACGGCCCCCTGCGCCGCGCGGTGATTACCCGGTTCACCTCGCGCATGCTGGCGGCGCTGGAGCCGCAGGTGCGTCGCATCGCCCGGGAGGTAATGGCGCAGATCTCATCGCCCCAGGAAGTGAATTTTGTGGAGAGCCTGGCGGGCGACCTGCCTACCGCGGTTATCTGTTCCATGCTGGAGATTCCCCGCGATATGTGGGGGAAAATTCGCCACTGGTCCGACCTGCAGACCTCCGGCACCGATCCTGATCTGGGTGGTACCTCCGAGGAGATCAACCAGGCCAGTTTAGAAATGGGCACCTACGGGTTCGAACTGGCCTGCGAGCGCAAGGACCGTGGCGGTGACGACCTGATATCCCTGCTCATTAACCAGGAGGTTGAAGGGCACCAGGTATCCGAGATGGAGTTTGCCTCCCTGTTCATACAACTTACCGTCGCCGGCAACGAGACCACGCGCGGCCTGATCAGCAGTGGCATGTACGAACTGCTCAAGCGCCCTGACCTGTACACGCAGTTAAAGGAAAACCAGGACCAGTTGCCGCTGGCGATAGAGGAAATGCTGCGCTGGACCACACCCCTGCATTACTTCCGCCGCACCGCCACCTGCGACACCGAGATTCGCGGCCAGGCGATCAAGGCCGGTGACCGCGTGGTGATGCTGTACAGCTCAGCCAATTTTGACGAGGAAGTGTTCGCCGATCCCATGACGTTCGATATCGCGCGCAATCCCAATCCCCATATGGCCTTCGGACACGGCATCCACCTCTGTCTCGGTGCCAATCTGGCGCGTATGGAGGCGCGGGTATTCTTCGAGGAATTCTTCGCGCATTTTGCGGCGATCGAATCTTGTGCGCAGCCGGTGTTTATTCGCTCAAACAGCATTCATGGCTTTAAGTCGATGCCGGTCCTGTTGACGCCGGCAACGAACGCAACGAACAGGAAGCCTTGAAAGAAATGTACTTCGACGTTCAATACTACTGGCGAGTACTACGCCACGTCTGGTCGCTGAAGCAGTGGCCGGGGCGCACACGCACGCTGGTGAGACTGTTAGTACTGGTACCACTGGAATACATTTTTAACGCCGTGTTTTTCACGCTGGATTACCTCGTGTTCCCGGCACTGTGGCGCCAGCAGGTCGAGCGCCCTGTTTTTATCGTGGGCCACGCCCGCAGCGGCACCACGCTGGTACACCGCCTGTTGGCGGCAGACGGCGAAACCTTCAGCTACTTCCTGTACTGGGAAATGTTCTTCCCCTCGCTGTTACAGAAACGCATCATCCAGTTGATCGGATACATTGATGAGAGATGGCTGGGTCGCGCGCTCAACAAACGGCTGGTGGCCTGGGACGATAAGACCTTCGGCCCCTACCGCCACATGCACAACATGAGCCTGTGGAATTCGGAGGAGGACCAGTTTGTGATGCGCGGCGCGTTCGTCACGCAGCAGTGGTCGCTCGATATCCCGATGATGGATGTGATTGATCTCTTTCATGTCGATGAAATGTCGGCAGGCAAACGGCGTCGCTGGCTGCATCACTACCGCGAATGTATAAAGCGCCAGTTACTGCTCAATGGCGGTAACAAGATACACCTGAGCAAAAACCCGTTGATGTGTGGCTGGGTGGGCGCGCTGATCGAGACCTTCCCGGACGCGCGGATTGTGGTCATGGTGAGAGATCCCGCCCAATGTATTCCCAGTGTGCTGAAGCTGGTTGAACTGAGCTGGCAGGGCAAGGGGTGGAAGCGACCCGACTACGAGCGGTCGCTGCAAATACTGACCGAGGTTTCGTTTGAGAGCTTTCTCCACCCGGCGGAGGTTCTCTCGCGTCATCCCGCCACGCCGCAGGCGATGGTGGATTATCGGGAACTGACCGCGCAACCGCGCACGACTGTGCACAAAATATACCGCGCACTGGGCATGCCCCTGACGGAGAGCTTTGACGATTACCTGCAAGCCCAGGAAGAAAAAGAGAAATCGCACAAAACGGATTTTCGCTACAGCATCGACGACTACGCCGTATCCCGGGAGCAGATCGAAGCACGCCTGGGCGAATTCTATGACACGTACAACTGGCCTCGCGCAGCGGACGTCGTTGCCGATAATGAGCAGGCGGATCACGCTGGCGGGAGTTGAATAATGGGATTGCTGAACAATAAGACGGCTTTGATTACCGGCGCGAGTCGCGGCATCGGCCTGGCGATCGCGCGGCGCTTTGCCGCCGAGGGTGCATCCGTGGTGTTGTGCGCTTCCCGCTGGGGTGCCCACGGCAAATTGGTCGGGACGCTGGAAGGCGCTGTGGAGCGTATCAACGACGAGGGCGGTACCGCCGCGGGCATCGCCTGTGATTTAAGCGATAGCGAAGCGCGGGCAGACCTCATAGCGCGTGCCGCCGAGCAGTTTGGCGCGGTGGATATCGTCGTCAATAACGCGGCGGGCTCGAAGATGTGTTTGCCCAGTGAGGCCACCACCCGTGATCGCAGCTGGATGTTTGATGTCAACGTCAATGCGCCGATAGACCTGGCGCAACAGGCACTGCCGGGCATGCGCGAGCGCGGTCGCGGCTGGATTCTCAGCATCAGCAGCAGCAGCGCGCTACAACCGGTAGTGCCCTATCGCGATTCGCAAATCGCAGCCCACGTCATCTGCGCCTACGGTGCCACCAAGGCGGCGCTGGATCGCTATACGCAGGGCCTGGCCCATGAAGTCGCGAGTGCAGGAATCTATGTGAATACCCTGGCACCTGAGAATATCGTGCTCACCTCCGGCGCTGAGTATGTGCGTGACATCGCCAGGCGCAGCCCCGATATGGCAGAACCCGTCGAGGTGATGGCGGAGGCCGCGCTGGAACTCTGTTCGGGCCATCATGTAGGGCGTGTCACCTACAGCCGCCGATTGCTCCACTCATTGGGCCTGCCAGTCAAAAGCCTGGATGGCAAGTCAGTGCTGGGCGATGCGTTCCTGCCCGCTGATCTGGATGCCACTGCCTGAAATAGGGATTAGCGCTGGAACGGAGTCGCAGTGCGGGACTAGCCTGGAGAGCGAATGTCTTAGCCCACTGAGCGATCAGGCTAGTCCCGCACAGCGACGGCTTAACGAAGCGGGAAACATTCTGATGATGCTGCAATTTGTTTGCGCATGATTAGGGCCAAATAATCGAGCTATATCGGAAAACCAGGAGATAGGCTATGACCGATCGAACAAGCGAAGCCAAAGAACAACTGCGCGCTGCCTGGGATGAAATGATCCAGGCCTTGCAGGATGCCAGGGATGCAATCGACCACCCCGAGTTGATGCCACCGCCAGCCACCGAGCGGAATCTGGCAGAGGGTTATCGCTACCTGATGGGCTATGTGCACAACGCGGTAGAGCGGGCCTTCCACTCCGACCCCGATCGCCCACACTTTCGCAATGCGTTGTCCGTGATCACACGCAGCACCATCGATAACGCAGACGCCATTTATTTCAGCACAGCCATCGACGGCAGGCACAGCTATCGATTGCGCGGCAAACCGGGCGATGCCCGCCACTGGCGTGGTGAGGAACCGGTCAGCACCGGACACAAGGCACCCCACTATGTCATTTTCGAAACCACCAGCGGTGAGATGCCGGGCGATACCGGTTCACTGATGGAACTGCGCCCGGGCGTTAAAGTGCAAACCGGCCGACTGGACTCATCGCAAATAGAACTCGAGGCCGATGGCACATTCGAAATCCTGTTGGCGCCGGAAAAGCCAAAGGGCTACACCGGCAATTTCATCTCCACGGTTCGAGCTCCCAGGCCGAAAACACCTGCTGAATCCACAGAGTCAGAACCCCGATACGCCAACTACATCAGCGGCCGCCAGTTGTTCAATGACTGGGAGCACGAAGAGGCTATCCATTTTGAAATCACACAACTGGGAGCCGAGGGCTGCCATGCAGAACCCTACAGCGCCGACAAGGCCGCGCAGGAACTCAGGCAGTTCGGTGGCATCGTCCGCAACCAGATGCATTTCTGGAACGCCTTCTGGACGATCCTGATGGGCACATACGGTGAACGCGAGGGCAGCATGCCCGGCGTGGCATTTCCCCGCAACAGCTTTAACACCGTCAATGCAGCTTCCGGAGCAACCGGTGGTGGGCAAAGCACAAACATCTACGCCGGCGGCGTATTCGAACTGGAACCCGACGAGGCACTCATCATCGAGAATCACATACGACTCAAGCCGCAGTACATTGGCTTCCAGGTCGGAAACCTGTGGGGAGAATCCATCGAATATGCCGACCAGATCGGCAGCCTCAACGGACACCAGATGACAGCCGATGCCGACGGTGTACTGCGTATCGTACTGGCCCACACCGACCCCGGCGTACCCAACTGGGTCGATACCACCGGCCACCGCGAGGGCTTTATGACACCGCGCTGGACCTACAGCGAAACGCCCGCGCAGGAAGATTGGCCGTCCATTACCGCGAAGAAAGTTCCATTCAGCGAGATCAGGAAGCACTTGCCGGCGGAAACTGGAACGGTCAGTCCCGAGCAGCGGCGTGAGCAAATTCGGATTCGCCAGCTGCATGTGCAGAAGCGGTATCGGATGTTTTAGACTCTGACACAATGGAACTTACGTAAGCTTCAAGATCGGCAGAAAATTGAATCCCATGGGGTTGGGACCCGCCGTGAACCCATACCCATAAAGAGGGGCAGGCTCTCCATGGGGGCTTGAGCTCGGCGTCCTGCCTCGCACAGTCCCAACCCCATGGGATTCAATTTCCCGCCTACATGCTACGTTCGTGCGTAAGTCAGCGCCATTCGAGCCTGACCCCAATAGAGGGAATTACCAGCATAATATGCGTCATCCGGGTCTGACCCCAATAAAAGGAACTGCAAGCAGAATACGAGATGCCGATATTGCATGTTTTAACGTCATCCGGGTCTGACCCCAATAAATGGAATAGCCAGCAGAATATGAGCTACCGAAATTGCATGTTTTAAGGTCTTAGCAGAATGGCACAGACTTAACGCCACTAGGGCTCAGAGGCGGTAAATTAAATACCCTATGGGTGGGACTGTGCGAGGCAGGACGCCGAGCTCAAGCCCCCATGGATGGGTTCACGGCGGGTCTCACCCATAGAGCATTGCATTTATCGCCGTCTCGAAGCGAAAGTACGTGCCATTAAACTCTGACCCAAGTTCGTAGATCCAGGGAGAAAGAAATGAACAACAAGATTGCACTGGTAATGGGCGGCGGCGCCGGCACAGGACGCGCCACTGTACTGGCATTTGCGAAAGAGTGCGCAGCCGTGGTGATCGCCGATATAAACGAGAAGGGCGGTCGCGAAACCCTGGCAATGGTGGAAGCCGAGGGTGGTAGGGGATTGTTTGTCGCGGCCGATATGGCCAGCGCCACCGATGTACAGGCCGTGATCGAACAGACGCAGAGGACCTTCGGCGCACTCCACATGGTCTCCAACAACGCCGCACTGGGCGCGCCAAACAAGCTTGTGACCGAACTCAGCGAAGAGGAGTGGGACCGCTGTATGGGTGTGACACTGCGCGGTGTCTGGTTGTGCATGAAATACCAGTTGCCGCTGATCGAAGCGTCCGGCGGCGGGGCGATAGTTAATGTCGCATCAGTATCGGGTATTCGCGGCGAGGTATTCCAGTCTGCCTATGCTGCAGCCAAGGGCGGTGTGATCAATCTCAGCAAGACCGTGGCGGTTGAGTACGCGAAGCGGGGAGTCAGGGTGAATACGGTCTGTCCGGGTGGAATCAACTCCGGGGGTATGGCGTTCTACCTGAAAAAAATGCCGGAGATGCGAGAGAAGGTGCTCAATGCTCACGCGATGGGCCGGTTGGCGGAACCGGAGGAAATAGCCGATGCCGTGGTTTACCTGTGTTCGGAGCGCGCATCGTTTATCACCGGGCATGACCTGGTGGTGGACGGTGGTGTGCTGGTCAGGTCGAATGTGGTTGATCTGTGAGGGTGGGACTCTCCGTGCAGGTGCTGCATAAAAAAATACCCGCATCTTGCGACGCGGGTATTTTTGTCAGACACGAGAGGTGTTTTCACACGCTCTCACAGGGCCGCCTTTTTTAATCAGATTGCTAACCTGGAGGTACTGAAAAGCCGCCCCAGACCGGGACGTAGTTTTCATCGTAATGGGCGGCCAGTGACGTGTGCAGGTCTTCCAGTTCCCACTTCTTGTTTCCCTTGGGGTTGATGAAGGAGTCTCCCAGTGTCGGTCGTTTCAGCACCTGTACTGAATTGCCCCATACCACCAGTACTTCACCGGAGATCTTCGCCGCTTCAGGGGAGCAGAGATAGCCCACCAGTGGCGCGACATTGGCCGGGTCGAAGGCATGGAAGCCGCCATCGGCTGGCGGCTGGAACATCTCTGCGGTTTGCCCGCTGGCGGTCATATCGGTCAGCGCGCGCGGCATGATCACGTTGCAGGTGATACCGTACTTGGTCAACAGTTGGGCCGCGCCCATGGTCATCGCGATGATGCCCGCCTTCGCGGAGGCATAATTGGGCTGCCCTGCGGAGCCGTAGATGGCCGCTTCCGAGGAAGTGCTGATCAGGCGGCCGTACACCTCCACGCCTGTTTTTGCCTTGTCCCGCCAGTAGGCGGTGGCGTTGCGCATGTTGACGAAATGCCCACGCAGGTGGACGCGTACAACGGAATCAAACTCGTCGTCACTCATGCCGAAAATGGTTTTGTCGCGACAGAAACCCGCGTTGTTCACCATGATATTGAGATCGCCGTAAGCGTCGAGTGTGGATTTCATCAGGTTCTCGGCGTCGCCGCTGTCTGCACAATCGCCCAGTACAACCATCGCCTCGCCGCCAAAGCCCTTGATTTCCTCAACGGCTGATTGCGCCGCTTCCACAGCTTCCGGACGGTCGATGTCGTTGATCACGACACGCGCGCCTTGCTTGGCGAACTGGATGGCTTCCTCGCGGCCAAGGCCACGCCCGGCGCCGGTAATGACGGCAACTTTGCCTGTCAGGTCTCCCATGTTTGTTTCTCCTTTAAATGAGTGTCAGATACGTTCAATGATGGTGCCGGTGCCGACCGAGGAGCCGCAGCACATCGTAATCAGCGCGGTGGTCTTGTCGGAGCGTTCCAGTTCGTGCAGTGCAGTAGTGATCAGGCGTGCGCCGGTAGAGCCTACCGGATGGCCGAGTGCGATAGCGCCACCGTTGACGTTCACTTTATCCATGTCCGCGTTATAGACCTGTGCCCAGGACAGTACGACGGCCGCAAACGCCTCATTGATTTCGACCAGGTCGATATCGTTCATCGTCATGCCGCTTTTCTTGAACAGCGCGGCAGTGGCATCCACCGGTCCGTCGAGCAGGTAGTAAGGGTCGGTCCCGACCACGACATCGGCGATGATGCGTGCGCGAGGCTTCAGTCCACGCGCTCTGGCTTCGTCGGCCGTCATCCACAGCACTGCAGCGGAGCCGTCGGAAATCTGTGACGAGTTGCCCGCTGTGTGTATGTTGCCGTCCATCACGGGTTTCAGCCCGGCGAGCGCTTCCATCGTGGTGTCGCGCAGGCCCTGGTCGCGGTTGACGGTGCGTGTCTGCCCGGTGGGTTTGCCATCATCACCGAGGATGGGCGCTTCCACGCTGAACACTTCGCGGTCGAAGCGCCCCTCCGCCCAGGCCTGCTTGGCACGCAGCTGCGAGTTGTAGGCGAGTTGGTCGGCCATCTCCCGGGTGATGCCGCGGTTCTTGGCAATGCGCTGCGCACTGGTGAACTGGTCGGGGCTGGAATCCCATGGCCAGTTGTCGGGAATGAAATAGCCCGGGCCGTTGTAGACGTTGGCACCGAGACCGACACGGCTCATCGCTTCCACGCCACAGGCGATACCGATGTTAACGGAACCCGTAGCAACCATGGAGGAGATCATGTGGTTCGCGGTCTGCGCGGAGCCACACTGGTTGTCGAGCGTGGTGCCACCTGCGGTGTAGTCTTTACCCAACGTCAGCCAGGCATTGCGTGTGATGTTGCCGGCCTGTTCGCCCGCCTGCGTAACACAGCCGCCGGCCAGGTAGTCCACGTCGCTATAATCGAGTCCGGTGCGCTTGACGATTTCATTCAGGGAAAGCGCCAGCAACTGCGTGGCATGGAAGTCGCACAAGTCCCCGACACCGGGTTTGCCGCGGGCGATGGGTGTACGAACTGCTTCTACAATAACTGCTTCACGCATGGTTGATCCTCATGGTTGGGAGTGGCATATGATCCGCCTGCCGGGGATAAAAATGAGCGGCCTAGTGTACTCGAAGGCGACCGCATTTCAATGACGAATGGGGTCACGACAATGTCCCTATTCTGCCGTGCTCAAAGCGCTCTATACAGTATGTCTGGGGCGAGAACACGCCTATGGTATAGCTGATTGAGCCGCATTCGGATTGGTGGGTGCCGCGATGGGCATGTAAGATGAGTCCTTTTTCGCAAGCACCAACAAAACGGGAGCGTTTGGCATGGAAAAATATGAATACACGGATATCGAAGCACTACAGGGCCTGGTATCGGATACCTTCGGGCAGTGGAGTGCGCCGGTTGAGATTACCCAGGAACTGGTCAACCAGTTTGCCGAGCTGACGGGAGACGACTACTGGATTCACACCGATCCGGAGAAAGCGAAAACCGACAGCCCTTTCGGCACCACCATCGCGCACGGATTCCTGACGCTCGTGTTAATGCCCAAAATGCGCGGTACGCCAAGTTATGAAGTCACCGGCTATAACAATATTCTGAATTACGGCTCGGACAAGCTGCGCTTTACCGGCCCGGTACCCGTTGGATCGTCGGTGCGGAGCCGCAGTCGCGTGAAAGAAGTTACCGCAACACCCAAGGGCACGAGGATGATTCTGGAGCAACATATTCATGTTGTGGGCCAGGACGAGCGCCCCGTCCTGATTTATGAATTGATCATGATCTATATGTAACCTGACGTAGCCCAAACCTCAGGGGTGCACACTACTGCTGTTGCGCCCCTCATTTCTCATCTCATTCAGTGCGCAGATTCTCCACTGGTTTTTTAAACCGGCCGGCTGCGCCCGTGTTATGTATTCATCACTTCGCGATTTTACCCA
>JAGRIK010000143.1 GCA_020443325.1 Halioglobus sp.
GCGTGTGCAGCAGCAGTCTGAGCGTGTCACCTCGCCCGCAGTGTGTGCCCTTCGAGCCGTACTATCCGACTGCGCATGTACCGATTGAGCCGTGGTCACCGCCAGTTGATCCGCCCGCCACTGTCGGCCTGCCAGATACGCTGATGCTGATGATGCTTGGGGCGCTGGTGGCGGGGATTGTTTCGCGGCGTGGGACAAAACAAGACAACGAAATGCCATAACCAGGGGAAGCCATGAAACCAACAATTTACCAAAAAGCAAAACACGGGGCGGCTATCGCCGGAAGTATTTTCATAGCTCCCGCCATGATCTTTGCAGCGGCGGTCACATCGATCGCTGTAGCTACCGCAGTCACGACAGGGGCCTATGCCCTGGCGCTGCATGAGCGCAGGAGAGATCAATGACCAAGCCCTGTACTACCCACCACCACGCCTGCGCCTGCCGGATGGCTGCTCTGCACCGTGGCCCTGATGCAGGACTGCGAGACCCTGGGCGCGTTCCGGGTGGGTGAGGTGGCGTATCAGTGCGAACAGCAAGGGAGGGGGTGGTGAGCAATCGAGTTACAGGCCCGTACAGGGCAATCGTAGACGGCAAGGAAACCGCGCTGGCCGGGTGCAGTCACTCGTGTGAGCGTGCCTGCATCCGTCGTGACGAAATGCTGCGGAAAGATCGGTCGCTGTACGCGCCCCACGGTGACTTTTGTGGGAGCTTTATACCGGCCCCGGCCAGAACAGGAGAGACAGCGTGAAGCCGCAGAAACAGAAATACCTGCATTGTCCAGAAGAAGGTCAGTACGGCGACTGCTACCGCACCTGCCTGGCTTGTCTACTTGATCTGGACCGGGACGACGTGCCGCACTTTGTGGATACGATGGACCCAGGCGAATGGGAGCGCAGCGTGCAGCCACGGGTGGATGCCTGGTTGCGTGAGCGCGGATTCGTAGAGCTGGCACTGCCGGCCACCGGGGATTGCGACCTCGACACCATCCTGCAGCTGATCAGCAGCCGGGGCGTCTATACGATCCTGACCGGAACGTCGGCCACTGGCTGCAACCACTGCGTGATCGTGGGTCCAGATAGGTCGATCCACGACCCCGGTCGGGACAATCCCGGCATCGTCGGACCAGCTGATGACGGATTCTGGTGGCTGTCGGTTCTGGTTCCGGTTCAGATGGCGCACCAGGCACCAGCCAGAACTGAGGAGGTGGGATTGTGAGCGAAGAGCTTAAGCCGTGCCCATTTTGCGGGAGCGAGGCAAAGCATGACGTCGATGCAGATCATCACGGCGAGTTCCATACGATCGGTTGCTCAAATGACGACTGTTGCGCGTGGTGGCTGTTTTACACAATCCACAGCAGTGACGTGCAGCATGCGATCTCACAGTGGAACCGTAGGCCCCCAGCGGGGCGGGAGGTGGTGGATGGGTGAGGCACTGAAAGCCTACGTTGTACAGGAGCCATACGAGCGCACCGGCGGCGTGGTTTTTGCAAAGATTCACGCCGAGGCTCGCCGCAAGGGTTCAGTTGAATTTGGTGACGGCGATTGGGGGTCGGTCGAGTGTCGCCGTGCGCCGGAGTTCGACGGCTTCTCCCCCGGGCCCGTACCGCCCCTTGAGCTACTGGATCGTGGCTGGTGGTTCGAGTGCTGGGAATGCGGCCGGAAGGTGCACGATGACATGTCCGGCGACCTGATTGATGAAGGTGTTGACCCGGCAGATTACGAGCCCTGCGCCGACGGCCAAGCCGTCTACTGCAGCCTGCAGTGCAGGGCGGCGCACTGGCTGGGCCAGCGGACCAGATCCGAGTCGATAGACGCGCTGATTGAGATGGTCGAGGGATTCTACCCCGGCGCCCATGTTGTGGGGGTGCATCTGTACGGCGACAGACCGGAAAAATCCGAACCCGGGCGAGGGGTTCGCACAAGTGCGCGCTTCCGGTTCCCGGGCGGCAAACACACCGTAGATCTTCGCTGGGGTGAGTCGTGCGTCCATGTTCACCCTGACGATGTGCCTACATTTTGTCGGCTGTATCGCAAGAAGGACCCCACCCATGCCCCTGACTGAAGCAGCAATGACCAAATCACAATTAAAGCACGGCGACTGTTTGGAGCGGATGAAAGAAATACCGGATGGGAGCATTGATTTAACCGTAACAAGCCCCCCGTACGACAATCTACGCTCGTATAACGGAAACAATGAGCAGTGGGGTGAGCATGTATGGAAAGCAGTTTTAGAAAACCTTTACCGAGTCACTGCTGATGGTGGTGTAG
Organism: Halioglobus sp.; assembly: GCA_020443325.1. Taxonomy (GTDB): domain Bacteria; phylum Pseudomonadota; class Gammaproteobacteria; order Pseudomonadales; family Halieaceae; genus Marimicrobium. Next base: position 2,268 of record JAGRIK010000143.1, read on the forward strand.
TTGTTTGGGTTGTTGGCGATGCCACTATTAAGGGTAGCGAGACAGGAACAAGTTTCAAACAGGCGCTGTGGGCTATGGAATGTGGGTTCAATCTGCATGACACAATGATATACGAGAAAGCGCAATCGTGTTTTGGATCAAACAAGTGCTATCTGCAATCATTTGAATATATGTTTATATTTAGCAAGGGCACCCCAAAATCAATAAACTTTATACGCGACCGGGCTAATGTGCGAGGAGGTGTGACTGAAAGCACTGCGAAGTCTGGCATGGATAAGCATGGAAAATCGGGTGAGCGCGTGCTTAAAACTGCACCAGTTTTCGGGAAAAGGAAAAATGTCTGGAAGTATGGAGTCGGGGGCGGAAAAACAGGGCACCCCGCCGTTTTTCCTGAGATGTTAGCGCATGACCATATCACAAGCTGGTCAAACGAGGGTGATACTGTTTTTGATCCGTTCATGGGCAGCGGCACGACTGGTAAGATGGCACTACTAGCAAACCGCAAGTTTATCGGCATTGAAATGGATGATGGCTACTTTGATATTGCAAAAGAGCGTATATTGAATTGTTGAGGTGATCGGCAATGATAATCACGAATGCTGACATCAAGGCATACTACCGGGCCTACGACAAGCACGGTCCGGACTCATTGGCGCTGCACGTTGCATACCCATGCATCATAGATTATTCACCCATGCCGCCGCATTGTTCTCAAGACTACGTGATGCCGCCGTGGATACCGCATGTACCTGATGAGCCGGTGAGTGTCGGCCTGCCCAATACACTGATGCTGATGCTGCTGGGCGTGCTAGTGGCGGGGATTGTTTCGCTGCGGAGGGTGAGTGGATGACCAAATGCCGCACAACCCACCACCACGCCTGCGCCTGTCGTGAGGCGAGGTTTGAGCGTATGGAGCGGGCGCTAGTGACGATACGCCATTTGTCTACTACATCCGGCAGGGGGTACGAGAGCGATAGAAGCGCCATCACCGAGATGTGCAACGCTGCCCTGCGCCACGAATCAGTAACAGATGACGACTACCGGCCATTGCCGGGGGATGAGGATCAATGATTTTCCAGGCA
>JAGRIK010000144.1 GCA_020443325.1 Halioglobus sp.
AGACCGTACGCGGCCTGGGCTACCGGATCAACGCCTGATGGCATTGCCGCGAAGCCTGCAGACAACCCTCGGCACCGGCCTCACAGTCGGGGTGACACTGTTCTGGCTGCTCGCACTCGCCGGCGCGGTGCTCGCTGCGAGAGAACAGTTGAATACCCGTTTTGACAGTGCCCTGGCAGAGACCGCGCAACGGATTATGCCGCTTGCGGTTGTTGAGGTGATCAATCGCGAAGACAGCGGTCAAGCCCAGCATATCGTGGCGTTTGAGGCGCACGATGAGCCGCTGGTCTATCTCATACGCGATCATGCCGGGCGGGTGCTACTGCGGTCCCACAACGCCGACCCGGCAGTGTTTAACCGCGATCTGCTGGACGGGTTCAGTTCCTCGACGACACACCGTTTCTATGGCGCCTGGGCTGTGCAGCGCACCCTGCATATCGAGGTGGCTGAACCGCTCGCGCAACGGCGCGAGGCGATCCGTGCCACGGCAGTCATCCTGCTGTGGCCGCTGGTCCTGCTTGCGCCCCTCTGCTTCATTGGAAGCTGGGCCTTCATACGCTACAGTCTGCGCCCCGTGCTCGTCTATCGCGATGACATCGAGTCCCGCGGCAGTGGCGACCTGTCGCCAGTCAGCGTGCGGGATCTACCCGCGGAACTCCTGACTATCGCAGAATCGGTCAACCAGTTGCTCGAGCGCCTGCGGCGGGCGCTGGACGCGGAGCGGTCTTTCACCGCCAACAGCGCCCATGAGCTGCGCACCCCTATCGCCACAGCACTGGCACAAGTCCAGAGATTGCAGCGTGAGCTGCCGCCGGGTAGCACCCGGGAGCGTGCTCTGGGAATCGCAAGTTCGCTGCGCAGATTATCGGATTTATCCGAGAAGTTGATGCAACTGGCCAAAGCTGAAGGGGGAGGCCTACTATCCAGGGAACAGCACGATCTGGCCGAGTTATTGCGTGTGGTCGTTGAGGAACTGCAGCAGTCGCTCGCGACCGACAGGATCAATCTGGCGCTGCCGGAAGGTGGCGCATGCATGTGCGCACTCGATCCGGATGCCTTTGCCATTCTGGTGCGCAACCTGCTGGAAAATGCCTTCAAACACGGCAGCGACCGGCAAACGATAGAGGTTAGCCTGTCCGCCGGGGGATTGCTGCGCATCGTCAACGCCGGGGACGTCATCCCCGCCGATGAAGTGGCCCGACTGCGGCGCCGCTTCGTGCGCTCCAGGACTACGGCCCAGGGCTCCGGGCTCGGCCTGGCTATTGCCGAAGCCATCGCTACCGGCGTGGGAGCCAGCATGACGTTCCAGTCCCCCGCTGCGGGGAGGGCAAACGGATTTGAAGTCAGGGTCGCCTTCCCGGTAAGCGGCGCCTGAGCGCGGCAGTCGGCTCATTGAGCAGCCCCCGGTCTTACTTACCGGCACGCTTGTAACCTGTAAACATGGAGCGAATCAGGTTTTCCCGATGATGGATGCTCTCGTAAATGGCGGCACCAACATGCAGTGCAATCGCCAGCAGGGTGATATTCACCGCCCCTTCATGCAGGTCCTCGAGCAGTTCGCTGCTCCAGCCCCAGTCGGTGGTGAGCAACCAGCCGCTGACTCCGATCACCGTGGTGGCCAGGAGCAGGAACAGGATCATGATCGCCGCGGCCGGATTGTGCCCCATATAGCGCCGTTCGCGCCCGCGCAGCACCTGGCGCGCATAATTTTTCAGTTCCGTGGGTCGAGGCACGAAATCGGTGAAGCGTGCATGCCGGGTACCGATCACGCCCCATACCAGGCGCAAGGCAATCAGCGCCAACGCGGCATAGCCTGCCCACTCATGCACTGTCTCCGCCTCGTCGCCGGTGAAGTAGGCGACGGCAAATACCGTCACCAGGCTCCAGTGAAAGACACGCACCACCGGGTCCCAGACCTTGACCCGGTCCTCCCAGCGGGCGCTACCCCTTTGCAGGGTGTCAGTCATTTCTCCGCTCCTTGACTGGTTCACCAGTGACCGGATTGAAGTAGATTTCTACTTTTACGTTCTGCATGTCCTTGCCGTAGATTTCATAGCAGTTGCCCTTGGTCACCTTGAACCGGTCGATGGTATAGCCCTGCTCGATCAGTGATTGCTTCATGGCTTCCTCGGTCATCCACTCAGACCTGGGGGCATCTGTACATTGTGGACCGGCAACGGCTGCACCGGCGAACAGCAGGGCAGCGGTGGCGGCGATAGTGCGAATCTTCATGTCAACTCTCCTTGGATTGTCTCGTTGCTATGCCGGGTTGGCATGGTTGCTATTGAACCACCCCGACCTGACAGCAACCTTAATGTTCGGGTGGTGGTCGTAGAAACTTGCGCTCAGGTAAAAGCGGGCAAATGCCACGTGAGAACCGCACTTCTCTCTCGAATTCCTGGCGGACTGAATCGGGCAAAAAGTTTCTATGTTAGACTAGTTGGGTTACAAGGGTTGGGTGGTGCGCCTTGATGAACTGAAAGAGAAACGTTTGCTCGGGTTGATGGCGCTCGTGGGCGACGTGGCGCCGGCCATCTTTGCCTCGCGACAGCGTTCCGGATCAATCCCAACGTACGTAGCGCTGAAGCCACGTGACATGCAACAATCAGCGTTTGCCTATAGGAATATCTAAACGAAGCGTGGCGTTGTGCCCTCTTGGATTTGGCTAGTGCTAAGGGGCGCCGAATATTGACCTGGAGCATCCAGCTTGGGCGCGGCCTTGAGATAACGGTGACGATGGGACCACCGTCTCGCCCTTTCACGCCCTTCAATGCCCATCGCAATTTTTCAGGTATTTGATTTTAAAGGCATTAAAGGGCATTCGGTCGCGTCAGATTTACCCTCTGAAGTTTCGAATCCCTCGCTCTCCGCCATTTTCCTCTGTAACATATTGAATTTATAGTATAATTTATGTTGCCGGATTTTCATGGGGCCAAATTGGGACCATCGACTCGAAAATTCAAAATCCCACCGACCTGATTTTTAGCACCAATTGCGGCGCAGATTTTCGTATGTACGCATAGTCCAACGCGGTACTCTTCTTATCTATATTTTTGAATGCGTGAATGGCGGTGCGCCTGGCTACCTGAAAGAGCAATGTTGGCTTCATCGTAGTTAATTACAATAACGATACATTAGAGAATACGAGCAGGAGAAAAGCATGGTTACTCAAGCTGAACGACAGTTGCGACTTGATTCAAATGTCACCGGCTCACTGCTGCCGGCGATATTCAAAATCTTCAGCCAATGGCGCCTGGCCTGCGCCCAGCAAGTGGCCCTACTGGGGCTCAGCAACGAGAGGGCCCTGTACAACTGGAAGAGCCAGCCAGATAAGGCGAGGCTAACGCAGGATCAACTGGAGCGGACCAGTTACATTCTGGGAATCTTCGAGTCCCTTCAGGTTCTGCTGCCCGAGCAGTCGCAGGCTGACCGATGGTTGATTATCCCGAACGACAATCCACTGTTCAACGGTACAAAACCACTCAATCACATGCTGGCCGGTCAGGTGATCGATCTGGCGGTAGTTCGAAATTTCCTAGACGCGGAAAGGGGTGGTTGCTGATCGATGTTGCGACACTGCTGGGCAGCGAAGAGGGTAAGAGTTCACACCTCAAACACTCTCCTTAAGTTCGTGCTCCAACGCCATCTTCACCAGTTTATTCAGACTGATTCCTGCAGCTCTGGCTACCAGCA
>JAGRIK010000145.1 GCA_020443325.1 Halioglobus sp.
AATGGCACCCTCGCTGGTCCACGCAACATTGGGCAGGGCGCCAAACAGTCCTTCAAGGTTTGTGCCATGTGGCTTCACCAGCCGGTGTGAAAGAAGGTGCAGTTTTAAATAGGCCTCAGGTACATTGGCCGGTGGTTTGTCTTCCTGTAGCAGCACGGCTACTACAGGCTGATCACTTTGCAGCAGCTGTCCCGCAAGCTGTGCCAGCGCTTTCTCGCCCGCCGTCGCAAGCGCCGCTTGCATCGCTGACAATTCGTCCCGGCTCAGCGCGTGGTCGTTATCGCAATTTTCCACAACGGCAGCCACGGTCTGCGCGGGATGTATCAGCGGTTGGGGAAAGAATACTTCCAGCCACTCTCCCTTGCTGTTGTGGGTGCCCACACCCAGGCCAAAGGCAAATGCGCCATCTGTCATGTTGTCTCCATTGTGAATGACACGCCCTGTCAGAGGGTGTGTGCGCTAAAAATTTTTGCGTAGTTCGCTGCGGAAAAGCCGGTATAGCGCTGCTCCCCCGTATCGAGCAGTGGCCGCTTGATCAATGTGGGATGTGCCAGCACTGCTTTGTGGGCAGCCTCATCATCCATATTCTCACGAGCGTCTTCGCCGAGTGTTTTCCAGCTTTGGCTGCGTCGGTTGAGCAGGTTTTGCCAGCCCAGTTCTTCTATCCAGCCTGCCACTGCGTCCGCATCCAGGCCGTCTTCACGAAAATCGTGGAACTTGTAGTCGATTTCGTGCACATCCAGCCATTTCCGTGCTTTCTTCACGGTGTCGCAGTTCTTGATGCCATAGAGTGTAATCACTGCAGTTTTCCATTGGGTCGCGTGTTTATCGCGGCCGGGTAGCATAGCAAAGCCCGAGCATTAGGTGTAGCGCCCGGGAGCCGGTATCCGCCGCGGTTTGCGCTCAGGCCTTGTGGCATTTCTTCGGGTGTTTGCGGTGCGGGTAACATGTCCGGCAGATTTCGCATACGCGGCCGTCGCAGCCGCGCGCAGTGCAGTACTGGCGGCCGTAGAAAATGATCTGCAGGTGCAGCCTGTTCCAGTATTCCTCGGGAAACAGGCGCTTGAGGTCCCGCTCCGTCTGTACGACATTCCTGCCGCGAGTCAGCCCCCAGCGCTGTGCGAGGCGATGGATGTGCGTGTCCACGGGGAAGGCCGGCACACCAAAGGCCTGGGACATGACCACACTTGCAGTCTTGTGGCCAACTCCGGGCAGGCGCTCCAGCGCGTCCATATCAGCGGGAACTACACCGCCGTGTTCCTCGACGAGTATCTCGCTCAGGCGCTTTATGGCCCTGGATTTCTGCGGCGAAAGGCCGCAGGGCTTGATAATGCTCCTGATTTTCTCGACGTCTTGCGATGCCATGTCTGCGGGATTGTCGGCCAGTGCAAACAGGGCGGGAGTCACCTGGTTGACGCGTTCATCGGTGCACTGGGCGCTGAGCAGCACCGCGACCAGCAGTGTGAACGGGTCGCTGTGATCCAGCGGGACCGGCGTTTCGGGGTAGAGTTCCTGCAGGCGATGCAGGATGTAGTCGGCGCGCTCAGCGATCAGCATGATAGTGAGGCTACAGTAGACCCAGGCGATGAACGATGCGCTGCGCTGCTTCGACGCAGTGCTCCTGGGTGGCTACCAATGCCATACGCACCCGGTTTTCACCGGGATTGATACCGCCCGACTCGCGCGCCAGAAAGCGGCCGGGGAGCACGATGACATTTTCTCCCGCATAGAGTTGGCGGGCGAACTCAGTGTCGCTCACCGGCGTTTCGGGCCACAGATAGAACCCCGCGTCCGGAGCGCTGACGGTGAGGTGTCCGGAAAATTCTGCCAGCACAGCGGCAAACTTATCGCGGTACTGTTGCCTGTTCGCTTCGACATGCGCCTCGTCGTTCCAGGCGGCAATGCTGCCCAGTTGGTGGTGAATCGGCAGGGCGCAGCCGTGATAGGTTCGGTATTGCAAGAAAGAATGCAGTATCTCAGCGTCACCGGCCACAAAGCCTGAGCGCAGGCCCGGCAGGTTGGAGCGTTTGGACAGGCTGTGAAACACCACGCAGTTGCGAAAGTCTGCGTCGCCCATCGCGGCGCAGGCCTGCAGCAGGCCCGGGGGTGGAGACGCCTCGTCGAAATAAATTTCCGAGTAGCATTCATCGCTGGCGATAATAAAGTCGTACTCACGCGCCAGGGCGATGAGTTCCTGCAACTGCGGCGTCGACATAACGGCGCCAGTGGGGTTGCCGGGGCTGCAAATGTAAAGCAGTTGGCACTGCTGCCACTGTTGCGCGGTCACGCTGTTGAAATCGGGCAGTAGTCCCGATTCCTGGGTGCAATTGATGAAACGGGGTGTTGCGCCCGCCAGCAGTGCTGCACCCTCATATATCTGGTAGAACGGATTGGGGCTCATCACCAGGGCCTGTGGTCCGGGTGTCACTACGGCCTGGGCAAAGGAAAACAGCGCTTCGCGCGTGCCGTTTACCGGCAACACCTGGGAGTCGGGATCAACGGCAGGCAGCGCGTAGCGGCGCATCAGCCAGGCGGCAATCGCAGCGCGCAGTTCAGGCAGGCCTGCAGAGGTCGGATAATTGGCGAGACGGTGCAGGTTCGCGGCAATGATATCGAGCACAAACTGCGGCGAGGGGTGTTGCGGTTCACCGATTGACAGCGCAATCGCATTTTTACCGGGCGCGGGCGCCAGGTCACTGAACAGCTGTTGCAGTTTCGTGAACGGGTAGGGTTCGAGATGTTGGAGACCTGGGTTCACTATGCGGCTGCCTGTTCGTCGAGTTCATCGCGGATTGTACGTTGCAGGTCGTTGCACAACTGTACGTCGGTGATGGGTTGCTGCTGATCGTCCGTAATAAAGAATACGTCTTCAACGCGTTCGCCGAGAGTCTGGATCTTCGCCGCCTGCAATTCGATATTGAAGGATACAAAGATTTTTCCCAGTCGCGCGAGCAGGCCAGGCCGGTCAGGTGTTGAGACTTCCAGCACAGAGACATTCTTGGCCTCGTCCAGGTATATACGCGTCTCGGTTGGTACCGAAAAAGACTTCATTTTCCGCGGTGTGCGCCACTCCGGTATCGCCACTTTCCCGTTATTGCTGGCAAGCGCTTCGCTGAGGTACTCCTTGATATGAGCCAGTCGCGGGCCATCATGAGTGATCGGCTTACCACTGGAGTCGAGCACAAAAAAGGTATCGAGGCTCATGTCGCTGTTGGCGTCGTAAATCCGTGCGTCGTGTATGTTCAGGTCCAGTTGCTCCAGGGCCGCGCAAATGCGGGAGAAAAGCTGTGCGGAGCTGCGTGCATGAATGAAAATCTGTGTGGTATTGGCAACGCTGGATTCGGCGTCATGCCGGATCAGCACCAGTGGTGTGTCGAGGTGGTGATGCCCCGCGATGGCCTCGGTATGCCAGGCGATATCCTCTGTGCGCTCCCGCAGGAAATAATCCTCGCCGCGACTCTGCCACAGTGCATCCAGTTCCTCTTTGGTAAACCCGCGCCCCTCGAGAATCTCGCAGGAAGCCCGGCGCACGTCTTCTATCACCGCCTGCTTGTTGACCGGATTGTCCAGTCCCCGGCGCAGTGCCCTGCGCGTCTCGGTATACAGCTGGCGCAGCAGGCTGCCGCGCCAGGCGTTCCACAGTGTGGGATTGGTGCCGTTGATGTCTGCAACGGTGAGTGTCAGCAGGTAATCCAGATGCTCCGTGTCCCGCACATGCTCGGCAAATTGCTGGATAACTTCCGGGTCTGAAATGTCCTTGCGCTGCGCCACGGCCGACATCAGCAGGTGATTGCGCACAAGCCAAACGACCAGTTCGCTGTCGGTTTCGTCCAGCCCGTGGTTGCGGCAAAAGTGCTCTGCATCCACAGCGCCAAGCTCCGAGTGATCCCCGCCGCGGCCCTTGCCGATATCGTGATAGAGCGCAGCGATATACAGCAGCTCAATTTTGCGCAGTCGCCGCGCTACACGACTGGTGACCGGGAATTTATCCTCGATAGCGGGTGCCTGGAAGCGCCGGGCATTCTTTATGACTTCGAGTGTGTGGGCGTCAACAGTGTATGTGTGGAACAGGTCGTGCTGCATCTGGCCTATGATACGACCGAACTCCGGCAGGTAGTCGCCGAGGATGCCGTAGCGTGTCATCCGTCGTAGCTGCCGTGTCATCTTGTTGGGGCTGCGCAGGATCTGTAAAAACATTTCCTTGTTTTGTTCGTCAGACCTGAATGTATCGTCGATCAGGTGCCGATTAGCGCGAATGAGGCGTGCCGTTGGCACTGCGATTCCCAGAATGTCATCATGCTGCGCACACAGGAGAAAGACTTCCAGCAGGGCATTGGGCGTCCTGCTGAAAAGTTCACTATCGCGGATTTCAATATAGCCATTGCGTACCTGGAACCGTTCGTTAAGGGTTCTGGTCTCGTCCTCTTCGTCCTGGTGCAGTATGGCCTGGTCGAAGTTCTGGATGAGGAGTTCATTCAATTGCCCGAGCGCCTGTGCCCAGCGGTAGTAGGTCTGCATAAACTGCTCAACGGCGAGCTTGTCACCGTCCTTGAACCCCCACAGTGCGGCGAGTTCCCGCTGGTGGTCAAACAACAACCTGTCTTCTTCCCGGTCGGCAATCATGTGCAGCGCATAGCGCACCTGCCACATAAAGTCGCGACCGGTTGTGAGAATCGCCATTTCCTCCGCATTGAGGAATTCTTCGGAGGTAATTTTCTCCACGGATTCGACGCCGAAATGGCGCTCGGCAATCCAGCCGATAATTTGCAGGTCGCGCAATCCACCCGGTGAGCCTTTCACGTTGGGCTCGAGGTTATACTCGGTATCGGCAAATTTGTTGTGCCTGGCCAATTGTTCTTCCAGCTTGGCCTGGAAGAAGTCCCGACTGGGCCACATTTTGTCCGGCCCGGTCAACTCACGCACTTGTTGCATCAGCTCGTGGGGGCCGCGAATGACGCGGGCCTCCATCAGGCTGGTGAGTATGGTGATATCCCCTGCAGCGCACTCGACACACTCCTCCAGAGTGCGAACACTGGGCCCGATGTTCAGGCCGGTATCCCATAGCAAAGTCAGGAAGGTAGACAACACATCCTTGCAGCTATCGCAGTTCTCTCCCAGCAGAATCAGCAGGTCAATATCCGAATGGGGGTGCAACTCGCCGCGCCCGTAGCCACCCACTGCGACCAGGGCCAGTTGAGCCTCCCCCCAGTCCTGTTCATCCCACAGTGCGGCTAAAAACTCGTCCATGAATGTGGCGCGCAAGCGTATCAGGTCCCTGGCTTGCGCCCCTGCTCGAAACTGCCGGTGCAAATACTGTGTGGAGTGGTCTATGGCCTCCTTGCAACTTCGTATCGCTTTCCTGTCTTTAAGCCGGGATTTGAGGGCAGATACATCAAACATCTCTGCCGGTAGTCGCTTGTTCTCTTCGGTCATCGTCTGCTCAGCCGATTTCGTCGCTGCGGCGGGTGAGTACTTCGTGGCCATCCTCGGTCACCAGTATGGTGTGTTCCCACTGCGCGGACAGGCGTCCGTCGCGCGTGGTGACGGTCCAGCCGTCGGCCTTGTTCAAGCGGGTATGGCGCCGCCCGGCGTTGATCATGGGCTCGATGGTGAAAGTCATGCCCGGCTCCAGCACCATGCCCGCACCTTTTTTGCCATAGTGCAGCACCTGCGGCTCTTCGTGGAATACCTTGCCGATACCGTGCCCGCAGTACTCCCGAACCACGGAGTAATAGTTCTTTTCCGCATGTTGTTGAATGGTGTACCCAATGTCTCCCAGTGTCGCGCCCGGTTTTACCAGTTCAATCGCGCGGTACAGGCACTCCTGGGTCACCTCGATGAGTCGGCTCGCATGGCTGGCGACATCGCCCACCTGAACCATGATGCTGGAGTCCCCGTGATACTCATCCTTGATTACCGTGACATCGATATTCACGATATCGCCGTCTTTCAGTTTTTTTGTATCTGAAGGGATGCCGTGGCACACCACGTCGTTGATTGAGGTGCAGATGGAGCGGGGAAAGCCGTGGTAGTTCAGTGGTGCGGGTATCGCGTTCTGCGTCCCGGTAATATAGTCGTGGCAAATGCGGTCCAGTTCGCCTGTGGTAACCCCAGCCTGTACATGGGGTACGATCATTTCCAGCACCTCCGCAGTGAGGCGACCCGCGACCCGCATCCGTTCTATTTCGTCTGCGGTTTTGATCGATGCTGTCATCGTTAACCTATTGATATATAAGAGATATAGAGAATTTATTCGACCCGGTGCCGGGCCGCAGGGGGCACATTCTACCCTATCCGAACAGCAAATGAGTACTTTCGCTGGCGGTGATCGCGTGCTGGCCCTTTTATCCCTGCCACTGTTGTGG
>JAGRIK010000146.1 GCA_020443325.1 Halioglobus sp.
AGGTGCTGCGCGGCCCGCAGGGCACGCTGTTCGGGAAGAACACCACGGCCGGGGCGATACTGGTGACGACCAATGGGCCAGAAGACGAATTATCAGGGTTTGCAGATGCGCGCATTGGCAACTACAACCGCGCCGATATCAAAGCCACAGCCAATGTACCGTTGATCGACGATACACTGTTATCAAAGCTGACGCTAAGCTCGGTCAACCGGGACGGGTACCAGCACAATATCACCACCGGCCAGGATGTCGCCTCTGAAGACCGCGATGCGGGAGCCCTGCAGTTGCGATGGAATGCCTCCGACACAGTGACAGCGGACTTCCTGGGTTACTATGGCCAGGTGCGCGAGAAACAACCCACTACCAACTGCCGGTGGATGCACGGCAGCAGCTTCAATGACCAGGACTCACTCTTCGGCAACCGGATTATGCCGGGAGACACCACCCCTGTAGACGATTTCAACGACAGCACAACACCAGTACAGCCCGGTTTTGTTGCGCAATCGCAGACCTACCAGGATGCCTGCGAGGCCTCCCAGGCATTAACCGAAGACTACAAGACCACCTCTGACATACCAATACAGTACAAACTCGATAACACCATTCTCGGGCTGACCATCCACTGGGACATCAACGACGATATCACCCTGAAGAGCATTACCGGATACAGCGACCAGAAAAAATTTGGCAACGCGGGCAATCCGGACAACGACGCCACCCACCTGCCTATCTCGTCGCGCTACCGCAGGGACGGCAGTCCGAGCAAGCGCGAGCACTGGTCACAGGAATTCCAGTTAAACGGAACGGCTTTCGACGAAAAGCTGGACTACACATTTGGCCTTTTCGCGATGGAAGAGAAGATTGATGACGGCACCGATACCTCTTCCGGCTGGTCCACCGGTGACTACATTCCCGGCACTCAACCCGCATCCCCGGTGCCCGGCCAGAATCTGTTGATCGTCAACGACCCCACCGCTGAGCAGGGCACGTACGATCTGACCAATACCACCTATGCGGCATTTTTCCAGGGCAGCTACGACGTGACCGAGCACCTGGAATTTACCGCCGGCGTGCGCTGGACCAGCGAGAAGCGCGAGTCCAACGTGCAGCTGAGTTTACTGGACCAGGAGGCGTTCAAATCCACCGCAGCGGCCAGCCTGGCCGGTGTCCCCGGCATAAACACTATCCTGTCCATACCGAACACACCACTGATCCTGCTGGTCGATCCCAATGTGGTTTTTGCGCAGGATATCTTCACCACCATCAACAACCAGTTTCCTCACGATGCGGATGGCCAGCCCGTCTACCAGCTGATCCCCGCTGAGCAGGTCAAACCCGATATCCAGAACGATGCCAGTGAGACCTGGGATGAGGTAACACCCATGGCCAGTATTGCCTACCATTTCGACGAAGACTGGGTGGATAGCAGTATTGTCGATGACGCCATGGTGTATTTTACCTATGCCGGGGGCTTCAAATCGGGCACCTTCGAGCCGGTTGGTATCGATGGACAGGCGACTGTTGAGCCGGAGAAAGTCGAGAACTTCGAATTCGGCTTCAAGATCAATATGCTTGATGACTCCATGCGGCTGAACGGCGCAATCTTCCGCACCTATTTCGACGATATGCAGCTGCGACAGGTCGTCATTGATAGCGGGGGCACACCCCGGGTGGTGCTGCGCAATGCCTCTAAAACCCGTATCGACGGCATGGAACTGGAGTGGATGTGGTCGCCGATAACCAACCTGCTGTTGATCGCCACCGGCAGTTACAACGACTACCAGTACCTGGAGTTCGAGGAAAGCCAGCTCAACACCATCTCGCTGATCACCCAGCAGACCCTGCCCGTGGTGGATCGCTCCAACGAGCCCTTCGCGGAAGTCCCGGAGAAGACCTATTCCCTGGCAATACAGTACACATTCGAGACCGGGTATGGCGCTTTCACCCCGCGGCTGGATTACAGTTGGGTGGATGACATTTTCATGGGCCTGGATGCGGGTGCCGGACAGCACGAGAACCAGTCGACCTTCGACAGCTACGGCCTGCTCAATGCGCGGGTGGGCTGGATCAGCGACAGCGGACACTATGAAGCGGCCCTGTACGGCACCAACCTCACGGATGAAATCTACTACATGGGCGCGGCAGCCGTTGGCGATTCCGTCGGCAACTTTATGGTGACCACGGGGCCACCGCGCATGTATGGCGTCGAACTGCGTTACAACTTCTTCTAGCGCAGGTCTGTGTCACCCGTCGCGCTGGAACATGCGCATTGCCGCCGCCCAGATATCGTCAATCATATCCCAGCCGGCAGCATTGGTTTCCTCGTAATGGTTCTGCGGCTCACCGAGTTCACGACCTAGGCCCTGCCCGTAGCGACAGATAGCGGCTACCGCATCGGCGTCATCACCGAGCGCGGTGAGCGCGGCTGGATCATCGGTAATCGTTTTGCAGGTACGCCCGCCAATCCATGTTGGATCCTCTATCACACCGCGCGCCGCCAGGTCACTGCACCTGGCACCACCGGGTAACACCAGGTCCAGGCAACTCATACGATATTCATCCACCGGTGTGTAATAGCCGATCTGGTCGCCGCCCAACCCCACTGTGAGGGTGACGGACTCATCCACCAGTGACATCAGGTAACCGGGCAGTTTGTAGTCCGCACCGACGGCATGCAGGTGTGGCTCGGTGTAGTATTTTTCAGGCGGCGCCGTATTGAAATCGTCCGGCAGTCCGTACACCAGTTCGGGGGGCAGTTCGCCCGGCATCCACAGGATGCCGACGTCACCAAGGTCGAGATGTGCGAGCTGTGTGCGCAACACATCACCACGGGCAATCTGGCTGCCCAGCACCGGTGTAATGAACGGATCATCTTCCAGTTCCTGGCCCGTGGAAGTACAGTTCTCCTCGTTGAAGGGTTTGCTGTGGCAGTTGTACAGATTCGTGGGCTGCCAGCCGATATCACCTTCAGCAATCAGCAAGCGGAAGCCGATATTGGTGAGCCGGGTAAAGAAGGGCTCCACGTGCACCGTGAGCTGTGACACATCGACCGGCTGCGGCGATTGCAACAGCGCGGTGACCGCATTGGCCAACTCTGTCCCTATCGATTCGGTCTTGGCAAAACTGCGACACAGGTAGGGGTCACTGCGATCACAACTCGACAGGGGTTGTGCTCCGGCCGGCACCGTTACGCCGTCGCCAACCGGATGCTCGGCATCCACCCGCCAGGTAGGTGCGGACCCCGGTCCGATTTGGTTACCCACCGGACCATTCAGGTACAACACACGGCCGCCGCGACTGCTCGCCAGTCGATCGCGTAACACCCCGGGATAATCAGCGGTGAGGTAACGGCCCTCGGCGGTACAGTTGCCCCCGGTCCAGCCTTTCACCTCGCAGGCCTCTGTCAGTCCGGCGGCCTCAGCAGGCGGCTCCCACCCCAGGGTGGATTCCGGGTGACTGGTCCACTGCACGAGCGTTGCGATGGGGCTGTCGTCCTCACTCGAGTTCACGGCCAACACATTCAATCGCGTATTTTCGATCACCGGATCGCGTTGGTCACTGGCGCCGTAGGCGTGATTACCCGTGGCCGTCGTCATCTGTGCCGGTTGCAACGCCGCCACAGCATCCTCTGCCGCGAACGCCATCTCGTCGACCATCAGTGAGAACCAATCCGAATTGATACTGAATGCGGTATCCGGGCCGTGGTGATTGTGGGTAGCGGAAACCAGCACCGGCGCCTCCTGCCAGTTGGCGGGGAGCCGGGCGCGGATACGCTCGACCATCACTGCAATATCAGACGAGAAAAAAGAGTAGGCATCGGCCATCACTAACAGCACCCGTTGCTCCTCCAGTTCCAGCGCGAGTACCGTTGTTTGCAAATCGTCGTGTACCCAGGCCGAGTCAGAGCGGCCGTTGCCAACATCGACCTCTCCCTGATCCCACGCGGCGATGAAAGTGCCGGGGTCGTCAGGGTCAATAACACCGGGAGTGGCCCAGCCCGGCGCATCGTTGAGGTAATCGCGCCCCCCATTCACGGTCGGCAGGATGCTGCGGCTGGCCGCGCCCGCCATCAGTTGCGGGGCGGGCGGCGGTATCGGGGTCGTGACCGCGCTATTGTTATTGCTGTTGCCGTTGCTGCAGCCTGCCAGTACAGACAGGCAAGCGACCAGAAAGGCCAGAGTCAGGTTCAGGCGAGTGCTCATAGTTCCATCCTGTTGTAGATAACGATCCATCGGCTGTCCTGGCAAAGGCTACACCTGCGCGCTCGTGGTTTCCAGTGTGGATCGCTTGTATGGCAACAGATTCAGTTCGGTGAAGTGAGAACCTGCCGCTCACCATTCAGGTAAACATCCACCACGCTGATCTGGTCCAGCTCAGCGGGGGGCGTCTCATAGGGATTGCGGTCAACAATAACCAGGTCGGCCCACTTCCCCGTTTCAAGGCTGCCGGCCTCTTCCTCTATCCGCAGCTGTCGCGCGCCATTGATCGTCATCGCGCGCACTGCCTGTTGAATATCGATCGCCTCCTGCGGATTGAGCCGTTGCCCCGAGCTGGTAGCGCGAGTGAGTGCAGTTTGCATCAGGCTGAAGGGCTCCGCGGGAAACATCGGGCTGTCGGCGTGCAGCGTCGGTTGCAGGCCCCGAGCAAACGCACTGCTGACGGGCAGCACTTTCCCGGCCATACGCCCGCCGATGATCGAGTGCCCAAGCGCATCGCCGTAATACAGTATATGGTTGATATGGAACGACACGGTCGCCCGGTATTCTGCCAGCGCCGGAATCAGCGCGCGGGGTAACTCCACGGCGTGCTCAATGCGCACAACGGGCAGCTTTCCATTGAGCTTACCCGCTGCCGCCAGCGCCTGAGTCACCTCGCGCAGGGACGCATCGCCCTGGCTGTGAATCGCGACCTGCCAGCCGGCATCGCTGTAGGCGCGGATTTTTTCCTGCAGGACTGCCACGCTGAACATCGGCGCGCCATGGCTGCCCGCTGGAATCCCCAGCATCCGGTTCAGTGGGCTGGCCAGGTAGGGGGCTGAAGTAAACATACTGCCCGTATAGGGTGAACCGTCGTGCCAGAGTTTGATGCCCAGCACGCGGAAGTAGGCATTGTCGGTATCGGGTGAGTCGGGCAGGTAGTTGAGTTCGTCCTCCACCAGGTAGAAAAACTGGCGGATGCGCGGCCGCAGGTCCCTGGAAGCCGCATAGCGCGCCATCAGCGGCGGCACGTTGTGGCCGAGTGACGCCACCGAGGTGAATCCATTGCGCTGCAACTGATCGAGTGCATCCTCATAGCGCCCCAGCAACCCCCAGGGAGACTTGAGCGTTTCCAGTAGTGGTGCGGCGGCCTGGCTCTCGGCGACAAAGCCCGTTAGCTCGCCTGCACTGTCACGCTCGTAATAGGAACCGGGGCCGGGGTCCGGCGTATTACTGCTGATACCGGCCTCGGCAAACGCGGCGGAGTTGGCCCAGAAAGAGTGCATGGTCTGGGCTACCACGACCAGCGGATTATCCGGTGCGATCTCATCCAGCGTTTCACGCGTGGGCATTAGCAGGTCAGGGGTGAGAATCGGGTCGAGTCCAACGGCATAGATCCACTCGCCCCTGTGGGCATTGCGCACTGCCGCGCGCAGCGTATCCCAGACCTCGCGATTGCTCTTGTGAGTAAAACCGGAAAGGTCTACAGCACCCATAAAAACCGCCGTCAACGTGGGGTGCTCATGGGCCGCAACAAAACCCGGCATCACGGTCTTGCCCTGCAGGTCGACCACTTTGGTGCGGTCAGTTTGCAGCGCCAGAATATCTGCCTCGTTGCCAGTCGCCAGAATGTGCCCGTCCTTGACCGCGAGCGCGCCGGCCACCTGGTCCCGGCTGTCCACCGTCAACACCGGGCCGCCAACGAAAACCAGGTCGGGGCCATCCGACGAGCAGGCTACCAACAGGACGCTGAGCAACATCGGGATGAAACAGAGTGCTCTCATTCGCCTCTCTCCTGGTATTGCAGCACATAACTGTAAATCACCGGCAGGACCAGCAGGCTGAGCACCATCACTGTCAGCATGCCCCCGAGCATCGGCGCCGCGATACGCTGGGTAACATCTGAACCGGTACCGCTGCTCAGCATAATCGGTACTAAACCTGCCATCGTGGAAATCGCGGTCATCGCTATGGGCCGCACGCGCCGGGAAGTCGCGTCGAGGACAGCCTCACGCACTTCAGCGGGCGTTAGGCGCGCCGTCCGCTCGCTTCTTCGCCGGGCCATTTCGGTATCGATAAAGCTCAGCACCAGCACCCCGATCTCGGCAGCCATACCGGCCAGTGCGATGAACCCCACCGCCACTGCAACAGACATATTGTAGTCGTTGAAATACACAAGCCAGATTCCGCCGATCAGCCCAAACGGTATCGAGATCATAACTATCAGCGGCTCTACGATATTCCTGAAGTTGAAATACAACAGCATAAAGATAATAAACAGTGTGGCCGGGACAACAACAGCCAGGCGCTTTTCCGCGCGCTCCATATACTCGAACTGACCGGACCAGGTGAGCGTATAGCCCGCCGGGATATCGACTTGCCGGGCAACAATGCCTTTTGCCCGGCTTACAAAGCCGCCAATATCCGAGGTCGCGATATCGACATAGATCCAGGCATTGGGCCTGGCGCCCTCACTCTTGATAACGGGCGGGCCCCGGTTAAAGTCGATGTCGGCAAGGAGGGCGAGCGGAACCTGGGCTCCCGTTGGTGTGGGAACCAGGACTCGCTTGAGTGTTTCGAGGTCGTCGCGCAGTTCCCGTGGATAGCGCAGATTAACCGGGTAGCGCCCCAGGCCCTCTACGGTTTCGGTGATATTCATGCCACCAATGGCACTCTGGATCACATCCTGGACCGCGCCGACGGTAAGCCCATAGCGCGCAGCACTCTCACGGTGAATATCAAAATCAAGATAGTAACCACCCACGGCACGATCCCCGAATGCGGATGTTGTTTCCGGCAGTGCTTTCATTGCCTGTTCGATATCAGCAGCGATGTCCTGGAGTACATTCAGGTCGGGGCCGGATACCTTGATGCCCACGGGCGTCTTGATGCCTGTCGAGAGCATGTCAATGCGCGTCTTTATCGGCATCGTCCATGCATTGGCGAGCCCTGGAAACTGGATGGCCTTATCCATCTCGTTCATCAGCTCCCTGGTCGTCTTGTCCGGATTCGGCCACTCCTCCCTGGGCTTCAGTCGAACGGTTGTCTCTATCATCGACAGCGGGGCCGAATCTGTCGCCGTGTCCGCACGCCCCACCTTCCCAAACACATGATGGACTTCGGGAAATGTCGAGAGGATCTTGTCCGTTTGCTGCAGCAATTCCCTGGCCTTGGTGATGGAAATACCGGGGAAGGTCGTCGGCATGTACAGGATATCGCCTTCGTCCAGCGGCGGCATAAACTCACTACCCAGTTTTGAGTAGGGGTAGTATGTGACTCCAAGAAGCGTTATCGCGCAGATGATTGTGAACACTCGCCACCGCATCGCTGCCCGCAACGCGGGCCTGTGCAATGCGTGCAGTGCACGATTGAGCGGATTTTTATGCTCCGCGATAATCCTGCCGCGAAGAAAATAGCCAATCATTACCGGCACCAGCGTAATCGCTAGTATCGCGGACGCCGCCATCGCATAGGTCTTGGTAAATGCCAGCGGGCTGAACAGGCGGCCCTCCTGGGCCTGCATCGTGAATATCGGCAAAAACGAGACCGTGATAATCAGCAGCGAGAAGAAGAGCGCCGGACCGACCTCCCGACAGGACTCCCCAATGGTTTCCCATCGCTCCTCTGCAGTCAGCGCACTGCCTTTTTTGTCACCCGCCGAAGCCAGTTTGCTATGCGCATTTTCCACCATCACTATCGCCCCATCCACCATAGCGCCGATGGCGATTGCGATGCCACCCAGGGACATGATGTTGGCGTTGAGCCCCTGGATGCGCATTACGATGAATGCCATCAGGATACCCAGCGGCAGGGTCAGTATCACCACCAGTGCGGAGCGCACATGCAGCAGGAAGAGGACAATAACAAGACTGACAATAGCCAGTTCATGAAGCAGGGAGGTATTCAGGGATTCGACAGCGCGCTCAATCAGGTCGCCGCGATCATAGACAGGTACAATTTCCACGCCATCAGGCAGGCCTTTTTTCAGCTGTTCGAGTTTCGCGCGCACCGCCTGTATCGTCGCCAGCGCGTTCTCCCCGTACCGCATGACGACGACGCCCCCCGCCACCTCGCCCTCGCCATTCAGGTCGACCAGTCCCCGGCGCAACTCGGGCCCGATCTGGACATTCGCAATGTCCTGCAAGCGAATGGGCGTGCCGTTTTCATCTACGCCAACAGGGATGGCATTCAGGTCCTCAATGGACTGGATATAGCCCAGCCCTCGCACCATGTACTCGGTTTCCGCCATCTCGACCAGGCGTCCACCGACATCCCTGTTGGACATCCTGATCGCCATCTGGACTTTATCGAGCGGAATGCCGTAACGCAGCAGCGCATTCGGATCGACTTCAACCTGATACTGCTTAACGAAGCCCCCGACAGAGGCGACCTCTGACACACCGGCCACCGTTTGCAGCGGGTAACGCAGGTACCAGTCCTGCAGGGAGCGCAGCTCGGCCAGGTCATGCTTGCCGGTTTTGTCTACCAGCGCATACTCATAAATCCAGCCCACGCCTGTTGCATCCGGCCCCAGTGTGGGCGTCACACCCTGTGGCAAGCGAGCGCTGACGTAGTTGAGGGATTCCAACACCCGCGAGCGCGCCCAGTACATGTCGGTACCGTCTTCGAAAATGATGTAGACAAAGGAGAGACCGAAAAAGGAATAGCCGCGCACCACCTTGGTATTGGGCAGAGCGAGCATTGAGCTGGTCAGGGGATAGGTGACCTGGTCTTCAACCACCTGCGGGGACTGCCCTGGGTATTTGGTAAGAACGATGACCTGCACATCGGACAGGTCGGGTATCGCATCCAGCGGCACATTTTTATAGGCGAAGACGCCGACCACACCAATGATTAGTGTCGCAACCAGCACTATAAACCAGTCACGCAGAGAGGCGTTGATAATGGCATTAATCATGGATCATGCCTCCATCCGCAGCACTTTGTGCATCCAGCATTTTGGCGGTGGCCTCGCGCAACTTCGATTCAGAGTCCACCAGAAACTGGGCCGAGGTAACCACCTCATCGCCTGCACTGACACCACGCACAATCTCAGTTCGACCGTCCGACTCAACACCCAGCGCGACTTCCCTGGGTTCATATTTTCCGGGTGCTCGTACGACATAGACCTGTGGTTTACCACCCGAGCGGACCACTGCTTCCGAGGGAACGACTATCGCGTCATCGCGGGTATCTGCCAGGATACTGACCTCGGCAAACATCTCCGGGCGGAGTAAACGTTCAGCATTATCGAAAACGAGGCGTACTTTCGTCGTTCTTGTTCCGGCCTCAGAGTAGGGGTAGATGTAGGAAACCGTGCCCCTGAAGACTCTTCCGGGTACAGAGGCCAGCGTCATCTCCACTTCGTCGCCTGTCTTCACCCAGGGAATTTCGTTTTCATAGATATCCGCAAAAACCCATACCTCACTGAGATCAGCCAACAGGTAGAGTTCGGTTTGCGGCGTTACGAACTGGCCACGCCGTGCGCCGACTTGCAACACGGTTCCCGCGACGGGTGAATGGATATGAATCTGCTTTTTTATCCGGCGCGTCTTCTCCAGTTCACGTATCTGGTGCTCCGGCACATCCAGGAATTGCAAGCGCTCGCGAGAGCTCTGCACCAGATCTTGTGCGCCCTGGCGAATCTCTGCGATGGGGCTTTCACCCAACGCTGCCAGATTGTTGAGTGCCAGCAGGTATTCCTGCTGCGTTGAGACCAGCTGCGGTGAGTAGACGCTGAGCAGTATGTCGTCCTGCCCGACCCTCTCCCCTGCCCTATCGACCCGCAACTCTTCGATCCACCCCTGCACCTTGGGATGCAGTCGCGCAATTGTCTCCTCGTTATAGTCCACCCGCCCCACGGTCCTCACGGTACGACTGATAGCCTCGGACGTCGCGATAGCGGTTCTGACGCCGATGTTCTGCACGACCACCGGATCAATACTTACCGTGCCCATAACATCATCCCCGGCCCCATCGGCATAGACAGGCAGATAGTCCATGCCCATGGAATCCTGCATGGGCGTGGGAGAGGTCACCGACGGATTCATTGGATTGCGATAGAACAGGATTTCACGCTCAGCGGGCGCCTGATGCGCGCCAGCATCAACAGGGACTGTATCCGTGCTGAAGGAATTCTGTGCGAGCCAGTAGCCGGCCGCGACCCCAACGACCAGCAGCGCCGCGCCGGTGGTGATTAGCAGCTTACTCATAGATTGTCTCCTTCCCCACTGCGGCTTCCACGCGCGCAAGCGCCTGTTTCGCCTCACTGAATGCTTTCCAGTATTGAAGTTCGTAGTTAAACAGCGTCATCTGGCTGCGCACCAGGTTCAGGAAATCCACTTCGCTCACCTGGTAGGCCGCCAACATCGACTGCACGGTTTGCTGTGCCTGCGGAATGATGCCTTTGCCGAAGAGCTCCAATTGTTCCTTTGCTGTTTGGTAGTCTGTCAGGGAAGTCGCAATCGCAGCTCGCACGAGGTTTTTTTCGTCCAGGAGCGCATAGCGGGTTCTCGCCAGCTCCCGCTCCCTCTGGGAAATCGCCCTGGACTGTTTGCGCCCGCTATACAGGGGTATTTGAACGCCGACCATCACAGAGAGCAGATCCGCCCGGGAGCCTCCCATGTAGGGCGGGTTGTCTCCCGACCTATCCCCGTACGTCACCCCGACCATGAAATCCGGATATTGATCCATCTCCGCAAGTTCCAGACGGGAGCGCGCCGCTTCAATATTAGTCTCCTGCGCTTTCAGGGTTGGCCGGGCGGATACCGCCACCTGGTAGAGCTCAGCCTCACTGAGAACCCCTGGCATGCCCAGCGATGCGCTATCGGCGAGGCTCACCCCATCAGGGGCCGGCCGGTCCATCAGGGTATTGAGTTGTATCGACTGGTGACGACGCAGGGCAACCAGTTGCAGACGCTGGTCCATGAGCTTGGAGAGTTCAAGCTGCGCAAGCAGTATGTCCTGCTGCAGCCCCTTCCCGGTTTCGTACTTGGTTCTCGCCACGGCGATAAACTGGCGCGCCAGGTTCTCATTCTTCTCCAGCGTCTCCAGCGCGCGATCGAGGTAGTAAATCTGCCACCAGGTGGTTTTGACATTCTTCGCCAACTGCACGCGCATTTCATCGACCGAGAATCCCGCAGCCGTCGCATCGAAGGAGGCGGCTTCTTCCTTCAAACCCAGTTTGCCTGGAAACGGAAACATCTGGGTCAGGCCCACCTGCAGCTGCGTCATGGCCTCCTGGCTCCGGTCAAAGCTGTCGGTGGGGAAATTCATCGCATTCAGGTTGACCACCGGATCGGGCAACGTCCCCGCCTGGCTGGGAACTTCGAGTAACGCTTCGTAGCGCAACTGCATCGCCGCGAGGCCCGGATTGTCCCTAAGGGCGGAAGCGACTGCCGCACTCTCAGTCAGCAATGGGCCGTCCGCCTCGTTCACCGCCCCGTAAACAGCGGATGTCATCAGGAGCGCGATCGCAAACCGCGACAGCACCCGGGTTACGCGGACTACCTTGTTGTCGTAGTGTCGTTTGTTCATTGTCGGTCTCTTTTGGGGAGTCCACGAAACGTCGATGCATTTCGTCTCCTGCGAGAGGAAATCAGATACCGCCGGTTGCGGCGGCAGCCCAATTGCAAAAGTCAGGCGCAGCGGCGCCCTTTGAGGGGGTTAAGCGTGTTTGGGGGGGTGGAAAATACGGGAGGGCAAACCCTGGACGGGTGCGTCGCCGGCTACGGCGACCTGTACAGCGGTGAAACTGTCGACGTTAAAAAGTGTTGGCGGCAGCAGGGCCAGCGTACCGGGGGAACATGCCGAGGCACAGGAGCCACCGGCACAGTCGTCATCGCAATCCGGACACGACATTGGAGCAGCCTGTTCCGCTGCCATCTCGTGGCAGGGGGACATCGTCCCGTGCGCGCCATCCGGACGGGAGTGATCCATCGACATGGATGAGGAAGCATCGCTGACAGGCATGGAATCAGGCACAGCAGCCCTCAGGGGCTGGACAATCAACCCGAGAATCAAAACGGCTATTCCAATAAAACGAACCATGTACTTACCTCTTCCCACTGTATAAAACCATAGGGAAGGTGGTGCTGGCAAGGTGGAGGTTGATTACATTGATACCCGCTGCACATTCCAGCCATATCGACGCCGACTGTAACCGATTCCCAGCAGGCCGAGAGCGAACAATGCCAGCGTAGCCGGCTCCGGTACGACCTTGGAGCGGGTGGACGCGATAAATATCTGTTCGTAGCCATTGTTCAGGTTGCGGCCGTAGTCGTCCGGCAGGCCGGTACAGATACCCTGCTTTTCCGTACCCGCCAATGGGTCGCAACCCAGTTTGAAATCGAGGTGCAGGGTGTTGCCAGCCGCCAGACCCAATCCAGCCAGCAAGGCATTCAACTCTGGAAACACCACAGCGTAAGCCGCTTCGTTGGCACCGAGGTTGTGGTTGATCCTCTCAACGACGCCGGGACCGTCACAATCGACAATGATGGCAGCGGCGCTGAGGCACAGTTCACCGCCGGACAACACATAGTCGGTGGCGGCGTTGGTCCCCGCCAGTGGCTGATAGCCAGGTGCGGTCGTCGCTGCGCTGGTGAACGCGGTGGGGTCGCCAAACGGTACACCACCGGTCGTTCCCGAAGAAAATACATCGTACGCTTTACTCACGTTTCCGGGCAGTTGGTTGACGAACTCATAAACCTCTCCCACCAGCGTATTCGCGGCATCAGTTACCCAGAGCCTCGCCCAGGCCGCGAGATTTTGACAGCCTGAATCACAGGCGTTGATCTGGTTGTTATTGAAGTACACCACCATATCGCCACCACCCAGAAAACTGTTGAGTGCGGCGACATCGGCATCCCAGGTATAGTCATAATCGTTGACGGGAGCGCCTTTAGAGGAACCGGGGTCATTGGCCGTGTTCGACGTTGCATAGAAGTTATCGCCATTGTTGCCACTGGGCGTGCTGTAGGCGTCGTTGATGCCAGCCAGATTGGTGTTCACTGGACTGCCGCTGGCGCCGGTAGCGACGACGATAAGATCCTTGATGGCACCGGGGGTGGAGGGCACGTAGAAGTCACAACCAGGGCCGGTACAGTTATCAAAAAACTGGCTCATGGGCAGTGAATAGGAGTTGCCATCACCGTAGGTGACATAACCCTGCCCGGTGAAGTCGATGGCGTGCGCTGCAACACTGATGCCCAGTGACGCTGAACCTAAGACTAACGCTGCTGCTAGCGTCCGCAATTTACTACCCATCCCCACTGACCTCCGTTTCGGCGCTGTGTCACAAAAATGACTAAGCATGTTTCACAAACTGTCTACACTATGTTAGCAAGCAATATTCATACCAACCCTCGAATTGAGCAATGAATTAAAGGCTTCCCCCTGTCACCCGGCAGGGCTATCAAGCGCAGTTTGTAAAATTCTTCGACACTGACAGGCTACTCCGCCAGACTGGCCATAAGCTGTTCAGCCTGGGCCCGGGCCTCAAAATCCGGATGTTTTTTAAGTAACACCTGCAGCGTAGCCCGCGCACCAACGATATCGCCGGCAGCCTGTTGCAGTTGCGCCGCATGCAACCTGACCAGCGGCTCGTCCGGGAGCTTCTTGAGCGCCCGCTGGTTGAGTTGTATAGCCTGTCGCAGCTGCGGTTCGCCCCCATGGTTCAGCAGCAACACCGAGAGGGTATCCATGACTTGCGCAGACTCGGGCGCCAGCGTATTTGCCCGCTCGGCCAACTCCAGCGCGCGTGTGGGGCTGCTGTCGCGCAGTAACCAGGCAAGATTGTTGATTGCCATGAAATGGTCCGGGTGTGCCGCTATCAGGCGCTCGAGTACGGCAACGGCGTCCTCGCGCTTTCCTGTCTGCTCGTAGTAACGGGCAAGCTGCAACTGCGTGAGGGGATCGTCGGGTTGCACGGCCAGCCAGTCATTCATCCGCTCTATTGCAGCTGCCTCCTTGTTCTGTTGCCACAGCATATCGACCAGCCGCAGCAAATTAATATTGTTGGGGGCCAGATCGAAAATCTCCTGGTATTTGCCACCCGCCCCAGCCAAATCATCACTGGCCTCAAGCAACTGGCCCTCTATCAACAGGGTATCCGGCGTAACGTATCGCTGTTGGCGCAACCAGGCTACCTGCTCACGGGCTGCCTCCAGCTGATTGGTGCGGACCAGCTCACGCGCGTAGTCCACCCTGGCGGGATGGAGCATCGGATCGAGTTTCAAGGCCTCTAACAGCCTGTCCGAATAAAGCGTGAGGTCTCCGCCCGCCGCCTCGGTTTTGGCAATCGCGTACTGCAGGTTGCCGTTGCCAGGCGCCAGTCGCGCGGCATCGTGATACAGCGCGAGCGCTGTATTGATCTGCCCGGCCTGTCGCGCGCTGTCAGCCAACAGCCACAGCAGGGAGACATCCTTGGGGTAAAGTTTACGCACGGGATTCAGCACATCGGGTACGTCTTCTGTGCGGCCACGCACCAGGTACACCATCGCAAGTTTCAGGCGCGGCTCAAGCTCTTCCGGGTGCGCCGCGATCGCCCGCTGCAGTATCTCAATGGCCCTCTCCTCCCGGCCCGCCTTCGCCTCAAACGCAGAGAGCTCTAACAGTATGGCCAGATCATCCGGGTGATGCGCCAGGGCCGACTCATAGTAGCCCCGGGCCACATCAAGCTGCCCGGATCGCATGGCCAACAGGGCCAGCCCCTGGAGTGCAACCGAATCACCCGGGCTCAACTCCAGTGTCCGCTCGAAAGATTTTTGCGCCGCGTCAACGTCGTTGCGAACAAGCTGGGTCGCAGCGAGCAGGTTGTGTGCAGAGGGCGACGCCGGGTTTACCTGAGCAAAATCAACAGCCGCTTCAAGTGCCGCATCGCGCGCCCCCCGACTCAGTCGCAACGAGACCAGGCTCGTTGAGGCGGCCTCCATGGCCGGATCAAAGTCCAGGGCGGCCTCCAGCTCTGCCTCAGCATCGGCCAGCTTCTCGGAACGGGTCAGGCCATCGGCGAGTGCCAGCCTGGCCTTCGGGGATTCCGGCTGTAACGCAACCAACTGTCGCAGCAGTTTCAAAGCCGCCGCAGAGTCATTGCGCATAAGCAGCACCTGCGCCAAAAGTGTCATCACCAACGGGTCCGCCGGGTTTTCCTGCAATGCATCACGCAACAGGAGTTCCGCCTCTTCCAAATCACCATCTCGCGAGCGACTCATCGCCAGTAGCCGACTCGCCACCAGATGGCCGGGCACCTGATCGATCACTCTGCGCATTTTTTGTTCTGCCACAGCATCGCGCCCCAGCTCGAACTCTGCGGCGCCACCGAGCAGCAGCGCCGGGAGATAACTGGGAGCCTGTCCCAACACCTGCTCAAACACCGCTGCGGCTGACTCGTACTGGCGCTGTTCATAGAACAGCAAGCCGCGGGTAAAGACGACACCAATGGATCGTTCGCCCTGTAGCTCAATCCGCTGCGAATTGAGATCGGCATCGTCGGTAACGCCGACACGCCAGTTGGCCTGCTCTTCCAATCGCTGCAGATCCGCTTCGGCAGCATCAAAGTACTGTTGCGCAATCCGCAATCGCGCACGTGCAAGCAAGTCATCGAAGGGATTGGGTTGCAACTCGATCGCCCGGGTGTAGGCCTCATCTGCGGCCTCCAGATCGCCCACTGCAATTTCAATCTTGGCCAACAGGCTCCAGGCGGGACTGTAGTCGGGATGGTGCTGCAGAACCTCCTCTACAAACTTGCGGCTCCATACGTAGTCTCCACCGGCCAGTTCAATTCTGGCTTTCCCGAGCTTCGCATACGCAGAGGTCGGGTCCAGGTCAAGCGCTTCGCCGATCAGGACACCGGCGGTAAATTCATCATCGAGAGCACTGGCCGCCAGAGCCTGGGTAACCACCAGGTCGCTCTGCGCGACAGGATCATTTACCTGAGGATCCAGCGCCAATATTTCCTCGAACTTGCTCTGTCGGAAGAACGCGCGAGCCAGAAGCGGCTTTAACTGCACGTCTGCTGCACCCAGCTCCTGTGCGAGAAGCAGGTCATCGGCGGCGGCAACCGGATCGTCCAGTTGCAGATTCAGCCTGGCGCGCAGCAATCGCGCATCCACATTTTCTGAATTCGCCTTGAGCGCATTCCTGGTTTCGACCAGCGCCTCCTGAAGATCGCCTGCCGCGTAATACTCCATCGCACTCGCATAGTACTCGGTATCAGAACGCTGCAAGTCGCAGGCAGTTATCGCAACCATCAGGGTCGCCGTGCAAATACGGATAAGATACGTTTTCATTCAGCTCACTCCCTGCTGCCAAAGAAAGTATGGGGTATTAGAAGATATCCTGAGTGCAGACACACACCGTTATTCGGTGAACTGCCGATCCCGACTTCTCCCGGCACACCTGAAGTCTGCCCGCTTGAGCTTTTCTTCGCATTAACTATTCTTGAAGAAGAAGTATAACAACCGAGCCCCCGGGGTTTTCACTCGCCGGGTAGTTGCAATGACGAGACAGGGAGGAAATGGAACCCAACATGCTTTTCATCTTTGAAGTTCATATCAAACCCGGATACACAGCGGAACAGTATGCAAACGCGTGGGTCAAAGCAAGCGAGATGATACAGCAAGCGCCTGGCGCCCAGGGCACGCGGCTCCACCGAAAAATTGGTGACCCGAAAGTACTGTTGGCAATAGCGAGCTGGGAGTCAAAGGCCGCACGGGACGCCATGGAAAATGACCTGCCAGTCGCAGTACGGGAGATCATCGAGGCCGAGGCGGAATTTGTCGAAGTGCGCCTGGTCGGCGAGTTCGAGGCGCCTGAATGGACTGTTTTACCGGAAGGTCGCTTGCAGGAAGGGCCG
The DNA here is from genome assembly GCA_020443325.1 of Halioglobus sp. GTDB lineage: Bacteria > Pseudomonadota > Gammaproteobacteria > Pseudomonadales > Halieaceae > Marimicrobium. Next base: position 17,050 of record JAGRIK010000146.1, read on the forward strand.
TTCTTCTGAAACAAGGCGCTTGATGACTTGACCAGTTTCAGTACCTGAGGAGTTTGGCAGGCTCAAATTACGAATCAACCCAATAAATGCGGCTTCGGTGGTCCGCTCCCCGTGGAGTTCCACATGTGAAATTGATTGAGCTGAATCATGGTGTGCTAGCCTGCACCGTATATAAGATTGATGTCCTCCATGGGTAACGGAAGTGGCGACATGCGAAGATTAATTTTTATCGCACTTTTGGCCATCGGCTACTCCACCACTGTGGGTGCAGACACACCGAACGAACCGCAGAAGAATGCAGCTGCGTTGGTCGAAAGGTTCGTCGGCCTGTTGAAACCACAGCTTAAGCAGGCCATGGCCGATGGCGGCCCGACGCACGCCATCGCTGTCTGCGCTGACGTCGCGCCGGGGATTGCAGATTCGCTCAGCGCCGAGTCCGGCTGGTCGGTGAAGCGTGTCAGCCTCAAATCACGCAATGCCAGCCGGGCAGTTCCCGACGCCTGGGAGCGCAAGGTATTACTGAGCTTTGACCAACGCCAGGCCGCGGGAGACCCACCGGCGGACCTGTATTATGGGGAAGTCGTCAAAGGGCAGTACCGGTATATGCAAGCCCAGGTAGTAGAGCCGCTATGCCTGGTCTGCCACGGCGCTGCGCTTGCAGGCGATGTTCAGGAGACATTGCAGGAGTACTACCCGGATGACTGGGCCACCGGCTACGGCCTGGGTGAAGTGCGCGGCGCCATCAGCGTATCGGGCGAGTTGTAGCTTGCGCTGACAATATTGTACGCTGCGAATCGAGGCGCTCCCCGCAAACCCGTTCAGCAACCGAGTCCGTACTATGATCGATCTCCCACAGCCAGAGGAATGCCTGGCCCCCAGCCGTTTTATCGACAGCGAACACCCGTCTATCGTGGCGCTGGCCACATCGCTGGCTGAACCCGCCGCCGGAGAGGTCGCCAATGCCGTCAGCCTTTACTACTGGGTGCGGGATCAGGTGCGCTACAACCCCTACCGAGTGGGCACTTCGCCGCAGGCCTATCTCGCCAGCGCCACACTGGCAGCCGGCGAGAGCTGGTGCGTTCCCAAGGCATTATTGTTGGCCGCACTGTGTCGTGCGCAGGAAATTCCCGCCAGAGTAGGCTACGCGGACGTGCGCAATCACCTGTCTACCGAGCGCCTGCGGCAGTCCATGCAAACCGATGTCTTTTACTACCACGGCTATACCTCACTCTTTCTCGAGGGCCGCTGGGTCAAGGCAACGCCGGCGTTCAATATTGAGCTGTGCGAGAAGTTTTCACTGCGGCCTCTGGAGTTCAATGGCCGGGAGGACAGCCTCTACCACGAGTTCGATGTTGCAGGTAATCGGCACATGGAATACCTCAATGATCGCGGCGAGTACCTGGATCTTCCGTTCGATGACCTGATGACAACCATGCGAACACATTATCCGGGCTTGCTCGCCGCGGCGGAAAGCAAGGGTATGTCCCGCGCTGGTGAATGGGATGCCGATGTGGAACTCGAGACTCGGGGGTAATCAACCTGTGTTTTGTCGAACCGTGCTTGAACCAGACGAACCCACCCACTAACGACTACCACGTCAAGTACTATGCGTACGCACTCATGCGCCGACGCTGCGATGGCGACATCACTGGAGCAGACTCCTGAGCGAATTGACCGGAACTTGAGAAATATGCCCGGAAAATACTTTTCATTGAGCTTTTTGCCCGTTATGCTGCCCAGTAATCATCAGTTCCGGCCAAAATGCGGACATAAAGACATATTCCGGGCATATTTCTCAAGCTCCGGCCAAATTTCGGCAAAGGGCCCATGACTCGAAAACTAGGCTATAGCCAGCTCATCACCCGCTACGGCTTGCGTGCCCTGCCGCTCGCGGAGGAAGCCCAACTGGCCAGCGGCATCAAAGGCAGGGAGAGCCGCCAGCAGGGCGGCCGCCGCGTCAACTTGTTTGAACCCAAGTACCAACCCGAGGACACGCTGGCCGGGCATCTGCAATTTGCCCTGCGTTACGAAGGTATCAACCTGCAAGTATTGGCCCTGCTTTTCGCCGAAGCCGGGGAACAGGAACTGACGCAATGGATTACCGCCAACCCTGAATCCCGCTATGCCCGCAGTGCGTGCTATTTATACGAGTGGCTCTCGGGCAGGCAACTGCCGGTAGCCAACCCAGTCTCGCCCCGCGCCAGCTATGTCCAGCTCGCAGACCCCCTGTTGCAATTGGCCCTGCCGCAGGGCGACCGCGACAAGCGCTTCCGCGTCCGGAACAACCTGCCCGGCACCCGGGATTTTTGCCCGCTGGTGCGCATGTCGCCCTACCTGCAGGGCATGCTCGCCACCGATCTGCGCCGCGTTACTGCCGAAACCCTGGCTCGCTACGATCAGGACTTGCTGCATCGCGCTGCCGCCTACCTGTATTTAAAGGAAACCCAAGCGTCCTTTGAGGTAGAGCTCGAGAAACCCTCCCCGCAAAAAACCCAGCGCTTCGCCGACCTGCTGCGCCAGGCCGACACCCGAACGCCCCTGAGCGAAGAGCGGCTGCTGGACCTGCAGCATGCCGCCCTGGACCCTCGGTTCCACGAGTTCACCTGGCGCGGTATCCAGAACTGGGTGGGCAAGGACCTTGGCTACCGCAAGCAGGTCGATTTAGTGCCACCGCGCCCCGAGGATGTCCCCGCCCTGATGCAGGGTTTGCTGTCACTCGCGCAGGAGTACCAGTCTATGGGGAATGGCACCATCATGAACAGCCCCGATCCAGTGCTGATGGCGGCTGCCATCGCCTTCGGTTTCGTCTATATTCACCCATTGATGGACGGGAACGGTCGCATCCACCGGTACCTGATCCACGACGTACTGGCCAAAGCCGGCTTTACGCCACGGGGGATTGTGTTGCCGGTCTCGGCCGTCATCCTGGCCAGCCTAGATGAGTACATCGCCACGCTAGAGCAGTTCTCGCGGCCGATCAACCAACTGACAGATTTCGACCCTGACCAGCCACAGCTCCCAGCCACCGGCAACGACGCACTCTATTTCCGCTACCCCGACCTGACGGCCCAGGCCGAATTTCTGTATAAATCCTTGGAGCGCACGGTTACCCACGATCTGGAACAGGAGATCGACTACCTGCTCGGCTTTGACCGGGCCAGCAAGGCGCTGAACAACCTGCTCGACTGGCCCGCCCACAGCCTTGAGCTGTTCATCCGCGTTGTGCATGAAAACGGCGGCAGCCTGTCAGCCAACAAGCGCAAAAGCCATTTCGCCTGGATGCGGGACGATGAAATTCAGACAGCCGAGACGCAGGTCATTGCTGCCTTCAACAGTATTCAGGACGCAACATCCAATAATGAGGTGGTCTAACAGATCTGCACAACCCAGTTAAGGGATAATACCCACAACTGGAGATCAACGAACACAAGAAAGAAATACCCGATGGGATTCAAGCTGAATGCTATCAGCTTGGGGCAGAGTCCTACAAAAAGGAGAAAATGGTGGGCCGTGCTGGATTCGAACCAGCGACCAATTGGTTAAAAGCCAACTGCTCTACCAACTGAGCTAACGGCCCCAGAAGGAGCACGGTATGGTACGGATTTGAGCTAAAAACTCAAGTGCTTTTTTGAGGAAAATCATACCCCTGCGGTGAAATGCGTTCGCTGTGGCGGTATGCCTCTAGGAGGCGATACTGCCGCTCGCGGCTGTCGCGACCGGAATATCCAGTGCGTGCTCCGGGTGCAGGCGGTAGAGCCAGAAACGCTTCTCGACCATCACACTGAACCTGACCGATGCAGGTTTGCGGGGCAGATCGTCCGGAACGACCAACCTGGCGGGTATTTCGATGGACTCACCGGGCCCCACCATGACGTCCACCGGCGAGCGCGGCGTTGGGCGCTCAATGATCTCGCCCTGCTCATCCAGTAATTTGTAGCTGATGGCGATGCGGTCTTCGCATTCCGGGTTGAGAAACTCCCGCGAGCCATTGCGCACACGGAGGTTGAAAGTGGACCTGCCCTGCTGTGCCTCTTCCTTCGGGTCGACCGCGCTCAGCTCGAGCTTGCGCCATGCCATATCGGAGAATGCGCGCTGCCGGGCGTCCGCGAAATACAGCGCGCTCGCGAGCAGCATCTCCCTGTCAGGCATATTGCAGTAGAGACCGTCGTGCTGTTGCTGCACATAATCGTACAGCTTCATATCCTCAGCACCGTACTCAAGGATTTGCTCGACCACACCGGGCTCCGACAGAATATCGTCCTCGCCGGTTGGCACCGAGATATTGGTTCGCACCTCACGCGTCTCCGGCCACTGGAAGGTGGTGCCCAGCGTATCCAGCAGGGCGCCCAGGTGGGTGGAATTACCGATAAGGAAATTGCCGCTCTGGAGTGTCTCCAGCGTAGCCTCGAAGGTAGCTGGCCCCGTGCTCAGGTAGCGGCACTGGTCGTTGTGTACCGCCTCCCTGAAGGGTTTGCAGCGCTCGATACTGCGGAGCAGGCTCTCAGGCACGATGCCCTGGCGCACCCACTGCTCCTTCAGCCGCTGGCGCTCGGCGATATTGCCTTCCGAGCCGCCCTCTTCCGGGCGCGTAAAATAGGAGAACAGCGACCGGGCACGCTCTACCGGGTGCCGCAATGCGGCAAAATAAAGATGCGCGGCTCCGGGGGGGTAAAAACTCAGCGGCTGGTGCCCGCCGAGGAACAGTTTATCGGCGACGGCGCTCTCCTTGAAACGCTGTCTGCCCAGGAGTCCATCGTCTTCGACAAACCAGTGCATGCGCTCGGGGCCGTAAACCACCTTGATGGTCTCGCGCAGTGAACTGCCAGCGGTTTTTGGAATGTGCAGGCAGACCAGCCGCGGCGACCTCACCCCCGTCGATGCCGTCATGATCCAAACCCGGTGCTATCGATGCCGTGCCCCTGAACGGGACGCCCTGCATTCAGCTTGTCTCGCCTGTAATCGTTGTCCTGCATGCGGCCCTCGTGCCAATTCCTACCCGGCGCCTAGCATACACTAGAGGCCCCCTGCGGGGTACCGGCGATAGCGCGTGGGGTCTTCCAGGCCAGCATCGATAAAGCCCTGGCGACGCAGGCGGCAGCTGTCGCATTTTCCGCAGGCCAGCCCGTCTTCAGTGACCTGGTAGCAGGACACTGTGAGCGCATAATCCACACCGAGGGCCGCTCCCGCGCGAATAATTTCGCCTTTTGTGAGGTTCATCAACGGGGTGTGCACGGTAATCTTTTGCCCTTCAACACCAGCCTTCGTGGCGAGGTTGGCCATGCGCTCGAATGCCGCGATGTATTCCGGCCGACAATCCGGGTAACCGGAATAATCAACGGCATTGACACCGATGAAAATATCATGGGCGCCCAGAACCTCCGCCCACCCCAGTGCGATGGACAGGAAAATCGTATTTCGCGCAGGGACATAGGTGATCGGAATCCCCTGGGTTTCCTCCTCCGGCACGGCAATTGACAGGTCCGTGAGCGCAGAGCCGCCTATGCTGTCCAGGTTCAGTTTGACCACCTTGTGTTCGACATCGCCCAGCGCGACAGAGACGCGCTCGGCGGCCAGCAACTCACCGCGGTGGCGCTGGCCGTAATCAAAGCTGAGGGTATAACAGGCGTATCCCTGGGACAGCGCCATGGCCAGTACCGTGGTGGAATCCAGTCCGCCCGAGACCAGGATAACCGCGCGCTTTTGCTCAGTCATATCGCTCAGTGCCCCGGTTCGTCATTCCACAGCAGCTTATGCAGCTGCAGTTGCATTCTGACAGGCAAATTGTCCGCGAGAATCCACTCGGCCAGTTGCCGCCCCTCCAACTGCCCAAAACTGGGTGAAAACAGGATGTCGGCGACCCGCTCCTGCAGGCGGTACTCATCGACCTTAAAGCGCGCCCACTCGTAGTCCGCACGGTCACAAATCACAAACTTGACCTGGTCGTGCGCCCGCAACAGCGGAATATTGTTGTAGTCATTGCGCTGCATTTCGCCGGAAGCGGGTGTTTTTAAATCCAGTACGGTCACCACCCGCGAGTCAACGCCGTCCAGGGTCATGGCGCCTCCTGTTTCCAGCGAGACTTCATAGCCGCTGTCACAAAGCGTCGCCAACAACGGCAGGCAGTTGGGTTGGGCGAGTGGCTCGCCGCCGGTGACGGTTACATAGCGCGGTGAGTACGCCGCTACTCTGCGGGCAATGTCTGCAATGGCGTGCATTTCACCCCCACTGAAGGCGTATTCGGTATCGCAATAGACACAGCGCAGTGGGCAGCCCGTGAGGCGCACAAAAACGGTGGGGAGACCGACGGTGCGCGCCTCTCCCTGCAGTGAGTAGAAGATTTCTGTGATGCGCAGTGCCGGTTCCACCTGGGACAGTGGGCCGGCAGCATTCTTGGCGTTGGGCATTGTCACATAACCGCAGAACTAGTAGTTCTGGGCTATGAAATCCCTGGCTAACTTCACGACGGCGTTGTTGGTGCCCTCGTACTGGACGATCACAAGATCCAGGTACTCTTTGGCCTTTTCGCGATTGCCCTTCAGGAACTGCACTTTACCCAGCTTATACAGTGCATCCGGTGCCTTGCTGTTCTCCGGGTACTGGCTCAATAACAGCGCAAACGACTGCCGCGCCGCTTCCAGGTCCGGCGGTTGCTTCACCAGGTACAACTCGCCCAACCAGTAATGGGCATTGGCGGCGTAGACTCCGCCCGGATAACGCTGCAGGAATTGCTGGAACGCCGGGATAGCCTGTTCGAACTGCCGACCCTGCACCAGCGCATAGGCTGCGCGGTACGCGTCAGCTTCTCCGGGCTGTTCTACACCCGGTGTTGAGGGGGGTGCCTCCGGGGCGCTCGGCGTACCAGCCGCATTGATACCCTCTGTAGGAGCCGGGCTCGGTGCCTGGGCTGAGGGGGCAGCCGATGGTGCGGGTGCACCGCCACTGCCAAGCCGTTTGTCCAGATCCATATACCGCTGCAAGCTCTGTTCCTTGAGCGTGCTCAACTCGTAAGCCTGCTCCTCAACCCTGCCGTTGAGGCGCATGACTTCCTGCTGCAATTGCTGAATCTGGAGGAATAGATTACCCATCTCCGAACCACCCGTCGCACTGCCGCTGACAGGCGCTGGAGCAGTAGCTTGCGCCGGTGCGGAGGAAACCGGTGCAATACCGGAAGTGGCCGTCGGCGCATTGTTCACACCGTAACTGGTGGCGGGATACGCCTGCGCAGGCTGGGCACCATAGGGGTCGTTATTGACGGGAGCCGCGCTGCCAGTGCTGGAAGAATACCCACCACCTGCCGCCTGCGCCGCTGCACGCTCGGCTTCCACATCCACATAGCCCTGCTGGGCACAGGCCATCAAGCACAACGGGCCGGTCAAGATGACCAGCCCGCTCGTTACCAGCAATTTCCGGAAAGATAAATGCATGGCTTACTGGGGCTTCAGCTCTATGCGACGGTTCTCCGCCCAGTTAGCTTCACCGGAGCCATAAGCGACAGGACGCTCCTCACCATAACTGATCGTCTCTATACGCATGCTGGAAATACCGTTGGCCACCATGTAGTCACGCACGGAGTTGGCGCGACGCTCGCCCAATGCCATGTTGTACTCGCGGGTACCGCGCTCATCGGTATGACCTTCGAGGCGAATATTCTCGGTATTGCGGTGCAACAACGCGATGTGCGCGTTGACGGCGCTGAGGGCTTCCGGCGTCAGGGTAGAGCTGTCATATTCGAAATAAAACACGTTCCCGACGGCGGCAGCGGCCTCTTCAAGGCGTGCCATTTCGGCAGCGGAGGCGGCTTGCTGAGCTGAATGCGCTGCAGCAGCGGCTGCAGCGGCGGCAGCGGCGGCTTCGTCCTGCTCTGTGGTGTCACTACCAGAACAAGCGACCAACAGAGCTGCAGCGAACAGCAATGCGACAGTCTTACCAGCAGACAGATATTTCATAATCCTTCTTCCTTCGTTCAATCTTACATTGGTTATTGGTTAATGGGTGGTGCATCTACGCAACACTCAGCTACCTATCTCTTTCAGCGGCTCAGGTAGGGAGACCAAGCGGGCTCCCGCACATCACCCTCGCGGGCTGGCAGCCTGAATTTTGCGTCTCCGTCCACAGCGACTGCAGCGAGAATGCCGCGCTCTGCGTATTTGGTGGCGTACAATACCATAGAGCCATTGGGTGCGATACTGGGACTTTCATCCAGTTCGGTCGAAGTTAACGGCGTCAGGCGGTTGGTTACCAGGTCCAGCACAGCGATCTGGAAGCGTCCATCCTGCTGGTGCACCATAACCACGCTGCGGCCGTCCTGCGATACCCGGGCGCGGGCATTGTAGCTGCCCTCATGCGTCACGCGGTCGGTTTTCCCGGTGCGCAGGTCGTAGCGGTAAATCTGTGGCTTGCCGCCCCGGTCAGAAGTGAACAGCAGGGATTGGCCGTCCGGCATCCAGGTCGGCTCGGTATCAATGGCGTAGTGGCGGACAATCTGCGTCAGTTGCTTGGTCGCCAGATCCATCAGGTAGATATCGGGGTTGCCGTCCTTGGACAGCGTCATCGCCATGGTTTTCCCGTCCGGAGACCAGGCCGGCGCCCCATTCAGCCCCTTGAAGTTGGTCAATTGCTGGCGGCGTCCCGTGGCGAGTTCCTGCCGGTAGATCGCGGGCCTGCCGGTTTCAAAACTCACGTAGGCAATATCCTTGCCGTCCGGCGACCACGTGGGCGCCAGCAGTGGCTCCTGTGTTTCAAGCAGCACAATGGGACGCGCACCATCGGAGTCCGACATGGTCAGGCGGGAGTAATCCTTACCACCGGGGTTGCGGGTGACCGAGATATATAGCAGTTTCGTCGCAAACGCGCCGCGCACACCGGTGAGATGCTCGTAAATCTCGTCCGCAATTCTATGAGCCAGCATGCGGGCATCGCTGACCGGTCCGGCCTCATAGCCGGAAAAAACCTTCTTCTGGCTTATGACATCAAAGAGCTCGTAGTCGACTCGCAGCTGCGGGCCATTCATCGATTCCCGCCCGATCAGCAGGTACCGCACATTGATAGCACTCCAGTCGCGGAAGAACACCTCTGACTCTGTGCTGGGACGACTCAGCATATCCGTGCGCGCTACCGGCAGGAACTGGCCGCTGCGCGCAAGATCGCCATCCACGATCTCGGCGAGATCCTCTTGCGGGAATCCAGTCCCCTGCCGGGCGAAGGGCACGATAGCGATCGGGGTCGCGTCGCGGTTTCCCTCGTCAATCACGATGGAGATCTGCGCTGTGGCGCCGGCGGCAATCGCGGCCAGTACGACAGCCGTTAGTACAGCAATTAAGTGTTTCATCAGTAACGTAAATCCTCTGGTTTGAATATCAAGTTAAGGCGCCTGAATTTCTTTTCGAACTCTCCGGGAGGCAATTTCTGCAGTTCGGGGAATGCGCCCGCCTTGCGTACCGCGTTCTCTGCCGAGCTGTCAAACGCCGCATTGCCGCTGCTTCTTATCACCCTGACGCCGACCACTTCACCTGTCGGCACCAATTGTACCTCCAACTCACACTCCATCCCATTGCGTGCGCTGGGTGGGCGGCTCCAGTAGCTTTGCACCGTGCGCTTGATCAACGCCGCAAAGCTGGCGGACATTTCGTCCGCAGTCGCCGTCAACTCAGCCGCGGGCTCGTTCGAAGTCGAGGACAACTCGTCCTGGGCGATACGCGCCAGAGCGTCGCGACTGCTCTGCTGGGCCGGCGTCGGCTTGGGTGGCGTAGGCACTGGCTCGGGTTTCGGCGGTGCTGGCGTCGGAGCCGGTTTTGGCGCGGGCTTTGGCGTCGGCGCGGGTGTCGGCTTCGGCGGCTCCGGCTTTGGCTTTGGCGGTTCCGGCTTCGGCTCCGGCTTGGGCGGTTCCGGCTTTGGTTCGGGCTTTGGCTCCGGTTTTGGCGCTGGCTTGGGTGGCTCCGGCTTTGGCTTTACCGGCTCGGGCCTGGGCTTGGGTTTCAAGTCGCTGACATCCACCAGGCGCGCGTTCACCAGGTTTGGCAGCGGTTTCACCTTGATGCGCTCGCGGTCCATGCTGACCCAATTCGCCGTCAGCAGAAAAATCAGCAGGCCGTGAAGCACAACGGTGGCAAGCGCCGGCCGCACCACGATGCGCGGCATTATCGGCTTGGCATAGATTGACGTATTCACTTGGGGTTTTCAGTCACCAGCCCGACACTGGGCGCACCCGCTTCCTGCAGTGCGACCATCACAGTGACCACCTCACCGTAGGGTACTGCGCGATCACCCCAGATCAACACCGGTGTATCCTTCTTGCGCCGCATCACGGCGGAGACCCGCTCCTTGATCGTTGCCAGCGAAAGAACCTGCTCCTCCTGGCCAAGATTGAGGAACAGCTGCCCGCCCGCATCCACCGAGACAATGACCGGTTCACTGTCCTGGTTTTCCACCGGATCCGCGGTGGCCTCAGGCAAATCGACCTTGACGCCCTGCATCAACATGGGCGCTGTAACCATGAAAATGATCAACAGCACCAGCATCACGTCGATATAGGGCACCACGTTGATGTCCGCCATGGGTTTACGCTTGTTGCGATTTCTGGACACAGCGCCTTACCCCGCCTTTTTCTCACGCGTACGTACTGCGAAGGCCTGGCGGTGGAGAATACCGGAGAATTCGTCCATGAACGTGTCATAACGGTTGCTGAAGACCTCAACCTTGGAAGAGAAGCGGTTGTAGGCCAGAACGGCGGGAATTGCCGCAAAAAGGCCCATCGCAGTCGCGATCAGGGCCTCGGAAATACCCGGTGCCACCGTGGCGAGTGTCGCCTGCGTGGAATTAGCCAGCCCGCGGAAGGAGTGCATGATCCCCCACACCGTGCCGAACAGGCCGATATAGGGACTGGTGGAACCCACCGAGGCCAAAAACGCCAGATGGCGCTCGAGACGCTCCTCTTCACGCATGGCCGCGACCCGCATCGCGCGGCGAGCTCCTTCGATCAAATCCTCGGAATCCATTTCCGACTGCTGGACCAGCCGCGAAAACTCCTTGAACCCCGCGCGAAAGATGCTTTCCATACCGAGGATCGCATAGCCATCGGCTGCCCGCTCATTGCCCTCCCGGTAGAGCTGCGACAGATCGACGCCCGACCAGAAGCGCTCCTCGAAGCGATACATCTCATCGTTGGCATCGCGCAGGTAGAGATAGCGATTCACGATCATGTACCACGACACCATGGATGCCAGCAACAAAGTGCCCATCACAAACTGCACGGTGAATGTGGCATTCCACACCAGATCCAGCAAACTCAATTGTTCCAACGCCCGTCCCTCTCAGACCTATGTTTCTAGTTGTTTATGCAATTGCGCCACCATCTCCGGTGGCAAACGACGCGGTTTGACCTGTGCCCGGTCGACACAGGCGACAGTCACCTCGCCCCGCGCCAGCACCTCCTCACCGCGCCTGACGGACTGGTGAAATACGATACCGGCACCCCGCACCCTCGCAATTTTTGCTGTGGCTTCCAGTTCATCGTCAAGGCGCGCGGGGAGCATATAGGTAACTACCACGTCACGCACCACAAACATCAGGTCGGCGCTGAATATATAGTCCTTGCCATAACCGAGCGTGCGCATGAACTCGGTGCGCGCCCGCTCCATGAACTTGAGATAGTTGACGTAATATACAATCCCACCCGCGTCCGTGTCCTCAATGTAGACCCGCAACTTGTGTGAAAATTCCGCGGCCGTCACGATGTTTCCTTACCTTCCCCCAGATCCAGCGAAAGATTGGCACTGGCGGACTCACGGGACGGTGCAGGCAACCCGAAGTGCAGGTAGGCAGCGCGCGTCGCCATGCGACCCCGGGGCGTACGCAGAATATAGCCCTGCTGGATCAAATACGGCTCCAGGACATCCTCGATCGTACCGCGCTCCTCGGAAATTGCGGCGGCAAGGCTCTCCACCCCCACCGGGCCGCCATCGAACTTCTCGACCAGGGCCAGCAGCAGCCTGCGGTCCAGATGGTCGAAGCCCTTCTGGTCGACGCTCAGCATGTCCAGCGCGCGATCGGCGATGTCATCGGTGATATGCCCGTTTGACTTGACCTCGGCGTAGTCCCGCACGCGCCGCAGCAACCGGTTGGCGATGCGCGGTGTACCGCGGGAACGCCGCGCAATTTCGGCAGCGCCCTTTGCGTCGATACCGATCTCCAGGATATGTGCGGAGCGCTCCACGATATGGGCGAGATCTGCCACCTCGTAAAATTCAAGGCGTTGCACGATGCCAAAGCGATCCCGCAGCGGTGACGTTAACAATCCGGCGCGCGTCGTCGCACCCACCAGCGTGAACGGCGGCAGGTCGAGCTTGATCGAACGGGCACCCGGCCCCTCGCCAATCATGATATCGAGCTGATAATCCTCCATGGCGGGATAGAGAATTTCTTCCACAACGGGGCTGAGGCGGTGAATTTCGTCGATGAACAGCACATCGCCGGGCTCCAGGTTGGTCATCAGCGCCGCAATATCCCCTGCTTTTTCCAGCACCGGCCCTGACGTCGTCTTGAGCGAGACCCCCATTTCATGGGCGATAATGCTGGCCAGCGTGGTTTTACCCAGGCCGGGCGGACCAAAAATCAGGGTGTGGTCGAGCGGCTCACCGCGGGCCCTGGCAGCCTGCAGGAATATAGTCATCTGCTCTTTCACCACCTGCTGGCCGACGTACTCGGCCAGCGACTTCGGGCGGATTGCCCTGTCCACGACGTCCTCGCGCGGGCTTTCTGCCTGCGGTGCGACCAGGCGGTCCGTCTCAATCATGCGTTCACCCTCATGCTCTTACCGTGGCTTTCAGGGCGCGGCGAATAAGCTCTTCGCTTTCCACCACACTGTCATCGTTCACGGCCGCCACCATACGACTGGCCTCCTGCGGTTTGTAGCCGAGTGTCACAAGCGCGCCCTCGGCGTCCGCTACGATATCCGTATAGGGCGTTAACGCAACACCCGGTTCCGCCTCACCGTCCCCCGCATCCTGTCGCACAAGCCAGTCATTGAGTTTGTCCCGCATTTCCACCAGCAACCGCTCGGCCGTCTTTTTACCGACGCCCGGCAGTGCGACGAGCGAGGAAACATCATCGCGCTGCACGCAGCGGGCGAAGCTGCGGGCATCCATCCCCGACAGAATCGTCAGTGCGAGCTTCGGACCCACGCCGCTGACTTTGATCAGCTGCCGAAACAGGCTACGATCCGCCTCCTCCACAAAACCGTAAAGCAACTGCGCGTCCTCACGCACGACAAAATGCGTCACCAGAGACACTTCAGCACCCAACGCCGGCAGCTGGAACAGGGTCGTCATCGGAACCTGGACCTCGTAGCCGACACCGCCCACCTCCACCAGAATAAGGGGAGCCTGCTTGTGCACAAGAATGCCTCGGATTCTACCTATCATGCTGGAGCGCCCTGTCAGCGAATTCGACGCCGACGCACCGCAGTGGCACCGGCCATATTGATCATACTGTGTTGCGTGTGAGCGTGGCACAGCGCCGCCGCCAGTGCGTCCGCCGCATCCTCCTGCGGCGTCGCGGGCAGCTTCAGCAACACCTTGACCATGTGCTGCACCTGGAGTTTGTCCGCCGCCCCTGTTCCCACGACAGACTGCTTGATCTGCCGCGCCGAGTACTCCGATACCGGCATCCCCTGCGCCGCACACGCCACAATCGCCGCGCCACGCGCCTGTCCCAGCTTCAGCGCGGAACCGGCACTCTTGGCCATAAACACCTGCTCAATCGCCAGTTCCTGGGGGCAGTGCAAGTCGATCAACTCCGACACGCTATCAAAGATAACCCGCAACCGCTCGGGTAACGCTCCAGCGGGCAATCGAATCACACCACTGGTGACGTACTCGCTGCGCCCGGACACAAAGCTGATGATGCCAAAGCCTGTTTTCTGCGATCCGGGATCAATTCCCAGGATTAGCGACATACCGATCCCCGCCTGCTGCGTCAGGCGCCTATTATGTACAAATTTACAGTGTTGGTCTGTAGAAAGGAGACAGCATTTTTTCGGGGTAAATCCGAAATTAGTGCGGTGGTGCGACATTCCACCATCAACGTGGTCATAGCTGGAACATTTAATGGGAAGCCTGTTGATCGCCATTCGATGCTACAGCGCGAGATTGACGGGATCGGGCGGGGTACGCCATTCGCCCGCTTCCCCGAGCGCGGGCCCAACCGATACTCGCGGACGAATGGCGCACCCCACCCAATCCCTCGATTCCCGCTCTCGGGCGGACCATCACTCCATCATCAGATCGGAAACGAGGCTCTCTTCAACGCTAGGAAGGAGGTCTTGCGACGTGGCAGGCTGTGTGAACAATCAGGCCGCTGCTTGAGCTTGTCACCGCTTACGGGGGGGTTCTGCGAGCACTGTTCGAGTCCAGAAAATTGCGCAGCAATTTTTGTCGAGTTGCGCAGCAGCCCGTAAGCGGTGACAAGCTCGCGGCCGTTCACACAGCCTGCCACGTCGCAAGACCGGCGCTACAAGCCGGGAACCCAACATTGAAACGCATCGAAGATATTCAATTGACCCTGATCAGGCCGGAGCACAACCGTACGCTACTCGCCCTTCTCCACTTCTTCCCGAGTCTGCCGCAACCGAATATTCAGTTCCTTGAGCTGCTCAGCCCCCACATCCCCAGGCGCATTCGTCATCACACAAGCCGCACTCTGCGTCTTGGGAAATGCAATCACATCGCGAATAGAGGACGAGCCGGTCATCAGCATTACGAGGCGATCCAGGCCGAACGCCAGCCCGCCGTGCGGGGGTGCGCCGTACTGCAGCGCGTTAAGCAGGAAACCAAACTTTTCTTTTGCCTCTGTCTCGTCGATATTCAGGATACCGAATACCGCCTCCTGCATATCGCGCTTGTGGATACGGATACTGCCACCGCCCAGTTCAGTACCGTTGAGCACCATGTCATACGCGCGCGACAGCGCGGTGCCGGGGCTGGCGACCAGTTCAGCCGCGTCGCAGGAGGGCGCGGTAAACGGATGGTGTAATGGCGTCCAGCCGCCATTGGCTTCCTCAAACATCGGGAAGTCCACAACCCACAGCGGCGCCCAGCCGTCTGCCACCAGGCCCTGGTCCTCGGCGACCTTGATGCGCAGCGCGCCAAGCGCTTCATTGACCACCTGGGCGCGGTCCGCGCCGAAGAAAATAATATCGCCATCGGCGGCACCCAGCCGCTCCATCATCTGCGCGACGACCTCATCGGGCATAAACTTCAGGATAGGGGACTGCAAGCCCTCGACGCCTGCCGCTATATCGTTGACCTTGATCCAGGCCAGGCCGCGCGCGCCGAATATCGACACGTATTTGGTGTAGTCATCGATGTCCTTGCGGCTGATTGAGGCACCGCCGGTCACTTTCAGCGCGGCTACCCTGCCGGCGGGATCATCTGCCGGGCCGCGGAACACCTTGAAATCCACCTGCTGCATCAGGTCATCAACGCTGACCAGCTCCAACGGGATACGCAGGTCCGGCTTGTCGGAACCATAGCGCTCCATGGCCTCGGCATAGGTCATATGGGGGAACGTGGGCAGATCTACATCCAGCACGGTTTTGAACAGTCCACAGATCATGCGCTCGGTAATCGCCATAATCTCCTGTTCGTCGAGAAACGCTGTCTCGATGTCAATCTGGGTGAACTCTGGCTGCCTGTCGGCGCGCAGGTCCTCATCGCGAAAACACTTGGCAATCTGGTAATAGCGGTCGAAACCGGCGACCATCAGCAGTTGCTTGAACAATTGCGGCGACTGCGGCAGCGCGAAGAACTGACCGGGGTGTGTACGGCTCGGCACCAGGTAGTCGCGGGCACCTTCCGGCGTGGCCCGGGTCAGTATCGGTGTTTCAATATCCAGAAACCCCTCGCTGTCGAGGAAATTGCGCACGGCGCTGGTGATTTTCGAGCGCAGGATCAGGCGCTCCTGCATCTCCCGGCGACGCAGGTCCATGTAACGGTACTGCAGGCGCACATCCTCGCCAACGTTGGTGTACTCATCCAGCTGGAAAGGCGGCGTTGCGGCAGCGTTGAGAATCTCCAGCTCCTTGCCCAGGACTTCGATCTGGCCGGTCGCCATCGCCGCATTCACCGTAGCATCGGAACGCGCCCGCACCCGACCGGTGACCTTGAGTACGAATTCGCTGCGCACACTGTCCGCGCGCTTGAAGTGTTCCTCGGTATCGGGGTCGAACACTACCTGCACGATACCCTGGCGGTCACGCAGATCGAGGAAGATAACACCACCGTGGTCCCGTCGGCGATCAACCCAGCCACACAGGGTGACTGTCTCATCAATATTAATTGTACTCAGGGCGCCACAATAATGACTGCGCATAGTCTGGATTCCGTTTGAATTGCAGGCCGGGCCCCTGCTGGGCCCGGAGCTAGGCTGTCTTTTTGCTATCGCCTGATTTGCCTTCGCTGGGCTTGGGCTTGCTCTCGCTTGATTTGCCCTCACCAGAACTGGTCGATGCGGGCTTGTCCCCGCCACCGCTGCTGTCGGCGCCGCCGACGAGGTTCTTCTTATTGCCCGTTTTGAAGTCAGTCTCATACCAACCGCTGCCCTTCAGGCGGAATGCGGCGGCGGAGACTTTTTTCTTCAGGGCGGGCTTGCCGCACTGAGGACACTCAGTGAGTGGCGCGTCGGCCATCTTCTGCAAGACCTCCAGTTCCTCCTGGCAAGCCTGGCATTGGTATTCATAAATCGGCATGAAATGTTCCCACCTGCAGTAAATTTGCAAGCTCACGTATAAAATTGAGGCGCGGATTTTAACCCATGCGAGCGTACAGGCCAAGCGCACAAAGAGCAGAATCGAAGAGCAGGGGACTCCCGCGCCGGGCGGCGCCTGGGATAGAGAGGCAGTGGTCAGCTTGCCGGAGCAAGCTGACCTGCGGCACTACTTAAGAGGCAGCGAATTCCTTCAGCTTCTTCAGCGGACGGACTTTCACAGCGATGCTCGCTGGCTTGGCCTTGAACATGGTCTCTTCTCCAGTGAATGGATTGATCCCCTTGCGTGCCTTGCGGGCGGGCTTGCTAACGGTGGTGATTTTCAGCATGCCAGGCACGGTGAATTCCCCCACGGATCGCTTCTTGATGCTGCGATGAACCAGTGTATCGTACTCGTCCATGACCGAGCTGACCTGCTTTTTAGTCAGGCCAGTGCTCTCAGCCAGACTTGCGACGATTTGGCTCTTGGTCATTTTAGTCTGGATCGCTGTAACTTTTTTCGCCGGTGCTGCTTTCACAGCGGCTTTTTTTGCTGCTTTCTTTGGAGCTTTTTTAGCTGCTTTTTTAGTTGCCATGTTGTTTTCAACCTTCCCTAAAAATTTTAAGTGAGTCACTCTGCGAGCCCAAACCAGGTGTTCTCCAATCAGGAAAAAACTCCCTGCTGCAAGCCGCAGGGCAATGTATAAATCAGGAAACGCTGCAATACAAGTGTTTTCTACGTTTGCACCAAAAATACCCTATTTTAGTAGTCTAATAGGCGCCTGCTCGAGCAAATCGGAATGCGAAAATGATCTGGCAAGCACTGCGGAAAACATGCCTGTAATCGCGTTACTCACCCACGTAAGCGCTGTACGCTAAAGTTATTCGCACGTAAACTAGGCGCCCTGTCTCCCTCCAACTCACCGGAATAATTCATGCGTACCAGCCAGTTCCTGATCGCCACCCAAAAAGAAACTCCCGCAGATGCGGAAGTTATCAGTCACCAGTTGATGCTGCGCGCCGGACTGATACGCAAACTGGCAGCAGGCCTATACACATGGCTGCCACTGGGCCTGCGCGTATTGCGCAAGGTGGAGGCTATCGTGCGAGAGGAAATGGAGGCTTCTGGCGCCCAGGAAGTCAGCATGCCGGTGGTGCAACCCGCTGAACTCTGGCAGGAGTCGGGCCGCTGGGAACAATACGGTCCCGAGCTGCTGCGCATCCACGACAGGCACCAGCGAGAATTCTGCCTTGGTCCCACTCACGAGGAAGTGATTACCAGCCTGGTGCGCGACGAGATCAAGAGCTATAAGCAACTGCCACTCAATCTCTACCAGATCCAGACCAAGGTACGCGATGAGATACGACCCCGCTTCGGCATCATGCGCTCACGCGAATTCCTGATGAAGGATGCCTACTCTTTCCATGCCGACCATGCCTCGCTGGAAGAGACGTACCGGGTGATGTTTGACGCCTATTCCACCATTTTCAACCGACTGGGACTGGAGTTTCGGCCAGTGATTGCCGATACCGGGAGTATCG
The DNA here is from genome assembly GCA_020443325.1 of Halioglobus sp. Classification (GTDB taxonomy): domain Bacteria; phylum Pseudomonadota; class Gammaproteobacteria; order Pseudomonadales; family Halieaceae; genus Marimicrobium. Next base: position 35,329 of record JAGRIK010000146.1, read on the forward strand.
GCGGCAGTGCGTCCCACGAATTTCACGTACTGGCGAGTTCGGGAGAGGACGCGATAGCCTTCAGCGACAGCAGCGACTACGCGGCGAATGTAGAGATGGCAGAGGCCCTCGCACCAGCAACAGAACGACCGGCTCCCGCCGCTGAACTAAACAAGGTAGCCACTCCCGGTATCAGGACCATCGAGGAGCTGGCGAACTTCCTGTCGATAAAGCCCACTGACAGCATTAAAACCCTGGTTGTTGCGGGCGAGGAAGAGGGCACACTGGTAGCACTGGTCCTGCGAGGCGACCACCAGCTGAACACGATCAAGGCCGAGAAAGTGTCCGGCGTGGCCAACCCCCTGCAAATGGCCAGCGAGGAACAGGTGCGCGCCGCTTGTAACGCCGGGTTCGGGTCTCTCGGGCCCGTTGGTCTCGGTATCCCGGTAATCGTCGATCGCAGCGCGGCGCAGTTGGCGGACTTCGCCTGCGGGGCCAATGAGGACGACCAGCATTTCACCGGCGTCAACTGGGTTCGGGATTGCCCGCTCGAGCGGGTTGCAGATCTGCGCGATGTCGTCGCCGGCGACCCCAGCCCGGACGGCAACGGCCAGTTACAAATCACCCGCGGCATTGAAGTGGGCCATATTTTCCAGCTGGGCACCAAGTACAGCGAGGCGATGAACGCCAAAGTGCTGAATGAAAATGGCAAGAACATCACGGTAACCATGGGCTGTTACGGTATCGGGGTAAGCCGCATTGTCGCCGCCGCCATAGAGCAAAACCATGACGACGCCGGCATCCTCTGGCCCGATTCGATGGCGCCCTTTCAACTGGCCATCGTGCCATTGAATATGCACAAGTCCGAGGACGTGGCCGAATGCGCGGAGGAACTTTATCAGCAACTGCAGGCGGCCGGCGTGGACGTGCTGCTGGATGATCGCAATGAAAGACCGGGCGTCAAGTTCGCGGACATGGAGCTGATAGGGATTCCACACCGTATCGTGATCGGCGATCGGGCACTCGCCGATGGCAATATTGAGTACAAGAGTCGGCGCGGGGCGGAATCCGAACTGGTGCCGCGGGGCGACATCATGGCGTTTCTGGTGGACGCGCTGCGCTAGCGATAGCTGCCGGGGGACTGTCCTGTCCATTTCTTGAAGGAGCGATGGAATGCACTGGGATCTGAGAAGCCCACCTGCTCCGCCACTTCGCTGACCGTAAGGCCCTGCTCGCTCAGCATGGAGATCGCCACATCGCGCCGGGCATTGTCCTTGATACGCTGGTAAGACGTGCCCTCTTTCTCCAGGCGCCGCCGCAGCGTGCGGGCTGACATGGAAAGCAGAGCGGTCAACTCCTCAAAACTGGGCATCTCGCGCCGGAAGTCGTCGCCAAGGATACGGCGGATGCGGTGGCTGATACTGAGCGTGCTGGCCTGGGGTTGGATGACCACATAATACGGCGCCAGCTTGAGGAATTCGCCGAGTTCCTCCTCATCGCGCACCAGCTCGGATTCCAGGTGTCGGGCGCTGAAGGTCACCGAGTTTACCGCCTGTCCGTACTCCACCGGGCAGTGAAAGAAATGGCGAATTCCCTCCATAAACCCGGGCTGCGGGCCGGCACAACAGGCGCTCGTCACATCGATATGCTGGTCGATCAGCCAGCCACTGAAACGCATCCACATGGCGAGATTGCACAGCACACTGTGCTGGAACTCCTGCGCATCATCGCCGCACAGATAGGTCAACGTGGCCTCCTTGCGCTCTTCATCAACAATGAGCCGGTTGATGACCTGCGCCCCATGGCGCACCCGGCAGACCTGGTTGAACTCAATACCGCGGTGCAGCGCCCCCGAGAGGGTGGAACTGTTGATCATGCTGAGGGCGATCAGCCTCGTGGTGCCCACCGGCGTTTGTACATCCGGCATCACGCCACCCGACTCATCGCCGAGTTCGCGAATCAACTCCAGGCACAGCCGGGAGTACTGCTCGCGCGAGACAAATGCCGTCTGGACATCCTGGCGCAGCGGGTCGAAGGGGAATCGCGCAGCACGCAAAATGGCGTCCAGATCCCGGTTGTGAGCCCGCGCCTGTGCCAACAGCGCCCTGGTAAACGCCATCGGTACGGGCTCGTTGTACAGCGCTGAATTGTTCACCTCTTTTGACAAGGTAAAAGTACCCTCCTGACCGGTCGTACAGCATAACGCATCCATACCGTTGGCGTGAACTCTCGGCAGCCCGGAAGCAAGCCTTTGAATATAAAGAAAATTCCCGGCTGGCAACAACCGAATCCCGAATTAGCCTGGGGCCGGACCTGCCGGCAGGACACCTTGCGGACACCGCCGGTTCGCGTACCGTTGCAATTAGTTGATCTTCAGGTTTGACAAGACTCTGGCGCCTCATCACTATGTAGGGATAACGCTACCCATAAATAGCACATCTTCGAATGACAAATGTAAATCAACTGAGCAAATGGAACAGGGATATATCCCGGGCAATTGCGGCGCTGGGTACTGAGCAGTTCTTCCCCACGCTGATCGAAGCCATCAATGGCCAGGTCAGGATCGATTATCCCCAGGTCTGGCTTTACCACCGGGACCTGCCGCCCAGAATCCTCTATCACGGCATACCCGAGCACGCTGTAGGCAGCCAGATTGACCAGTATCTGGAGGGCCCGTACCGCGAGGATCCGTTCTACCAGACTTCCATGCACCAGCCTCGCTCCAAAATCTACCGGCTGTCACGCATCACCATGGGCAAGCTGCAGGACTCGAACTACTATCGAAACTACTATGCTGACACCGGCACCTGTGATGAAGCGGTGTACCTGGCAAAACTGCAGGCCGGCAACGTCATTAATCTCAGCATGATGCGACTGGCAAACAACGAACCGTTCAGCGACCAGGAGTACGAATCTCTTTACCTGTTGGCAGAACCGGTCTCCGAGCTACTCAAGAGTCACACTGAGCACAACGATTTCGCCGCGACAAACCTGATTCAGCCCGGCATCAATCACCAGATCGATCTCGCATTCCGTACATTCGGCGCATCGCTGCTGTCACCTCGCGAGAAAGACGTACTGGAACTCATGCTGCGGGGCTACGGCACCCACATTTCCGCAGAGCGCCTGGATATCGCCGTGGAAACAGTGCGCAGGCACCGCAAGAGTATCTACCGCAAACTGGACGTGAGCTCCCAGACCGACCTGTTCTCCCTGTTCCTGAATGCGATGTCCTGCATGGGAGAGGCCGCAGGAAAGGACCCCCTCAGCATCTACATGTCACCTCGCTGAACAGAGGATCTGGCATCGCATCCATGCGCTCAGGTACCGGGTGAATCGGGGAACCGGAACATGCAATTACAACTGGAAGAAGCCGTTTTTAGTTTGCCCCATGTAGGGTATTGAGTGACTCCGTCTAACCATGGATAGTGCGGGCTTACCAATGACTGTACGGTGGATGCATGTCGCTTGAAGCCGATTGGTTCCTGCGGGCTCACCCTGAGATTACGACCATAGAAGCGCTGCTCCCCGATTGCAACGGGGTTATGCGGGGCAAGTGGGTCCCCCGCCATAAACTCAGCACCATCTTCGACGGCGAATTAAAACTTCCCAAGACCGCTCTCAGCCTGGACATCTGGGGCCGCGATGTCGAACAGCTGGTTTTTGCCAGCGGCGACGCCGACGGCATTTGTCGCCCGGTAGAAGGGTCCCTGTTACCGACCCCCTGGGCCGCCGATGGCAATCACGGCCAGGTTATGCTCTCAATGTTCGACACCGATGGCACCCCCTATGCCGGGGACCCGCGCCAGGTATTGAAGCAGGTACTGGCGCGCTTTCACGCCGCAGGCTGGCGGCCGGTGGTGGCCGCCGAGCTCGAGTTCAGCCTGGTCGAGTGGGATCAGTCGGTTCCCCTGCACACCTGCCCCTCGCCGGTCGGCGGCTCCCCCATTGGCGGCAATACCTACGGACTGGATGTCCTTAACCACCACCAGGCCATGCTGGAGGATTTGCGACTCGCCTGCGAAGTCCAGGATATCCCCTTCGATGGCGTGGCCAAGGAATCGGCGCCCTCACAGTATGAAATCAATATGCAGCACGTGGACAACCCTGTACTGGCTGCCAAACAAATCCTGATGATGAAGCGGCTTATTAAAGGGGTTGCAGCCAAGCACAACCTGATTGCCAGCTTCATGCCCAAACCGTTTGAAACGGAGGCGGGCAATGGCTTGCATGTGCACTGCAGCCTGCTGGACGAAAGCGGCGTGAATGTTTTCGATGACGGCACAGAGAAGGGTTCGCCGCTGTTGCTCAATGCGATTGGGGGCTGCCTGGCTAACATGGCAGACTCGGTCGCTATTTTCTCCCCGAGTTACAACGGCTATCGACGCTTCCAGCCAGGCTGCCATGCCCCGACATACCCGAGTTGGGGCTACGAAAACCGCACCGTTGCAGTGCGCGTACCCGCGGGTAGCCATGCGGGGCGTCGCCTGGAGCACCGGGTGGCTGGCGCTGATGCAAACCCCTACCTGCTGTTTGCAGTATTGCTGTCTGCCATGCTCGATGGCATTGAACAAAACCTTTCCCCCGGCGAGCCGACTACGGGTGATGGCTACGCGCAGGAAAGCCAGAAACTCCCGGTATATATGCCCGAAGCCGTGAAGCTGTTCAGCGAATCAGACTTTATCCATCACAGCCTGGGCACGGAACTGCAGCGCATTTATACACTCACCAAGCAGCAGGAAGTCGAAGAGTTCCGCCGACGAATCACACTTCTTGAATACCAGTCCTATCTGGAAAAACTCTAGGCGACGGGCATATCCAGGTGTGCGAGCGGAACTTCCACGGTAAAATCGTTGTCGGAGCAACAGGCTTGCTGATTGCCGGCGATTTCAGAGCAACCAACTGATAAACTGGCTTGCGGCAATACGTGATATCCTTAAGCTCGCCCGCCGGTGATACCACTGGCAGGCATTGCTGTGCCACGGCACTTTAACTCCCTGAAAAGTGAACAATATCAAGCTTTTCGGGCAAATTGAGACTCGATAATCACCATGACAACGAACACCGGCAAACCCCCGTTAAACTGGGTCAATGTCATCATTTTCATTGGCCTGCCCATCGCAGCGCTGCTACTGGTGCCTCTCTGGGGAATTTACCACGGTTACGACGGCTTTCAGTGGCTGTGGGCGCTCGCGTTCCTGTACCTCAATGGCCTGTCGATTACTGGCGGCTATCATCGGCTCTGGTCACACAAGTCCTATGAGGCCAGCCCGGTGCTCAAGTGGTTTTTTGCCTTCTGGGGAGCTGGTGCGCTGCAGAACAGCATATTGATCTGGGCCTCGGATCACCGCAGGCACCATCGCCATGTCGATGACAACACGCTCGACCCCTACTCTGCAGGGCGCGGCCTGTGGTTCAGTCACATTGGCTGGATGCTGCGGGAGTACAACAGCAATGACCCGGACTTCAGTAACGCCAAGGATTTGCTGCGTGACCCCGTTGTGATCTGGCAGGACAAGCACTATGTGGCACTCACCCTGTTCATGAACGTGGCCTTGCCGCTGCTTCTGGGCATCTGGCACGGCGACATCATTGGCACCCTGCTGTTGGTTGGCCTGCTGCGTCTGGTGGTCAACCACCACGTCACGTTCTTCATTAACTCCCTGGCCCATTTCTGGGGCAGCAGGCCCTATACCGAGAGCAATAGCGCACGGGACAACGGCTTTCTGGCCTTCCTGACCTACGGCGAGGGTTATCACAATTACCACCACATCTTCCAGGCGGATTATCGCAATGGCATCCGCTGGTGGCAGTGGGACCCCACCAAGTGGATGATTGCACTGTGCAACCGCGTTGGCCTCGCCCGCAACCTGAACCGTGTCTCCGATTTCAAGATCCAGCGCGCGATTCTCGACACAGCATTCATACGCGCACGCAACAAACTGGAGCAGGCACAGGGTAGCGAGTCCCTGCGGGCGATGCTGGAGCGCGAATACCAGTTATTCACCGACTCCATCAACCAGTGGACTGCACTCCAGGCAGAGCGCTATGAGCGCACCAAGGTGCAACTCAGTGGCGCGTTCGAAGAGCGCAAGCACCACCTGCAGCAAAAGTGGGAAAACGCGGCACTGCATACCAAGTTGAAAACTCTGGAATATTCTCTCAAAATGCAGCGCAAGCGCCTGAGCCTTTTGATGGAACAGGTTCATTTCCAGCAAGCACAGGTCGCTTGAGTATTTTCTTTCGGAGATAGCACCATGAGTAATTCTGTGTACGCATTCAGCTGCAAAACACCCGCTGGCGAAGAGAAATCACTGAAGGACTATGAAGGCAAGGTACTGCTGGTAGTCAACACAGCGTCCAAGTGCGGCTTCACTCCGCAATTTGGGGGGCTCGAGGAAATGTACGAAAAGTACAAGGATAAAGGCCTGGAAATCCTGGGATTTCCCTGCAACCAGTTCGGCAAGCAGGATCCGGGCAGCAATGACGAGATTATGGAATTCTGCCAGCTCAACTATGGGGTGAGCTTTCCCATGTTTGGCAAGATTGATGTCAACGGTGCCAATGCAGATCCTTTGTTCAAGCACCTCAAGAAAGCCGCTCCGGGGGCTCTGGGCACAGAGGGCATCAAGTGGAACTTCACCAAATTCCTGATCGATGGCTCCGGCACCGTCATCAAGCGTTACGCGCCGAAGGACACACCCAAGGCGATCGCCAAAGATATTGAAAAACTGTTGGCCTGATCTGCCTAATGCTCCCGCGTGGCCCTGAAATTCAGCTCGGGCCACCGCTCCTCCATCAGAGCCAGATTGACCCGGGTTGGCGCCAGGTAAGTGAGATGACCACCGCCGTCTATTGAGAGATGTTCGGCGGCCTTCTTGCGAAAGTCTTCCAGCTTGCGGTTGTCATCACAGGTGATCCAGCGCGCTGTGTAAACATTCACCGGCTCATAGCGCGCCTCGACCTTGTACTCGTCCTTCAGGCGATACGCCACCACGTCAAACTGCAGTGGGCCCACGGCACCCACGACCAGATCCGTGGAGTTGATCGGCGAGAAAACCTGCGTTGAACCCTCTTCTGACAACTGCTGCAAACCGCGCTGCAGCTGCTTCGATTTCATTGGGTCTGAGAGTCGAATGCGGCGAAACAACTCCGGGGCAAAATGCGGAATACCCGTGAACTGCAGGGCTTCACCCTCGGTGAATGTGTCGCCGATCTGAATAGTGCCATGGTTGTGCAGGCCGATGATATCGCCGGACACAGCCTCCTCCACCAACACCCGTTCGCCCGCGTGAAAGGTGACAGCGTCGGCGATTTTCACATCCTTGCCAATACGCACATGCTGCATTTTCATTCCTTTGACATAGCGACCTGAGCACACCCGCAAAAAGGCGATACGATCGCGGTGCCTGGGATCCATATTGGCCTGTATCTTGAACACAAAGCCACTGAACTTTTCCTCTGTGGCTGCGACAGAGCGCTCAACAGTATCCCTGTCCAGCGGCGCAGGTGCCCACCGGACAAAATCATCCAGCATTTCCCGCACACCGAAATTCCCCAGGGCCGTGCCAAAAAATACAGGACTCAGTTTGCCCGCGAGAAAAGCATCCAGGTCAAACTCATGGCTGGCACCGCGCACCAGCTCGATTTCCTCGCAGAAACCGTCGTATTCGTCGCCCAGTAACGCCCTCGCTTCCTCACTGTCCAGACCCTCTATGCGCACATCCGGCGGCAACACACTGCCCTTGCCGGGTGTGAACCGGTGTATCGTGTCGGTATAGAGGTTGTACACACCCTTGAAGTCCTGACCCATGCCAATCGGCCAGTTGACAGGCGCTCCCTGAATCTCCAGGACGGCTTCAATCTCATCCAGTAGTTCGATCGGGTCGCGTATATCCCTATCCATCTTGTTAACGAAACTGAATATGGGTGTATCCCGCAGACGACAGACATTCATCAACTTGATAGTGCGATCTTCCACACCTTTGGCGCCATCAATCACCATAAGTGCCGAATCCACAGCAGTGAGCGTGCGGTAGGTGTCTTCCGAAAAGTCCTCGTGACCCGGCGTGTCCAAAAGGTTCACGGTACACTTGTGGTAGGGAAACTGCATGACCGATGACGTTACGGAAATACCCCTCTCCTGCTCCATACTCATCCAGTCGGATGTTGCATGCGGGCCTTTCTTGCCCTTCACACTGCCGGCTACCTGAATGGCATTACCGAGCAGCAGCAGTTTTTCTGTGATCGTGGTTTTACCCGCATCCGGGTGTGAAATGATGGCAAACGTTCTTCTACTGCCAATCTGGGAAAGCAATTTTGTATCGGACACCTACCTACAC